>CAYZVO010000085.1:0-34092 GCA_964481655.1 uncultured Enterobacterales bacterium | reverse complement strand
CAACGCTGGTTGTCCGCTTTCATGCTACCCCATGGCGTTCTGTCGCCTGCTCTAACAGTATGGCGTGGTTTCGCGTTGTTCAAGGTTCAAGAGAGGTTGACTCGCATTGTCGCAGCAACAACGCCCTTTCCCTGCTGGCGGACCGTCACTACCGTTCCAAGGCAGGTGGAACTGGACCACCAGCGGACCAGGGTAGAGGACCGCCGATCTCGGGGCCTCTGAAGGTGCGGAGTGGAGAGGGCTTGTGGACAGGGTGCCGGAGGCGCTCCACCGGCCCCAGCCCGCCGTACCATCCTGGCTCACCCCACCATCCTCTCCACCACCCCCCGCATCTCCTCCCACTCCCGCCCCGGCTCCACCCAGAAAGTTCGATAAGCGTCAACTCGGGGGCGCCATCAATGAGGGCCAGCCGAGAGGCTGGCTTTTCTTGATGGCGGACCCGGGTTTCGGGCCGTTTCGAGGCCCGAAACCGTTCGCGCGTAGCGCGAACAGGTAGGACGGGCAGACGAGGAACGCAGTGACGAGGCGCACGGTCCTACAGGGCAGCCCGGCGCGACCTTCCAGCAGCCGCGAGCCCGCCAGGCGCGGCGGCGTGGCGACGGCTCCTGGCTTCGGGCCGCCTGCGACTCAGGCCCGATTCGCCTGCAAACCCCAACCCTGCGGCGCAGGGTGCGAACTTGTAGGCGCAGATGGCGGCCCAGGCGCCCGCAACCCCCGACCCTGAGTCGGCAGGGTGCACACTTGCAGGTGGTTTCGCCTGCTCTGGCGCCTGCAACCCCCAACCCTGCGGCGCAGGGTGGGCACTTGTAGGCGCACCGTGCCCTGAGCCCCCCCGCCGTCGCCCCCGAGGCAGCCGTCCACAGGGGTGTCGAAAGTTCGACACCTCGTTCGACACTTCGACACCCACAGACGCTCGAACGCCGAATATCGGTTGGCACCCTTCTTGCGGCTGTCACTGGCGAACACAGCAAGGAGGTTCGCATGTGTGTCGTGGAACAGGACGTCTGGTGCTACCCGGTCGGTGATGGTCAAGAGCTGAGGGGGGATGACATGCCCAACCCCTTCCGGACCGTGGAGCGCTTCCCGTGGGACGACTGGGAGGTCCCCTGGGATCGCGGGCTCCGGGACGAAGAGTCCTTCGACCGGCGCTCCGAGCAGGAGCGCATCGCCTGCTGGCTGCACGATGTGGGCACGATGCTGTGGGAGATCCAGCTGGGCCGGGCGGCGCCGTACCAGATCGCCACCATCGTGCCGGAGTCCTCCTGGCTGCACTGGGCCATCAGCTGGGTCGAGCTGGCGGAGGTGGTGCATCCTCCCCCACGGCGCAAGCCCCGGCGACTGGCGGCCTTCCGGCGGCGGGAAGCGGGGGTGGTCTGCCTGCTGTCATCCCTGCTCGGCCTCTACACGGGCCTGCAGGGTATCATCCAGCGCGCGGAGGCGGACGGCATCCTGGCGGAGCCCGACGAGCCTGTGATGTGGTCCTGAGGGATCGGCGCTCAGGCGGCCGCGCACACGCCGAAGACGCAGCTGGTGCCCTCTGGGCACTGCTCGTCCCCCTCGCACTCGCGCTCGCCCTCGGCGCAGTCCCCGAAGACGCAGCGCCAGCCATCCCCGCAGTCGGGGTCCTGGTTGCATTCCCGCGCTCCGTCGGCGCAGGCCCCGAAGACACAGCGGCGGTCCTCGCCGCAGTCCGGATCGGCGTCACACTCCCGCGCGCCCTCGCCGCAGATGCCGAAGACGCAGCGCCAGCCTTCGCCGCAGTCGGGGTCCTGGCTGCACTCCCGCGCGCCCTCGGCGCAGCGGCCGAAGCTGCAGCGCCAGCCCTCGGCGCAGTCCGCGTCGGCGTCGCATTGGCGGGCACCCGCAGCGCAGCGCTCGAAGAGGCAGCGCCGGTCCCGGGGACAGTCGGCGTCGCGGTAGCAGTCCCGCTGCCCGTCGAGGCAGGCGCCGAGCACGCAGCGCCTGCCTTCGTCACAGCCCGCGTCGTCGGCGCAGGCCGGCTCCCCGTCGGCGCAGAGCCCGAACAGGCAGCGCTGATCGCCGGGGCAGGGGAGCTGGGGGCCGCAGCTCCGGTCGCCTTCGATGCAGGCCTCGAGTTCACAACGGGAGCCCAGCCCGCAGTCGGCGTCTTCGGTGCAGGCCCGCCGGCCGTCGACGCAGGTCGACAGCAGACAGCGCTCCCAGGGGCCGCAGTCGGCGTCGGCGTCGCAGGAGGGGCGAGCCGGTGCGGCTTCCTCCGGCGGCGGGGTCGGCTCGGAGGGCTCGGGCTCGTTGGATTTGTGCGTGGTCACACCCCGCTCGGTGGTCGGGGCGGTCTGCTCGATCCCCGGGATCCGCACCGTGGGAGGGGCATCCGGCGGTCGCATGAGCAACGCGACGGCCAGGACCGTGGCCACGAAGCACAGCACGATGAGGATCGAACGCCTGCTCATCCAGCTCGCTCCGGAGGGGGGACCTTGTGCTGTATCCGACGGTGGGGGAGGGGGCGGCCCAGGGTACGCGCGGATAAGGGGCCCCCCTCCAGGTGTCCCAGGTCCCATGCGCTCGCTGCACACGCTCCCCGCTCTCGCCGCCCTGCTGCTCGCCGGCTGCCCCCGCGCCGTCGACCGCTACACCCTCGACAAGGTTGTGCCCCAGGCCGGCGCCATGGGCGACGTGGACCGCGCCTGCGCCCTGGGAGCCTCCCTGGGCCACGTGCTCTCATCCACCGGGCGCGGCGACCAGGAACCCCACCTGGCCCTGATCATCTCCGAGACCACCGCCGGCTTCTGCGCCGAAGGCCACGCCTGGGAGGCGGAGCTCGAGGCCGCCCGGCTGATGATGCGCGGCGACGATCTGGCCGCGGTTCAGGACGCCCGCATCCGCGAGGCCCGCGCCCACCGGCAGGCCGCCCAGCGCTTCTACGCGTCATGGCAGCACCTGGTGGCCCGCTACGGCCCCGTTGGCGATGGCGAGTGCCCGTCCCTCGAGGGGGACGAAGGCATCATCTACCTGCTCGGCATGTACGCCGGAGTCAACGCCTTGCTGCACGACCGCGCCGGGGATGGCGGCTTGGGTGTCCCCATGGACATCCCCGTGGCCGTGGCCCGGGGCACCGAGTGCGTGGACGACGAGCAGTGGTGGCACGCCCCCTGGGCCATGCGCGCCGCGGCCTGGGCCATGGTGCCGGGCATGGCCCCCGAGGGCATCGAGCCCTGGGCCGAGCTCGAGCGCGCGGCGGCCGCCAGCGAGAACACCGAGGTGCGGCTGGGCCGCGGGCTGCAGGCCCTGATCACCGCCAACGCCGGCCGAAGTGACGAGCTGGAACACGCCCTGGGGGCGCACGCCGCCGCCCTCGACGCCGCCCCGGTGGACGGCCCCTGGGCCCTGCTCGATGAATACTCCCGCCTCGTGAGCCTCCACGAGGCCGACCTCATCTGGACCGCCGCCACCGGCCACCGCTGCCCCGAGCTGGGCCAGCTCCCCGACGCGCCGGTGGAGACCGCCCCGACGCCCGACCCCTTCGCGGGCGACGACCCCTTCGGCGCCCCCGCGCCCGACCCGTCCGACGCTCCCGACCCGGAGGCGACCCCGTGACGCTCCGCCGCTCCCTGTTGTTCTCCCTGCTCGCCCTGGCCGTCCTGCTGTCCCCGCGGGCCTTCGCCGAGGAACGCACCCTCTGCGTCTACGATCCCATCGGGCGGGCGGGCGACTACTACCGCATCATGGAGGACTTCTCGGTCGCCTCGGCCGGCTGGGGCGTGCCCGTCACCCTCAAGGCCTACACCGACGAGGAGACCGCGGCCCGGGACTACGAGGCTGGCCACTGCGACGGCGTGCTCGCCACCGGGGTGCGCCTGCAGCGCTTCAACCGCTTCCCCTCGACCCTCGAGGCCATCGGCGCCCTGCCCACCTACGAGCACCTGCGGGCCATGGTCGACGCGATGGCCAAGTACCCCTCGGCGGCGGCGCGCTTGAAGTCCGGCGACCACCAGACCCTGGGCTTCATCCCTGTGGGCCAGGCCTACCTGTTCCTGCGAGACCGCAGCAAGGACACGGTCCAGGAGCTGGCCGGCCTGCGCATCGCCACCATGGACTACGACAAGGCCGCCCCGGTGATGGTTGATCGCGTCGGCGCCATCCGCGTCAGCGCGGACCTGGGCAGCCTGGGCCCCAAGTTCAACAACGGCGACGTGGACTCCTGCTACATGTCCGCCGGCGGCTACCAGCCCTTCGAGCTGGCCCGGGGCCTCGAGCCCTCCGGCGGGATCCTGCGCTACCCCCTGGCCCAGGCCACCCTGCAGCTGATGGTGCGCAGCTCGAGCGTCCCCGACGACTACGCCGGCAAGGCCCTGACCTGGTTCTCCCAGCACTTCGACGACGGCCTGAAGCTGGTCACCGCGGTCGAGGACGCCATCCCGGCTCGCTACTGGATCGACATCCCCGCGGATCGGGTGGCCGAGTTCGACGAGCTGTTCCTCCAGAGCCGCCTCAAGCTGCGGGATGAGCACAAGGCCTACGACACCCACATGCTGAGCGCCATGCGCAAGCTGCGCTGCTCCATGGACCCCGCGCGCCCCGAGTGCGCCGAGGCCCTCGAGTAGCGTGCAGCAGTCGCTCCGTGGCCCGCTGGGGGTCGTGGCCCGGGCCGCGGCCTTGCTGGCTGTGGGCGTGCTGCTGCTGTCCGTGCTGCTGGGGGTCGCCCCCAACCTGGACACCCGCCTGGTGGAGCTCGGCGAGCGCTGGTGGCCCGGCTACGCCAAGGACCTGCGCGAGGACGCCGAGGCGCCCAGCTGCGTGGTGGCCGAGATCGAGGCCAAGGTCGCGGCCTGTCAGGCGGCGCCGGAGGCGGAGCCGGCGAAGCCGGCGGGAGCCGATCCCTTCGGCGACGAGGATCCATTCGGGGACGACGATCCATTCGCGGGGGATGATCCGTTCGCGGCGGATCCGCCGAAGCCCGCGGCCGCTGATCCCTTCGGTGGCGCGGACCCGTTCGGGGACAGCGATCCCTTCGCGGCCAAGCCCGCCGCCCCCGCGTCCGGTGACTGCGCCGCCAACGAGGCCCTGCTCGAGCGCTGCAAGGAACGCCACGCGGACTTCGAGCTCATCCAGACCCGCCTGACCCCCGGCGTGCAGCGCTGGCGTGGCGTCGAGCTGGCGGTCGCCAAGGTCGCCACCTGGCCCTGGTGGCGGCAGCTGCTGGTCTTCCTGGTGCTGGCCGGCGGGCTGGCCACCACGGCCCAGCGGGGGCACATCGCCCTGCGCAACCCCCGCAGCCGCCTCGAGCACAGCCTGGACCAGGCCGCTCAGCTGCTGGCCCACCTGCTGCTGGGCTTCTCGGCCATCGCCGACCTGATGGACCAGCGTCGCTCCACCGCCGAGCTCGAGGACCCGCTGCTGCCCATCATCTGGGCTGGCGGCTTCACCCTGCTGGCCATCGTGAACCTCTGGCATCTGGCCCGCCCGCCCCAGCTCGAGGGTGGCCCTCGCTCGGTCACCCGGATGCTGATGGTGGTGCCCCTGTACGCCTGGATGGTGGTCGTCAGCGGGGTCTACTTCCTGCTCGTCGAGGGCCACGAGTCCGGCCAGGCCATCTACCTGCACAAGTTCTCCCAGCACCCCTCCATCTACCTGGGGGTCGGCCTGTACGTGCTGGCGGGCATGCTCCTGAGCGTCACCCGGGTGGCCCGGCTGGGCTTCGCGGTGCTCGAGCCCTGGAAGCTCCCGCCCACCCTGCTGGCTTGGCTGGCCGGGACCGCCTCGGCGGTGCCCACGGCCTACACCGGCGCCTCGGGCATCTTCGTGCTGGCCGCGGGTCACGAGATCTTCGAGACCCTGCGCCGCGCCGGTGCCTCCCGCCGCCTGGCCCTGGCGGCCACGGCCATGTCCGGCAGCCTGGGCGTGGTGCTGCGGCCCTGCCTGCTGGTGGTGCTCATCGCGGTGCTCAACAAGCAGGTCACCACCGACGAGCTGTTCGGCCGCGGCCTGCTGGTCTTCGCCCTGTCGGCCTCCATCTTCGGGCTGGTCATGGCCATCCTGGGCCGCTTCCGCTGGCGCCCGGCCAGCCCCGCTCAGGCCCTGCCGGCCTCGGCCCGCGCCCTGCTGCCCTTGCTGCCCCACCTCGCCGCCGCCGTGGCGGTCTGGCTGGGCTACCGGCTGCTGCTGTCCATGCAGGTCAACGAGCACACCGCGGCCCTGGTGGTGCCGGTGGTGATGCTGGCGGTGCTCGCCGTGGACCGCTGGCGCCTGCGCCGCGCCCACGCCAGGGACGGCGGAGAGGCCCCCGCGCCGGTGCGCTGGACCCGCCTGTCGGTCACCACCTCCGGCCACGTGGGCGCCCTGCTGATGCTCATGGCGGCGTCGGTGGGGCTTGGCGGGGTGGTCGAGCGCGCCGAGCTGATGGAGATCTTCGGCGAGAGCTTCGCCACGCCCTTCGTGGCCATGGCGGTGCTGCTGGTCTTCCTGGTGCTCATCGGGATGCTGATGGAGCCCCTGGGCGCGGTGGTGCTCGTGTCCGTGAGCCTGGCCGGCCTGGCCTACGACAGCGGCATCGCCCCGGCCCACTTCTGGATGGTGGTGCTCGTGGCCTTCGAGCTCGGCTACCTCACCCCGCCGGTGGCCATGAACCACCTGCTCGCCCGGCAGGCGGTGGGCGAGGACGCCATGGTCGAGGACGAGCCCCAGCAGGGCTTCTTCGCGACCTACATGCACATCATCGTGCCCATGGCCATCATGGCGCTGACCCTGGTCGTTGTGGCCTTTGGGCCGCTGTTGGTGGGCTGAGCGCTGCCCCCTCGAGGCGGGGGTCTCGGTGGGGTCAACAGAAGCCTGCAACCTGGCAGAACCTCCAAGCAGCCAGTACTTGGCTCCCCACGACTGGAGGACCCATGCGCGCAGCCTTCCTCGCCCTCGCCCTCGTGATGCTCCCCGGCCTCGCCGACGCCAAGAAGCGTAGGGACAAGAAGCGGGATCGGGCGCCGACCGAGCAGGGGGTCGGCCCCACGGTGATGCCCTCCAAGGACATCTACCTGCGCTCGGCCTTCGACACGGATCCGTCCAGCTACATCGGCCGCTTCCTGCCCGAGGGCGGGGTGGTGGACGAGTCGGCGTCGGTGAAGACCCGCTGCTCCGAGCACATCAGCTACCGCTCCGTGGGCGGCGGCAACGTCCAGTACGACGAGCTCTTCTCCGCCTCCACCCAGGCCGCCATCAAGGTGGGGATGCCCGAGATCCTCGGGGTGGGCCTCGAGGGCGGCGGTGGGCGCGTGGTGCGCATCACCTACGCCCTGGCCGAGAAGATGATCGCCGAGATCGAGGACCCCGGGGCCTTCGAGGCCTGCTGCCAGGCCGCCCCTGACCAGTGCACCTCCCGCTACGTGGCGGAGTTCTACGAGGGGACCGGCGCGGTCTACTACTCCATCGGCGCCGAGGGCTCCGTGGAGCTCTCCACCGTCGCCGAGGGCGTGACCGGTGGCATCGACGTGGGCCACGGCATGGCCTGGAAGCGCTCCATCGAGTTCCCCGAGCCGGTCTACTTCGCCATGAAGACCGCCCCCAACCCCTACGTCGGCGCCGCGCCGGTGGCCGCGGGCTGCGGCGAGTGGGTGGATCAGCCCCCGCGCTCATCCCTGGGTCAGTACTTCGTGGGCCTGTCCGACCCGCTGCCCTCCGAGCGCGCGGCCCGCGAGGCCGCCCTGCTCGACGCCCGCCTGCAGGTGGTGCGCTGGGTGGAGCAGACCCTGAGCGCCGAGAGCGGCGCCAGCTCGAGCACCAGCGGTGAGCTGGGCTCCCTGACCGTGGAGCTGCAGGCCGACGGCGCCGTCGAGGCCGCCAGCAGCGGTGTGGCCAGCTTCGTCAAGGACCAGGGCTGGTGCGTCAAGGCCCTGCCCACCCCCGCCGGCTACACCCACGTGGCCTACGTGCTGGCCTTCGTGCCCAACGAGGAGGCCGAAGAGGCGGAAGAGGCGGTGCTGGAGGCTGTGCGGGGGATCCGCCGATGAGCCTGATCGCGAGCGGGCTGCTGGCCCTCGCCCTGGCCCCTGTGGCTCCCGCCGCCGAGCTGGTGGGGGTCGAGGCCTGCCCCGAGGTGCCGCCCCAGGGCTACCGGCTCGAGCGCGCCTACGGCAGCGGGCCCCAGGACGAGGCCCTCAACGCCGCCCGCCAGCGTGCCCGCGACGCCATGCTCGAGCGGGTCTGCGCCGGCTACGGTGAGCTGCGCTGCGCCGCGGTCCAGCGCCACATCACCTCCTGGGGTGAGGGCTCCTTCGAGTCCGCCGATCGCCGCGGACGCGAGGGCACGGCCTGCGCCGCGGTGGTGGTCGAAGAGGCCTTCCTCGATCAGCTCGGCCGGGACTACACCCTCTTCGAGGCCAGCCTGGCCCAGCTGGTGGTGGCCCTGCGGGCCGAGGCCGGCGACGCGCTGCTGGCGGTGGAGCCCCCGACCTGGGAGAGCGGCTGCGTGGCCGGGGCCGTCGGGGCCGCCGTGGCCGGGGAGCTGCGCACCCAGCTGGCGGGGACCCGCGTGGTGCCCGAAGGGGAGGGGGATCGCACGGCCACCGCCGTGATCAGCAGCCTGAGCCCCAGCGCCGGGGGCGTGCGCCTGAACCTCTCCCTGCGAGCCCCCGGTGACGCGGCGGTGCTGCTGGGGGGCTTCGCCTTCCCCGGCGACCTGTTCGGCGACGACCCGGAGTCTGGTGCGGCCTGCCGCAGCGATCTCGAGCTGGGCCTGAGCGCTGGCGAGAAGCTGGGCGATGGTGGGCTGCAGGTGGCCCTGGTGGTGGACACCCAGGACGGCGTGGTCTGCCCCGGCGAGACCCTGCACCCGGTGCTGATGGTCAGCCAGCAGGCCCGGGTCCAGGTCTACTCGGTGGCCCGGGACGGCTCCGGCTACCTGGTCTGGCCGCCGCCCGGTGAGCCCGGGCTGGTGGACGACCTGCTGGATCTGGGCGCCTTCCACGCCGTGGAGACCCCGGATCGTGGCGACGAGCGCCTGGTGGCCGTGGCCGTGCCCGCCGGGGCGTACTTCGGCAAGACCGAAGGCTGGACGGGCTTCTGCGCCCTGCCCGGGGTCTTCGGCCCCGTGCTCTACCCCGCGGGGGCCGCCATCGGGACGGCCTCCTGGCGGGTGCTGCCCGCCGGGCTCGGGGGCTGCACCCAGCAGGCCCGCGGCATCGATCTCGAGGCCCTCGAGGCCGCGGCGACCTGCGGGGAGTGAACGATGATCCTGTGGAGTGAACGATGATCGCGTCGATGATGCTCGCCCTCGGGCTCTCCCTCGCGGCCCCGGCCGTGGCGGCGCCCCTGCCCGACATCGACGAGCCCCTGCGCGCTGGCGCCCGCGCCCCCCACGACACCGCCGTGGTGGTGGGCATCGAAGACTACACCCACATCGCCGACGTGCCCTGGGCCACCCGGGACGCCCAGGCCTTCTACCGGCTGATGGTCTACACCGTCGGTCTGCCCGCCTCCCGGGTGAGGCTGCTGGATCAGGGCGCGAGCCACGAGATGATCGCCGAGGCCCTGGCCGAGGCCGCCGAGCAGGCCGGCTCCAAGGGGCGGGTGTGGTTCTACTTCGCAGGCCACGGGGCCGCGTCGAGCCGCGACGGCGAGCGCATGATCCTGGGCCAGGATGTGCGGGCCGAGGTCGCGGCGTTCGACAGCCGCGGGCTCACGATGGGCGAGCTCGAGCAGGTGGCCGGAGAACACGGCTCCCAGGTCGTGATGGTGCTCGACACCTGCTACACCGGCCGGGATCGCGCCGGATCGGCCCTGGTGGAGGGCGGCCGCTTCGTGGTCCCCGCCTACGCCACCCGCAGCGAGCCCCGGGTCGTGGCCTGGACCGCGGCGGGCCCCAACGAGCTGGCCCAGCCGCTGGACGCGGTGGGGCACGGCGCCTTCACCTACTTCGTCATCGGCGCCCTGCGGGGCTGGGCCGACGGTCAGCTCGACGGCGAGCGCGACGGCCAGGTCACCCTCGAAGAAGCCTCGCTCTACGTCACCGACGCCCTCGCCGCGGCTCAGCTGGGCTCGCAGCACCCCGCCCTGCTCGCGGAGACCCCGGAGCGCTGGGTGCTCAGCGCCTCGGACAAGCTCGAGGGGCCGCCGGAGCTGGACGCCACCACCGAGCTGCGCGCCCCGGCCCCGGGGCCGGCCAGCGACTCCTACCTCGACGCCCTCGAGCAGCAGGCCCAGGCCGAGCGGCGGCTCGCTGCCGAGCGCGCCCGCCTCGAGGCCCTGCACGCCCAGGCGGTGCAGGCCCGCGCCACCCAGGTGCGCGCCGACGCCCGCGACGAGTGGCTGCGGGTCGACGGCATCGCCGCCTCGGGTACCGAGTCCGGTGCCGAGGCCCTGCGCATCTACATCGACCGCTGGGCCGACTACAGCGAGGAGATCAACGGGGTGCCGGAGAGCATCACCATCCCCGAGGTCGAGGACGCCCAGGCCCGCCTCCGCGAGCTGGCACGGGAGCTGGCCCTGAGCGACTACGGGCTGGTGCCCCCCATCCAGCTGCTGGACAACGGTCGCTTCCAGGACGGCGCCGGCGCGGTGATGAAGGCCAAGGAGCTGGGGCCCATCATCAGCCAGGTCTCCCCGGCCTGCGCCCAGCAGGAGACCGCCCGCCAGCGCAAGGCCATCTCCTGGGGCATGGTGGCGGGCGGGTCGGTGGTGATGATCGCGGGCTTCGCACCCTTCGCCGTGAACGACGACACCGGCGAGGCCCTCTGGAACTCATCGGAGACCGCCCGCAAGCTCGGCTACGTCGGCATCTACGGCGGCCTGCTCACGATGAGCACCGGCTACACGATGCAGTCCAAGTGGGGCTACGACCCCAAGGCCTTCCTGGGCTGCGCCCAGCAGGCGGCCGAGGGTGGGACGCGCTAGCTCCCCAGGGCCCTGACTATTCGTAGTACACCAGCTCCCACTCCTCGCCATCGAGGGTGAGGCTGATGGGGCCGACCACGGGGGCGAACATCCAGTCACCGGCGACGCGGCCGCCGCTGACAAAGGTCTGCACGCATTGGTCGAAGGTGCCGTAGTAGACCTTGGCCTCGCCCATGGCGACCACCGTCGCGCCGTCCTGCTCGGCGTCCTGGGCGATCTCGGCGGGCAGCACCACGCTGCCGTCCAGCGCCAGGCCATCATCGCCGGTGTAGCCGAGCTGTTCCTGGTCGGTGGTCTCGGTCCAGGAGCTCCCGTAGCGCAGCTCCCAGCTCGATGTGCCCACCTCGATCATGAGGAAGGGACCACCGGAGGGATCGGCGGCGGGGCCGTACTGCAGGAAGTCCTTGTCGAGGGGGATGTAGTCGACGGCGTCGAGGCTGCCGGGCCCCACAGGGCCGGTGTCGGGGCCGCAGCCGACGGCCAGGAGCAGGGGGATGAGGACGCGGAGGGTCATGGCTACTCCACCCACACCGGCACGTGGTTGTTCTCCCGGATGTTCTGGCCCACCAGCCAGAAGGCGGGGCTCGAGGGGTCGAGCCCCTGCTCGGCCAGGGAGGGGTCGAAGGAGGCGACCCAGACCTGGGGGTTGCCTTCGACGGCCTGGTAGCCGTAGTCCCGCTTGGAGGAGAAGGTGACCCACAGGATGTCGTCGTCGGGCAGGGGGCTCCAGCGCGGCCAGGAGTTGGTCAGACCCTCGGAGAGGTTGGCCTTGTCCAGGGACACCGGGCTCCCGCCTTCGGCGGAGACCACCCACAGCCAGGCGTCGTCGTCGTCGTAGGAGTCACCGGTGGAGGTGTTGAAGGCGATCCAGGCGCCGTCCGGCGACCAGGCCGGGTAGTAGGCGATGTGCTGGCCGTCGTCGAAGAGATCGTCGGGGTCCACCAGCAGCTCGGGCTCGCTGAAGCTGTGGTCCCCCAGGTAGTCCATCATGTACAGGGCGCCGTCGTGGATCTCCCAGGAGGTGGAGATGGAGTCGCTCACGGTCATGGCGACCTGGGTGCCGTCGGGGGAGAACTCGGCCTGGGCCACGCACATCTGCCCACCGTCCGGGTCCGCGGGGCTGACGTCGGCGATGAACACGCCTGCGCGGGCGTCGTAGAGCAGCAGCTGGCAGTTGTAGGCCGTGATGAGGAGCTCCCCGTCGGGGGAGAACGACTTGAAGTCGCCCATCTGGTCGTCGTCGATGGTCACGATGGTCTGGGTGGGGTCGGACAGCAGGCGGATCTCGGTGCGGCCCGGGTAGGGGTTGCTCGGGTCCCACTCCCAGTTGGTGGGGTGGGCGGTGTACGCGAGCAGTGGGGTGTCGCCGGTGGAGACGGCGTGGCAGCCGACACACCAGCCGTCCATGTCGCCCTCGGCCCACCAATTTTCGGCTTCCGCGTTCTCGTCGATGCGGCTCACGCCCTTGGTGGTGCTGGTCCAGTAGTAGATGGTCCCGCGGGTGTCCATGCGGTTGACCAGCAGCTGGATGGGCTCGGCCTGCAGGACCTCGCCGCCGACGCTGGCGCTCAGGGTCACGTCCACCGAGCCCGCGGCGTTGGTGCTGGCGATGACCTGCCACAGCGCGGCCTGGGACTCCCAGCCGAAGTCCTCGGTGTAGACCACGATGTCCGAGACCTCGGACTCGAAGTGCAGCCGGTAGGCGTCGGCCTGCAGGTCATCCCACTGGAAGTGGATGCTGGGGGTGCCCCGGGGCAGGCGGACGCGGTCTTCCGGGTAGAGCCAGGGGTTGCTGCCCAGGTCGCTCTCGGCGCCCTGGAAGAGGCTGGCGTCGGCGGTGCCCTCGGTGAGCTCCTCGTGGTAGATGACCGTGACGGTGGAGGAGGCCCAGGTGTTGGCGTATTCGGCGGTGACCCAGGTGATCCCGCCGTTGTCGTCGGCCGGCGTGAACAGGCCTTCCTCGTCCACCGAGCCGGCCGACGAGTTCGAGACCGTCCACTCGGCGACCTCGAGCTCGACCCGGCTGCCATCTTCCAGGTTGGCCCAGGCGGTGAACTGCTCGGTGTCGAAGCCGTCCGGCCCGGTCACCAGGGTCACCTCGGCGGGCTCGACCTCGAGGCTCACCAGCAGGTTCGGATCCGGTGCGCCGTCGCCGTTCGGGTTTGTGGTACAGGCCGCCAGCAACAGAGGAAGCAGGCGCATGGGTGCTCCGGGATGCTATGAGAAATGTGGTTTCAATGTTCATAGCCGCGCCCTGGAGCGATCGCCATGGCCCCCACGCTGCGCTTCGGACTCCTGGTCTCTCTGCTCACCGGCTGCCACGACTACGGCTTCCAGGAGGTCCGCTACCAGCAGACCTTCGTGCAGGACTCCATCAACACCAAGGCCGACATGCTGTTCGTGGTGGACGACTCCCAGTCCATGGCCGAGGAACAAGCCCTGCTGACCGCCAACTTCGAGGCCTTCGTCGATGTGGTCGAGGGCACCCGCGCCGACTTCCAGGCCGGCGTCATCACCACCGATGTCGAGGCCGACACCGCGGGGCTGCTGCGGGGCGAGCTGATCAGCTCCGAGTCCGACGACATCTCGGCGGCCTTCCTCGAGCAGCTGGACGTGGGCTACTACGGCTCCCGCGACGAGCAGGGCCTCGAGGCCGTCAGCCTGGCGCTGGATGGCCGCAACCCCGACTTCCTGCGCCCCGGCGCGCGGCTGAACCTGGTCTTCGTCTCCGACGAGGACGACCACTCCCCGGGCACCCTGGACGACTACCTGACCGCCTGGCGCGACGCCTCGGGCAGCGGCGAGGTGGTGGCCCACGCTCTGGTGGGCAACATGCCCGCGGGCTGCGCCTCCGGTGTGACCGCCGCGGATCCCGGTGAGCGCTACCTGAACATGGCCATCATGACCGACGGGCACCGGGACTCCATCTGCGCGGACTCCTACCAGGAGATCCTGCAGCAGATCGGGCTCGATCTGTCGAACCTGCAGGACACCTTCTTCCTCGAGGCCCTGCCCCAGGTCAACAGCATCGAGGTCTTCGTCGAAGACGTCGCCATCCCCAAGCGCGAGCAGAACGGCTGGCAGTACGACGGCGCCCGCAACGCCATCGTCTTCGACGGCTGGGCCGTGCCCCGCCCGGCGATGCCCGTCACCGTGTTCTACGAGATCCTGAGCTCCGTGAGCTCGACGGACACCGGCGAGACCGGGGACACCGGCGGCACCGAGGAGTAGGGACTACTCCCCCAGCCCCTCGTAGGCGCCCACGTCGGCGCGCCCCTCCCGGGCCGCGCGGCGCTGGTGCACCAGGTACTGGTACTCCAACTCGGTGTCGGACACCTCGTCCGCGAGCTCCCCCGCGAGATCGCGGCAGGGGGAGTCCGCGCTCGGGTGCAGGTCCCCGTTGGCGAAGTCGTCGAAGCCGGGGTCGTCGCCGGTGGTGGTGCCCTCTTCGGTGACCGTGCCCGTGTGGGCCGAGGTGACGGCCTGGTAGGACTCGGACACCCAGTTGTCGCGCATGGTCAGGGCGCCGGATCCGGACAGGACCGTGACGGTGTGCTCGGCACCGGGGGCGTAGATCAGGTTGTTGCGCACATCCACAGCCACCTCCTCGCCGTCGAGGCGGAGCAGGTAGGTGTTGCCGCTGCGCTCTGAGACGAAGGTGTTGTGGAACAGCTGCAGGGTGCCCGGGCGCTGGCCGCTGCCAGGGTCGCCCTCGGCGCCGTAGCTGATCAGGCGCCCGATGCCGTCGTCGGACGGGGCCACGAAGACGTTGCCGTAGACCGCGGTGCGGTCGTAGTCGTCGTGCTGCTGGATGTCTTCCACCAGGCTGCCCTGCAGGACCAGGTGCTCGACCTCGCCCTCGAACCAGTTGTAGCGCAGGGTGAGCCCCGCGGAGCGGTCCACCATGTTGGCGCCCGCGGCGCCGCTGATGGAGTCGCCGAAGCGGTTGTACTCGAAGGTGACGCCGACCGCCTCGGAGTAGCTGTTCTGGGTGGCGCCCACGGTGGCGCTGCCGTTGTCGTGCAGCCAGGAGGCCGCCACCAGGATGTCCTCGGCGTACTCGGTGACGTACAGGCCCGTGTGGTTGCCCTGCAGCTCGACCCCGATCAGGTGCACGTTGTGGGCGCGGGCGATGCGCAGGCCGGCGCCGTTGGGGGCGTAGGGCACGGCGCCGCCCTCGGCGTCGATGAAGCTGTTGTCGGGGTGGGCCCCGGTGATCACCAGGTCCTGCAGCCAGATCCAGGCGCCGATGCTCTTCGCGTCGGCGCCGCCGACCTGCACCACCCAGGTGTCCTGGCCGTAGAGGGGCTCGTCGTGGGCCAACACGGCGTCGGCTCCGCTGATGACCGGCAGGTTGCCCTCGTCGTCGGGCACGCCCATGACCACGACGGGGTGGTTCTCGTAGGCGTCGGTGACGATGGCGAAGCGGCACCGGTAGGGCTCGTCCTGGTGATGGATGCGCACCATGGTGCCGCCCTGCAGGTCCTCCCAGTCCACCTCGCAGGGGGAGGCCACGTCCTGTCCCGGGCCAACATCGATGATCGAGTAGAAGTCGTCGGGGTCCCACTCGTCGGTGATGGGGACCTCCTGCTCCACCGGCGTGTCGGGGCCGGTGTCCGGGTCGGCGGTCTCCACGGGGGCCTCGGTGTCGTCGGTGATGATGGGCACCGGCTCGCCGCCGGGGCAGGCGATGAGGGCGAGGGCCGAGAGAGCGAGCAGCGGGGTGGGACGCATGGGGCTCCTGGTGGTGCTTGGGAGGGCGTCGGTGGACGGCATCATACCCCGTCGATCATGCGCTGCGTCGCTGGCAGCGCGCGGGGGTGCGTATTACCAACGGCGCGAAAATCACACGCCTTGGGAGGCACCCATGCTCGAAGAGAGCCTTCAGTCTGGCAGCGTCATGCTCCTGGCCTGGACCGCGTTCGCGCTGGGATTCCTGCACACCGTCCTCGGCCCCGACCACTACGTGCCCTTCGTGGCCATGGCCGCCTCCGAGGGCTGGTCGCGCACCAAGACCCTGGTCGTCACCGCCGTCTGCGGGCTGGGCCACGTGGTCGGCTCGGTCCTGATCGCCGTGGTGCTCATCGTGCTCGGTACAGCCCTCGAGGGCTGGGAGGGCCACGGGCTGGCCCACGTCCACGAGCTGCGCGGTGACGTGGCGGCCTGGGCCCTGATGGGCGTGGGCGCGGCCTACGCGCTGTGGGGCGTGCGCCGGGCCCTGCGGGGCAAGACCCACAGCCACAGCCACAGCCACGACGACGGCTCGGAGCACGAACACGAGCATGCCCACGATCACGAGGGCGGGCACCTGCACGTACACGGGCGCACCATCGCTCGGGTCACGCCCTGGGTGCTGTTCACCATCTTCGTCTTCGGTCCCTGCGAGTCCCTCATCCCCCTGAGCCTGGCCTCCTGGGCGCTGGCCGGGGTGGGCGCCTTCCTGCTCATCGCCCTGGCCTTCACCGTCTCCACCGTGGCCACCATCTTGGTGCTGGTGATGATGCTGCAGCGCGGCCTGAAGCTGCTGCCCCTGGACGTCATGCACCGCTGGACCCACACCCTGGCCGGGCTGTCCCTGGTGGCCTGCGGTGCCGCGATCGCCTTCCTGGGGCTGTGACCGCCCGCGGGTTCTCGAATATGCGACCGCAGGAATGTAGACTGGCTCACCGGCGGTGAGGGCGGGCACGACAAGGGCGCGGCCGCGTGATCAAGCTGTGACACATCGGTCCCTCGACCGGTCTAAGCTGCGCTCCTTCCACAAGGGAGCCAGCATGACCATGACCGCCCGCGAACGTCTCCTCGCCGCCGCCCGGGGCGAGCCCGTCGACCGTCCTCCCGTCTGGCTGATGCGCCAGGCCGGCCGCTACCTGCCCGAGTACCTGGCGGTGCGAGCGAAGCACTCCTTCTGGGAGGTGGTGCGCACCCCCGAGCTGGCCGTGGAGGTCACGCTGCAGCCCCTGCGGCGCTACCAGCTCGACGCCTCCATCATCTTCTGCGACATCCTCGTGATCCCCGAGGCTGCGGGCTCGGGCGTGGTCTACGGCAAGGGCGGGCCCACCATGACCCACCCCTTCCGTGGCGAGGACGACATCGCCAAGCTCAACGATGTCGATGTGGCCCACCAGCTGTCCTACGTCGGCGGCGCGGTGCGGCTGATGTGCGAGCACATCCACCCCCACAAGGCGCTGTACGGCTTCGCCGGCGCGCCCCTGACCCTGGCCGCCTACATGGTCGAGGGTGGCCCCTCGAGGGACCTGCGCCACCTCAAGGCCCTGGCCTACCACGATCCGGATCTGGCCCGCCGGCTGCTGTTCGGCCTCGCCGACAAGGTCGCCGACCTGCTGCGGCTGCAGGTCGAGGCCGGCGCCGACATCGTGCAGGTCTTCGACTCCTGGGCCGGGCTGCTCTGTCCGGACGACTACAAGACCCTGGCGCTGCCCGCGGTGCGTCGGGTCTTCGCCCGCATCGCCGACCTCGACGTGCCCAAGGTCTACTACCTCCGCGGCGCGGCCAGCCACCTGCGCGAGGCGGCCACCGCCGGCGCCGACGTGCTGTCCATCGACCAGACCCTCCGCCTGGATCAGGCCCGCGCCATCCTGGGCCCCGATGTTCCCCTGCAGGGCAACATGGACGCCGCGGAGCTGCTCGGCCCCCACGACCGCATCCGCGCCCAGGTGCAGGCCATGCACGAGCAGACCGGCGGCCAGGGCTGGATCGTCAACCTCGGCCAGGGCCTGGTGCCCGACATCCCCCCCGAGGCCGTCAAGGTCTTCACCGACGCGGTGGTGGAGCTGGGATGAGCCCGCACCCGGTCATCGATCCGCGCGAGGTGGATCCCGCGCTGCGGGAGCGCTACGACGTCCGGGGACCGCGCTACACCAGCTACCCCCCGGCCCCGCACTTCGCGGAGCAGGCCCCCGACGCCCTCAGCGCCCGCTGGCGGGAGCGCAACGGGCTCGCCGACGATCCCGGGCTGTCGCTCTACCTGCACGTGCCCTTCTGCCGGTCCCGCTGCCTGTTCTGCGGCTGCCACACCCTGGGCCGCCGGCCCGGGGATCAGGTGGACGCCCACATCGGCGAGCTGATCGCGGAGATGACACTGGTCAACGGCATCGTGGACCCCGCCAGGCCGGTGCGGCAGGTGCACCTGGGGGGCGGCACGCCCAACTTCCTGAGCGTCTCCCAGACCCACCGCCTCCTGGGGGCCCTCGCGGATCGCTTCGACCTGCAGCATGACGCCGAGCGCTCGGTGGAGATGGAGCCCCGCAGCGCCACCCCCGACAAGATCGACGCCTTCCTCGAGCACGGCTTCCGCCGCTTCTCGCTGGGGGTGCAGGACTTCGACGAGCGCGTGCTCGAGGCCGTGCGCCGGGACCAGGACCTGGTCCGCATCGAAGAGGTCGTGGAGCACCTGCGCGCCCGCGGTGTCTCGGAGATCAACTTCGATCTCATCTACGGCCTGCCCGGTCAGACCGTCGCCTCCCGCGACGCCACCCTCGGCAAGGTCCGCGCCCTGCGGCCCACCCGCATCGCGCTGTACTCCTACGCCCACGTGCCCTGGATGCAGAAGCACCAGCGGGTGCTGGAGGGCCGGGGGCTGCCGAACCCCGACGAGAAGGTCGAGCTCTTCGTGGGCCTGGCCCGGGGGCTGGTGGACGCCGGCTACGTGCCCATCGGCATGGACCACTTCGCCCTGCCCGATGACCCACTGGTGAAGGCCCTCGAGGCCCACACCCTGCGGCGGACCTTCATGGGCTACACCACCGGCCGCGGGCTGGACACGGTGGGCCTGGGCATCAGCGCCATCTCCTGGGTCGGCAGCTCCTACGCTCAGAACCACAAGGACATGCCCAGCTGGCGCGCCGAGGTCGAGGCCGGACGGATGCCCTGGCTGCGCGGCTTCCTGCTGAGCCCCGACGACGAGCTGCGGCGGGAGCTGATCCTGGAGCTGTCCTGCACCATGCGCTCCGACCTGGCCGCCCTGGGGGCGCGCTTCGGAGTGGACGCCGAGGCCAGCTTCGCTCAGGAGCTCGACCTGCTCGCGCCCATGGAGGCCGACGGCCTCGTGCGGCGCAGCCCGGGCCTGCTCGAGGTCACCGAGCTGGGGCGCCTGTTCGTGCGCAACGTCTGCATGATCTTCGACCGCTACCTGGAGCGGGACCCGGCGCTGCGGCGCTACTCCCGCACGGTGTGATCATGGCCGACGTGGCGGTGCTCTTGATGGACTACGGCGCGCCCCGGGAGGACGCCGAGGTCCGACCGTTCATCGCCAGCCTGCTCGCGGATCCCGCCATCCTGCCGCTCCCCCTGGGGCTGCGCCAGCTGCTGGCTCACGGCATCGCCCTGCGCCGGGCCCCCAAGGTGGTCGCGCGCTACCGCGCCATCGGCGGCAGCCCCCTGCCGGCCGAGGTCGAGGCGCTGGCCGACGATCTGGGCGACAGCCTCGGCTCCACCGTGGTCGTGCGGCCCGCCTTCTGCCACGCCGCCCCCCGGGTGGAGGACGTGGTGGCCGTGCTGGCCCGCGACGGGGTCGAGCGGGTCCTGGGCCTGCCCCTGTTCCCCCAGCGCTCCACCACCACCAGCGATGTCTGTCAGCGCCTGCTGCTGGCGGCCGCGGCGCGCCACGGTGTGGCCGCGGCGATCACGCCGGACTTCGCCGAGGCGCCTCGCTTCGTGGTGGCCATGGCGGAGGGCCTGCAGCCCCTGCTCACCCCGGACAGCCACGTCTTGATGGTGGCCCACGGGCTGCCCGAGCGCCTCGAGCGGGCCGGCGATCCCTACCCGCAGCGGGTCCGGGACAGCGCCGCGGCCCTGGCCGCACAGCTCCCGGCGGACACCCCGTGGTCGCTGGCCTTCCAGAGCCGGCTGGGGCCGGCCGCCTGGACCGGGCCGTACCTCGAGGACGAGCTCGAGCGGCTCGCGTCCAGCGGCGTCCGGGACCTCGTCCTGCAGCCGCTGTCCTTCGCCTGCGAGAACCTCGAGACCCGCTGGGATCTCGATCACGTGGCCGCCGAGCGCGCGGCCGAGCTCGGCGTGGAGCGGGTGGTCCGGGCCCCGGCACCGGGACGCCATCCGGCCTTCCAGGACTTGCTCGAGGCCCACGCCCGGACCGCCCTGCGCGGATCGGGCTGGTGCCCCGACGGAGGTGACGAGTGAGCGCTGAGCAGTTGGATGTCGTCGTGGTCGGCGGTGGTGTCGCGGGCTTGTCCTGCGCCCTGCGGCTGCAGCAAGCGGGGCTGGCCGTGCGCCTGCTCGAGGCCGGCGAGCGCCCTGGCGGCAACGTCGCCACCGAGCGGGTGGGGGAGTTCCTGGTGGAGCTGGGCCCCCACAGCCTCATGGCCAGCGGTGACTGGGTCTTCCAGATCGCCGAGGAGCTGGGCCTGGGCGACGCGCTGACCCCCACCCGG
Organism: uncultured Enterobacterales bacterium; assembly: GCA_964481655.1. Classification (GTDB taxonomy): domain Bacteria; phylum Myxococcota_A; class UBA796; order UBA796; family JAFGLY01; genus CALDOK01. The sequence continues at coordinate 13,825 of CAYZVO010000085.1, read as the reverse complement.
CCCGAGTCCGGCGATCGCTTCATCGCCCGAAATGGCGCCATCCACGCCATGCCCACCGGCGCCTGGTCCTTCCTCACCACACCGCTGCTGTCCTTCGGGGCCAAGCTGATGCTGGCCACCGAGCCGGTGCGCATCGCCCGGGGACCCGAGAGCGACAGCGCCGAGGACTTCTTCGTGCGCCGCTTCGGCGCCGAGGCCGCGCGGGTGTTCGCGGGGGCGTTCATCTCGGGCGTCTACGCTGGCGACCCCGCCCAGCTGTCCGCGCCGGCCGCGTTCCCGCTCTTCTGGGGCTTCGAGCAGGCCGCGGGCTCCATGATCCTGGGCTCGATCCCCTACTACCGGCGCCGCGCCCGCGAGCGCGAGGCCGCCGGCATCACACCCCGCAAGGGCCTGTTCTCCTTCGACGGAGGACTCGGACGCTTCGCCCAGGCAGAAGCCGAGGCCCTGGGCGAGGCCTACCAGGGGGGCACCCCTGTGCTCTCCGTGAAGCGCTCCGGGGAGCACTGGACCGTGCAGAGCGCCGACCGGACGCTGCAGGCCCGGGCGGTGGTGCTGGCCGTGCCGCCGCCGGACGCCAGCGCCATGCTTCGGGAGCAGGACACCGAGCTGGCGCGGGAGCTGGGGGAGATCCCCATGTCCCCCGTCGCCGTGGTGCACCTGGGCTATCGGCAGCGCCAGGACGCCATCCCCGAGGGCTTCGGCTTCCTGGTGCCGCGGGGAGAAGGCATCCGCAGCCTCGGCGTGCTCTTCCCCAGCCGGCTCTTCGAGGGGCGCGCGCCCGACGGAGGCGATCTGCTGGCCGGGTTCGTGGGTGGCATGAAGGACCCCGAGGCCCTCGATATGGACGACGACGCCCTGGCCGCGGTGGTCATCGAGGACCTGAAGACCCTCACGGGGCTCGACGCGGTCCCCGACATGGTCCGCGTGCTGCGCTACCGCCAGGCCATCCCGCAGCTCGTGCTGGGCCACCCCGATCGCATGGAGCGGGTCCAGGCCCGTCGCGAGGCGCACCCAGGCCTGTTCCTGGCCGGCAACTACCTCATCGGCGTGGGCCTCAAGGATGCCGTGCGCTCCGGCCTCGAGACCGCCGCTGCCTGCGGCGCGTGGCTGGCCCCCGAGCCCGAGGCGGGTGCATGATGATGAGCGCCGCCGGGATCCCCCTCGCCGTCGTGGGCTGCGACTTCCGCATCGCGCCCTCGCGGGCCCGATCCCAGCTGGTGCTCGACGAACACGAAGCCTTGAAGCTGGCGGACGAGCTCGAGCGCGGCGGCTGGGCCGAGGGCCTGGTGGTGCTCGACACCTGCAACCGCAACGAGTGGGTCGTCGCGACCCAGCAGCCCGCCTGGGCCGCCCAGCTGCTCCACAGCCGCATGAGCCAGAGGCTCGACCCGGAGCTGCGGGGCCGCATCGACCCCTACGTGTACGTGGGTGACGACGCCGCGCGCCACCTGTTCCGGGTGGCCATCGGGCGCGAGTCGCTGGTGGTCGGCGAGCGGCAGATCTCCGGTCAGCTCTTCGACGCGCTGCACCGCGCCCGGACCCGCGGCACGTCCTCGCGCAGCCTCAACGGGCTGGGATCCATCGCGGGGCGGCTGGTGCGCATCGCCATGCGCCGCGGTCACCTCGAGGCCTCGGCCGTGGGTGTCCACAGCCTGGCCATCGCCTGGATGCGGGAGCAGCTGGGTCGACAGAAGGCCCGGGTCGCCGTGGTGGGCCTGGGCTCCATCGGGCGGCGGGTGGCCGGCATCCTGGAAGAGGATCCCCGCTTCGAGGTGGTGCGCTGCAACCGCACCGTGGTGCCCGGCAGCGGCGTGGTGCCCATCGGCGAGCTGGACCGCCTGCTGACCAGCGTGGACGCCGCCATCGTCTGCACCGCCGCGGGCGGGCCGGTGGTGGTGCCCGATCGGCTCGAGCTGAAGCGAGCGCTGGTGCTCGTGGACATCGGCATCCCCGAGCAGGTCGATCTGGCCACCCGCTCCCGCTGGGTGCGGCGGGTCGGCTTGGACGAGCTGGTGGACTGGCACCAGGCCCGGATCGACGAACGCGACGCATGCGAGGCCACCGACGCCATGGTCGAGCGCGCCCTGGGCGAGCTGCGCCGCTTCTGCAACGAACCCCTGTTCGCTCCGGTCATCGAGCGGGTGCGCACCAGCTCCCGCGCGCTGGTGGGCGAGCAGATCCCCTCGCTTTTGGCCGAGCAGCTCCCGCAGCTGAACCGGGCCGAGCGAAGCCGCCTCGAGGCCGAGATCAGGACCCTGGTGGCGGGCTACACCGAAGACACACTGCAGGCCATCCGCGCAGGAGCCAAGCAGCTCACGGAGGGAGGCACATGGAACGAAGAGTGATCCGCATCGGAACGCGGGGCAGCGCCCTGGCGCTGGTCCAGGCCCGCTGGGTCCAGGCCCACCTGCCTGGAGAGAGCGAGATCGTGGTGATCAAGACCACCGGCGACCGGCGCCAGGACGTGCGCCTGGACCTGGTCGGCGGGGTGGGGCTGTTCACAAGGGAGATCGAGCGCGCCCTGCTGGACGAGGAGATCGACCTGGCGGTGCACTCCCTCAAGGATCTGCCGGTGGAGCAGCCCCCCGGGCTTGTGCTGGGGGCCATCCCCGAGCGCGCCCCCGTGTCGGACCTGCTGCTCATCCGGCCCGACGCCGTCGAGCCCAACGAGGAGATCCCCCTGGCCCCCGGGGCCCGGGTGGGCACCTCCTCCACCCGCCGGGTGGCCCTGCTCCACGGGGTCCGTCCCGAGCTACTGACCGTCGCGATCCGCGGCAACGTGCCGACCCGCCTGCGCAAGTGCCTCGAGGGGCGCTGTGAGGCGGTGCTGCTGGCGCGGGCGGGGATCCAGCGCCTGGGCGCGGACCTGGGGGGCCTGGTGCCCTACCAGCTCAGCCCCGGCTTCTGGCCCTGTGCCCCGGGGCAGGGTGCCCTCGGGCTCGAGATCCGGGAGGGCGACGCGGCCACCGCGGCGCGCCTGGCCTCCCTCGAGCACCCCACCACCCGGACCTGCGTCGAGGCGGAGCGCCGCCTGCTGCAGATCTCCGGTGGCGGCTGCCACTCGGCCTTCGGGGCGTGGGCGAGCCTCGACGGCGGCCCGACCCTGCACCTCGCCCTGCTCACCCCGGAGGGCGCCCTGCGGCTGCGCCGCTTCGAGGCCGAGGGCATGGACGCCATCGTCGAAGAGGCCGGGGCCTGGCTGCAGGCCGGCGCGCCCGCGGTGGCCCCCCTCGAGCGCCGGGAGGAGGACTGGCTGTGTCGTCCAGCCCCTGCGTTGTCCTGACCCGCGAACCGGAGGACAACCGCCCTCTGGCCCGGGCCCTGGCGGAGCACGGCGTGCCCGTGCGGGAGATCCCGTGCGCGCGCACCCGCTACCTCGACGCCCAGGCGCCCGGTGGCCCCTTCGGCGCGGTCGCCTTCGCCAGCCGGCGGGCGGTGCGTGGCTTCCTGCGCGCGGGCCTCGCCGTGGATGACGGCTGCCTCGTCGCGGCGGTGGGGGAGGCCACCCGGGCCGAGCTCGACGCAGGGGGGCTCGCCGTCGATCTGGTGGCGGAGCCGCCCACCGGGCGCGCCCTGGCCGAGCGCCTGCACACACAGCTCCCCGCCGATGCCTCGGTGCTCGTGCCCCGGGGCAACCTCGCCGGCGGCGGGCTGGAGCCTGCCCTGGCGGAGCTCGGGCGTCCCACCGTGCCCCTGCCCGTCTACACCAACGAGCCCGGCGGACAGGGCGCCATCGAGCCCTTCGCCGTCGCCGCGGTGTTCGTCGCCGCTCCCTCCGCCGTGGAGCGCCTGCTCGAGCGCGCTCCCTGGCTCCGGGAGCGCCCCTTCCTGGCCATCGGCCCCACCACCGCCGCCGCCGCCCGACAGCGCCGCGTCGAGCGTGTGCTCGGCCCGGCCATGAGCCTCGACTCTCAGCTCGAGCTGCTCGTCGCGACCTGGCGAGAGCAGCTGGGCCCGTCTGCCCCTTCTCCCGTACAACGATAGGTTTCCCGGAGTGACACCATGAACCGTTCCCAGTCCGAGACGCTCTTTGCCCGCGCCCGCCAGGTGATGCCCGGCGGTGTCAGCTCCCCCGTGCGCGCCTTCCGCTCCGTCGGCGGTGACCCCGTCTACTTCGCCCGCGCGGCCGGCAGCCGCTTCGAGGACGCCGACGGCAACCGCTACAGCGACTACTGCATGTCCTGGGGCCCGCTGGTGCTGGGTCACGCCCACCCGGCGGTGATCGAGGCGGTCCAGAAGGCCGCCGTGGACGGCCTGAGCTTCGGCGCCTGCTGCGGCGCCGAGATCGAGCTCGCCGAGCGCGTGCTCACCGCCTTCCCCCGCATGGAGCAGGTGCGCTTCGTCAGCTCGGGCACCGAGGCGGTGATGACCGCCCTGCGCCTGGCCCGCGGGGCCACGGGTCGCCCCCGGATCCTCAAGTTCGAGGGTGGCTACCACGGCCACTCCGACTCCCTGCTGGTCAAGGCCGGCTCGGGCCTGGCCACCTTCGGGACCTCCTCCAGCCTCGGCGTGCCCGCAGCCCTGGCCGAGCAGACCATCGTGATCCCCCTGGACGACGAGGCCGCCCTCGAGGCCGCCTTCGCCACCCACGGGGCGGAGCTGGCCGCCGCGGTGGTCGAGCCCCTGCCCGGCAACAACGGCCTGCTCGAGCAGCGCCCCGCGTGGCTGCGCACCCTGCGCCGGCTCTGCACCGAGCACGGGGCCCTGCTCATCTTCGACGAGGTCATCTCCGGCTTCCGCCTGCGCTTCGGCGGCTACGGCGATCTGGTCGATGTCCCCGCGGACATCGTCACCCTGGGCAAGGTCATCGGCGGCGGCATGCCGGTGGGGGCGCTCGCCGGACCCAAGGCCATCATGGAGCAGCTCGCCCCCGTGGGCGGTGTGTACCAGGCCGGCACCCTGAGCGGGAACCCCATCTCCCTCGCTGCGGGCATCGCCACCATGGATCTGCTCGCCGACGGCGCGGCCTACGCGCGGCTCGATGAGCTGGGCGCGCTGCTCGACCGCACCCTCGCGGGGCACGCGGCCACCCGCCCCTGGCTGCGCTGGCGGCGCGCGGGCTCCCTGATCTGGTTCCATCTCGCCGATGCGGACCTGCCCCGCCGGGCCGACACCATCGACGCTGGCGCCATCGAGCGGCTCAACGCCATCCACGGCCCGATGCTCGACCGGGGCATCTACCTGCCGCCCTCGGCCTACGAGCTGCTCTTCCTCTCCACCGCACACAGCGAGGCTCAGGTCATCGAGCTGGCCGACACCCTCGTGGAGCTCGCCGACACCCCATGAAGCGACCGCGGCACTACCACATCATCTTCGGGCTCAGCCTCGTCTGTATGGCGGCCCTGGTGCTGTGGTGGGCCGTGTTCCTGAACCGCACCATCGAGGTCGAGCGGCAAGCCGCGGTGGGGGAGCTCCACCACCGGGCCCTCGAGACCGCGCTGGTGCTCGGTCACCGCGAGGCGCCCCCGAGCGCGACGGACCTCCCGGCCGACGGCTCCGTGGAGCTGGTGCCCTGCGCGGAGAAGCTCCCCGGATCCGTGGCCGCCGCGCCCCTGCACCTGGACCACTGCTTCCAGCCGGCCGGCGAGGCGGTCGACGCCATCGACGCCAAGCTCCGGCGGCGGCGGGCCATGGTCCACAGCGAGGGCCTCTTCCTGTTCCTGCTGGTCATCGTCTGCACGGTCATGCTCTTCCGGTTGGTGCGCCAGGAGCGGCGCCACATCGCCCGCATGGAGGCCTTCCTCCATGCCGTGACCCACGAGATGAAGACGCCGCTGACGGGCATGAAGACCCTGCTCGAGACCCTCCGCATGGGCGGGGTCCCCCCCGAGGTCCAGCCTCGGCTGCTCGAGCTGGGCCTCGAGAACGCCGAGCGCCTCGAGCACTGCATCGAGAACATGCTGGTGGCCGGGGCGTTGCGGTCCGGGCAGCAGGAGCTGCACATGATGCCCACGGTGCTGGGGCCTGAGCTCGAGGCCTTCCTCGAGCACCGCCGCCGCACCCTGGCGGGGCGCCCCGAGGCCGTGGAGCTGTCCTGGGCCGACGGGGCCGAGTCCGTCGAGGTCGAGGTGGACAGCGACATGCTGCGCATCGTGCTCGAGAACCTGGTGGACAACGGGCTCAAGTACGGCGGCGCCGAGCCGCTGGTGAGCCTGAGGGTCGAGGCCCTCGCCGACACGGTGACCATCGCGGTGTCCGACGGGGGCGTGGGCTTCGATCAGCAGACCGCCACGCAGCTGTTCGTGCCCTTCCGTCGCGGCCTGCCCGACGGCCACGGGGTCAACCACGGCACCGGCCTGGGCCTGGCCATCGCCCGAGACCTGAGCCGGCGCATGGGTGGGGATCTCACCGCCCACAGCGACGGCCCCGACCGGGGCGCGACCTTCACCGTGACCCTGCCCCTCGCGGCAAAGGAGTGACGCCATGAGCCGGATCCTGCTTGTGGAAGACGACGAGCTCGTCGGAACCATGGTGAGCATGAACCTCGAGAACGCCGGCCACGAGCTGCGCTGGTGTCGCGACGGCAGATCCGGCCTGCAGGCCGCCACCGAGGCGCCCTACGATCTGGTGCTGCTGGACATCTCGCTGCCCGGCGAGGATGGCTACGGCATCCTGCAGGGGATGCGGGCGCAGGGCGTGGGCACGCCTGTGCTCATGCTCACGGCCCGCTCGGACATCGGGTCCAAGGTGCGGGCCCTGGACATGGGCGCCGACGACTACCTCGCCAAGCCCTTCGACATCGCCGAGCTCGTCGCCCGCGTGCGGGCGCTGGTGCGGCGCTCCACCGCCGAGCGGCAGCTGCCGGCCAGCCGGGTCATCCACTTCGGGCGCTACCGCCTGGACCTGGACTCCCGCGAGGCGGACACCAACGACGGCCCCGTGGTCGTCGGCGAGAAGGAAGCCGAGATCCTGGCCCTGCTCGTGCGCGCCGACGGCGGCGTGCTGTCCCGCGCCGACATCATCGAGGAGGTCTGGGGCCTCGACGCCTTCCCCGTGGAGCGCACCGTGGACAACTACCTGGTCCGCCTCCGCAAGCTCTTCGAACCGGACCCCCGCCGGCCGCGCCACATCGTCACCGTCCGCGGCGCCGGCTTCCGCTTCATTCCCTAGGAGATCCCCATGTTCCCCACCCATCGCCCCCGCCGCCGCCGCGTCAGCCCCATGATGCGCGACCTGGTGCGCGAGACCCAGCTGCACCCCCACGATCTGGTCTGGCCCCTGTTCGTCCAGGAAGCGACCGACGAGGCCGTCCCCCTGGTGTCCCTGCCGGGCCAGTTCCAGCACAGCATCCCCACCCTGGTCCGCGCCTGCGAAGAGGCCGCCGAGGCGGGGGTGCGGTCGGTGATGTTGTTCGGCATCCCCAACCACAAGGATCCCGAGGGCAGCCAGGCCTACGCCGAGGACGGCGTGGTCCAGCGCGCCTTCCGGGCCATCAAGGCCGAGGGCTTCCCCCTGGTGCTGATGGGCGACGTCTGCATGTGCGAGTACACCAGCCATGGCCACTGCGGGCATGTGGATGGTGAGCGGGTCGACAACGACCGCTCCCTCGAGCTGCTGGTCAAGACCGCTGTCTCCCAGGCCCAGGCCGGCGCCGATCTCGTGGCGCCCTCGGACATGATGGACGGCCGCGTGGGGGCCATCCGCGCCGGGCTCGACGACGTCGGGCTGCAGGACGTGGCCATCATGTCCTACGCCGCCAAGTACTGCTCCGCCTTCTACGGCCCCTTCCGCGAGGCCGCCGGCTCGGCCCCCGGCTTCGGCGATCGCAGCGGCTACCAGATGGACCCGGCCAACGCCCGGGAGGCCCTCGAGGAGGTCCGCCTGGACATCGCCGAGGGCGCCGACATGGTGATGGTCAAGCCGGCCCTGGCCTACATGGACATCATCCGTGCCGTGCGCGAGATCACCGACCTGCCGGTGGCGGCCTACAACGTCAGCGGCGAGTACGCGATGATCGAGCTGATGGCCCGCGAGGGCCTGATCGACCGTCGCCGGGGCGTCATGGAGGTCCTCACCGGCCTCAAGCGCGCCGGCGCCGGCATCCTGCTCACCTACCACGCGGCCGAGGTCGCCCGCTGGCTGCGCGAGGGCTGATCCTCACCGCCCGGTGCCGCCCCCCGGCGCCACCCCCCCCCACGCCACCTGGAAGACCACGACCCGCAAGCCACCCTCCCAGGTTTCGGCCAGCGGGGGAGCCAGCAGCTGCTCCAGCCCAGCGAGCATGCGCGCCCGGTCCGTCGGGGCGTAGAAGTCCGCGTGCAGGGCCACCGCGCCCACCCCTGCCTCGACCAGCTGGGACCTGAGTCGCTCCGGCCGGGCGCGGGGATCGCCGTCGGCCAGGGCCAGCAGGCCGTCGCCCAGCGCGGCGTCGAGGGCCTCTCGCGGGCTCTGGACCTCGGTGCGCACGCACAGCTCGAGCACCGGGCGCTGGTGATGGGCCTGGTAGTAGCAGGACAGGTTGCGCGTCCACATCTCCAGCTCTCCGCTGGAGCCGTCCAGGGCGCGGCCGTAGCAATCGAGCACCGGCTGCCCGGCGGGGGCGCTGGCGTAGGCCGAGGGCGTGTCGGCCACGATGGCCTGGACGCGGAAGGGCAGCCCGGTGCCGGCGATGCCGTCGATGGTGGCCAGCAGCAGGACGGGGAGCAGCGCGGCGCTGGGGAGGCGCCTGGCCAGGGCCTGCAAGGCCGCCGCCGCCACCACGCCGGCGCAGAGCTGGTAGAGCCAGGCGAAGCGGATGGGGAAGCGGAAGTTCTCGATGCCGGGAAGCCCCACCGCCAGCGCCAGCGGGGAGGGGAGGCCCGCCCCGCCGTCCATGATGCGGAAGCTCCGCCCGAAGCAGAGCATCAGGGCCAGCAGCGCCAGCAGCGCCAGGACGCGCCAGCCCCGCTCGCCCCGCAGCAGCAGCGGCGCGAGCAGCAGCAGCCAGAGGGTCGTGAAGCCGACGGGGGCGCCCACCGAGTGCCGCACCGTGTCCAGGTGGGCGGTCCAGGTGGTCAGGTTGGCCACGGTGGCGGTGCCCATGGTGAGGATCAGGTCGGGCCTGACCTCGACGATGCCGTGCTGGCGGCTCATGCTGAACACCCAGAGGTACCAGGCCACCACAGGCAGGGCGACGACAGCCGCGCCGGGGATCCAACGCAGCGCCCGGCGTGGGCGGGCCGCGATCACCACCGCCAGCAGCACCGACGCCAGGACCCCGAAGTAGGCCGAACTCAGCAGGCTGGCCGACCACAGCGCCCCGGCCCCGAGGCCCCGCAGCCAGGCGGGGCCCCCGCGGTCCGGCGTGCCCCAGGTGACCGTGAGCAGCAGCGGCAACCAGGCCGCCAGCAGGAAGTAGACGTGCCCCTCGAGCACGGCCAGAGCGGCGATCCCGGAGAAACCGTAGGCCAAGCCGGCCAGCAGGCTCCAGGGGCGCTGCACCGCCAGGACGCGGCGGGCGCAGTGCTCGGCGGCCAGGGCGTTGATGGCGGGCCCCAGCCAGGTGAGCAGGGTGGTGAGCAGCCAGCCGGACAGCGCGCCCCGGCCCAGCCAGGCCAGCAGCAGCAGCAGGTAGGAGTCCACCCGGGCGAGGCTCTCGCCGTGGGGCCAGGCGCTGCCGGTGGACAGCAGCTTGGGGAGGCCATCGACGGCCTGCTCGATGAGCCAGACGGTGACGTAGAGGTCGAAGTGGCGGGTGACCAGGGTGTGGGGATCGAGCGCGGCGGTGGGCCAGCTGAAGGCGGTGGCCACCAGCACGAAGATCAGGGCCACCAGAGCGGTCCCCTTGGGGCCCTCGAGCCAGGGGTGGGTGGACGCTGCGGCGGTGGCGCTCACGCCTGGTCCTGCCGCCGGCCCCGGATGGCCCAGCCCACCACCAGGATGCCCAGGTAGCCCAGCACCAGACCGCCCCAGCCCAGGGCGATGTGGTAGGCGCCGGCGGGCTCGTCGCCGGTGGCGCTGTGCAGCGGGGGCGAGGCAGGGACGCGCTCGACCCGCGGCCACTGGTCCTGCAGCTCGTAGCTGAACGCCAGGGTCTGCTGCCGGTGGTCACCGAGCATGGCGATGCCCTGCCAGATCTCGGTCTCTCCGGCCGGCCCGCGCTGGAGCAGCCTGAGCTGGACGCTTCGCGCCGGCGGTCCGACGAGCTCGCCGACGAGCAGCGCCGCGCCGTTGTCGGTCAGCTCGATGCGCTCGGTGCCCCCACGCTCGGCCGTGATGGTCAGGTCGGAGGGGACGCCGTGGACCTGGACGGTGAGCTGCTGCAGCGCCTCGGACGGCGCTGGACCGCTGGGTCCGCTCTGCCCGATGGCGAGTCCGGCGAGACAGAGCATGAGGGAAGCGGTGGCCACGTCGGGCTCCCGGGGGTCCGAGGGGGTGTGCACTGTCTAATGCGTCGGTCGCGCTTGTCATCCCGCGGGCGCCTGGACGGGATCCCGAGGCTGTGTGTTAGCTTCGGATGCGAACGAATCCCTCCCTCTGCCACGAGAGGTTCCCCATGCGCGCCCGCACCTTCGCGACCCCCGCCCTGCTGCTGACCGCCCTGTGCACGGGCTGCCCGGAGCCCCCGTCCGACATCGTGACCCCCGGCGGCGGCCCTGCGCCCGCCCCCGGCGCTGGGCCCGCTGAGGTCCCCGCGGCCGGCGACGCCGGCGCAGTCCCGGCCGGCGGCGCCATGCCCACACCGACCGTCACCGCCGACGGCCAGATCGCCCCCGGCATGCGCATCGAGCCGCCGGGCTTCGGCCTCGAGGAGGGCGAAGGCGTGCTGCTGTCGGGCACCGTGGTCTACGACGGCCCCGTCGAGGGTCAGCTGCGGGTCGAGATCCTGCAGCCGGGCGCCGAGGCCCAGCCGCCTCAGCTGCTGCACGCCATCAACCTGGACGGGCTCGGCCCCTGGTCGGTCATCGCGCCGACGGGGCTGGGCGAGGTCAACGTGCTGGCCTACATCGATCTGGACCAGAACGGCCCGAGCCCCGGTGAGCCCATGACGCCGCCGGACAACGCCATCGTGGTGGGCGAGGTGGACCTGATCGACATCGAGCTGGCCCTCTCCACCGAGCAGGCGCCGCCCCCGGTGAAGGACGGCGAGGGCGCCGCCCCTGCCGAGGCCGCTGGCGCTGCCCCCGCCGACGGTGAGCCCGTGCCGCCGCCGCCCGAGGGCGAGGCCCCCGCCGACGGAGAGCCCGTGCCGCCGCCGCCCGAAGCTGAGGCCGCCCCGGCGCCGGCCGAGGCTGCGCCCACCGAGTGAGGCTCCGCCTCGACCCGGGGGCGTGAGCCCTGTGGGCTACTCGACCTTCTTGGTGCGCTGGGCCTCGTCCCACTCCGCGACGAAGAAGTCGACGCGGCGGTTCTTGGACCAGGCCTTCTCGTTGTTGCCGCGGACCAGCGGCTTGGACTCGCCGTAACCCTCGCTCTCGAGGCGCTCGGTCGCCACGCCCTTCTCGGTCAGGTAGGTCATGACCGACGCGGCGCGCTCCTTGGACAGCTGCAGGTTGTAGCCGGCGTCGCCGCGGCTGTCGGTGTGCCCTTCGATGCGCAGGCGCAGCACCTCGGGGTGGTCGAGCAGCACCTGGGCCACCTCGTCGAGCAGCGGGAAGCTCTCGGCCTTGATGACCGCCTTGGCGGTGTCGAAGTAGACCTCACCCTTGATCTCGATCTTCTCGACGGTCAGCTCGACCTGGGTGGGGCGCATCTGCACCTCGACCAGCTTGGTCTCGCCGGGGCCGACCTTGAAGCTCTGGTTGATCACGGCGAAGCCCTCGGCTCGCACCTGGAGGCTGACCGAGCCCGGCGCGATGTTGGACTGGCCCAGGCCGTTCTTGGTGGCCACGGGGTTGTTCTCGCCGATGGTGAACGTGGCGTCCATCAGCTTGCCGTCGGGATCGAGCACCTTGACCTGCACCAGGGCCGGCTTGGGGGTGAGCACGACGGTCACGGTCTGGTCCTGGGCCGCGGCGACCTCGAACTCGGTGGTGGCGGGCTCCCAGCCCTCGGCGGTGGCCTCGGCGCGGTAGGCGCCGGGGTGGACCTCACCCGAGAAGCTGTCGCCGCCCTGGAAGGTCTCGGGGCCGGTGACGCGGGCGTCGGCGCCGGGCACCGGCTCTCCCGCTTCGTCCACGACCGCGACCGTCACGGTGGCCCCGGGGTCGGGACAGCCGTCCTTGTCCTCCCAGCCGTCCACGTCCTCGGGCTGCTCGGGGCAGGCATCGACGCTGTCGACCAGGCCGTCGAGGTCGGTGTCGACCTCCTTCTCGGGCTCCCAGCCGATCATGGCGACGACGCGCACGTCCGGGCTCGAGATGCCACGGGTGAAGCCGTGGCCCACGCCGCCCCTGAGGATGAGGTCGTCGCTGATGTGGTACCAGCCACCCAGCAGGCCCTCGAAGGGGTTGGCCGCCGCGTTGCCGAAGGGCTGGTTGTAGTTGAGGTGCCCGGCCACATCCAGGGACACACCGGCGTCGTCGGTCAGGGCGTAGCCGCCGCCCAGCCGGTAGTAGAGCTGGTCGTCGACCTCGACGTTCACCAGCTGGGTCTCCGGCAGGAAGCGGGTGCCGAGGTTGGCCGCCAGCAGCAGCTGATCGGTCAGCTGCTTGGAGGCCACCAGCCCCAGCTCGCCGCCCATGCCCGGGTTGCCCAGGGCGGTGTCGACCGTGGCGGTGGGCAGGGCCACGCGCCCGTAGGCGGCCAGGCCGATGGGGGCGTCCTCGGACTCGGCCAGGATGCTACCGCGGACGTCCACGGCCACATCGCCCAGGCCCGCGCCGCCGGCGTCCAGGTCGCTGGTGGAGACCAGGTACAGGGGCAGGTCGAGGCCGGCGCGGATGCGCCAGATGGTGATGCCCGCCATCAGGTCCAGGTTCACCGTGTCCCGCACCAGTGAGGTGGTGCTGTCGTCGGACCAGCGCACGACCAGGGGGTTGTGGGCCCAGTTCATGGCCAGGCGGAGGCTGTAGGTCCCCGCCCGGGCCAGGCTGGCGTCGTCGGTCCAGAGGGTGGACCGCCCGTCGATGGTCGGTCGGAACGCCTGGGCGTTCAGGTCCGGCATCTCGATGTCCGGGTGGTCCTGTGCGATGGCAGCGGCGGAGAGAATCGTGAGCAGCAGCATGATCGCCTCCTAGCCCTGGCGGTCGGTGAGGGAACGGCGCCGGCGGAGGCCAGCGAGCCCGAGCAGCATGGGGAGCAGGGCGAGGCCTGCGGCCGCGCCGGGTCCGGCCGCGGAGCAGCTTCCGCAGCCACCGCCACCCTCGAACTTGTAGCCACCCGTGTCACCGGGGCCGATGTCGGTGTCGGCGGTGTCGCCGCCGGTGGGGTTGCAGTCCTCGTCCCAGCCCTCGGCGCCGGGGTAGGCGTCCGGGTCGGTGTCGTCACAGTCGTCGTCCAGCGCGAAGCCGTCGCCGTCCTGGTCGTCGTCGTTGCCGTCACAGTCCTGGTCCACGCCGTCGTACCAGATCTCCTCGGCGTCGGGGTTGACGTCACCGTCGGTGTCGTCGCAGTCCTCGTCCACCGGGAAGCCGTCGTAGTCCTGGTCGTCGTCGTTGCCGTCGCAGTCGTCGTCGACGCCGTCGTAGTAGACGTCGTCGGCGCCGGGGTTGATGCCGGAGTTGGCGTCGTCGCAGTCGTCGCCGCCGTGCTCCACCGAGTCGTAGCCGTCGCCGTCGGCGTCGTACTCGTCGGCCTCGTCGCAGTCGTTGACCACGCCGTCGTAGGGATCGTCGGGGGCGCCCGGGTAGGTGTCGGCGTCGCCGTCGTCGCAGTCGTCGCCGCCGTAGCTGGCGGAGTCGTAGCCGTCGCCGTCCTGGTCGTAGTCGCTCCACTCGTCGCAGTCCGGCTCCACCCCGTCGTACCC
>CAYZVO010000084.1:0-34216 GCA_964481655.1 uncultured Enterobacterales bacterium | reverse complement strand
GTCTGGCGCTTCTGCCTGCGGATGCTGGGCGACGAACAGGCCGCCGAGGAGGCGGCCCAGGACGTGCTCGTGCGCGTCTACAAGGCCCGGTCTCGCTACCAGCCCAGCGCCCGCTTCCGCACCTGGCTGTTCCGCATCGCCACCAACCACTGCATCAACGAGCGTCAGCGGGCCTGGCGCCGCCGCGAGGTCGGCACCCCCGAGGGCACCGCGGGGCTGTCTCGCCCCTCCGGGCACGACCCCAGCGCCGACACCCAGGCGGCCCAGCTGGCCCGCGCGGTCCAGGCGGCCCTCGAGCAGCTGCCCCCCCGCCAGCGCGCGGCGGTGGTGCTGGCCCGGTACGAGGGCTGCAGCATGGCGGCGGTGGCCGAGGCCCTGGAGCTGCCCAGCACCGGAGCCGCCAAGCTGCTGCTGCATCGGGCCCGCAAGAACCTCGAGCGCATCCTCGAACCCTACCTCCAGCGGGAGGACCCATGACCCATCCCCCTGACGACCTGCTCCCGGACGAGCCCCGCGATCTGCTGGGCGACGAGCTGTGGGACCGCCTTGGCCAGGCGCCTGCGCCCCCGCCGGTGCCAGCGGGCTTCGACGCCCGCCTGCGGGCGGCGATCCGTTCCGAGCAGCCCTGGTACCGCCGTCACTGGGCGCCCCTGACCGCCGGGGTGGCCGGCCTGGCCGCCGCGGCTGCGGGCCTGGCCATCGTGCTTCAGCCCCCCGCGGTCATCGACGAGCCCACGCTAGCGCCACCCGCAGCTGACGACCTGGCGCTGGTAGCCGAGCTCGAGCTGGTGGAGAACCTCGCCCTGCTCGAGGATCTCGATCTGCTCATGGCCTGGGATGGGAGCGCCCCGTGATCCTCGCTCTGCTGCTCGCCACCTGTCTCGCCTGGGCCGACGAGCCCCAGGCCGGCGAGCCTGCGCCCAGCCCCCCCGAGCTCTCGCCCGCCGACACGCCCGCCGACACGCCCCAGGCTCCCGAGCCGCCCCCCTTGACCGACGAGCAGCGGGCCGCCCTGGCCAACCGTGAGCTGCTCGAGAACATGGACCTCCTGCAGGACCTCGAGGTGGCCCGCTACCTCGACCTGCTCCGCATGGAGGAGGACTGACACATGACACGTCTCATCCACACCCTCGCCCTCGCCCTGTGCCTCGCCCTGCCAGGGATCGCCGCGGCGGAAGAGCCCGCTGCCGCCGAGCCCAGCCCCGAGCAGGCCTGGCAGGCCATGACCCCGGAGCAGCAGCAGGCGCTGATGGACGCCCAGGCTCGCTACGAGGCCATGGACCCCGAGCAGCGGGCGCGGCTGCAGGCCAACCTGGACGCCTTCCAGCGCCTGAGCGCTGCAGAACAGGCCATGATCAGGGACAACTTCCAGCGCTTCCAGGCCATGGACACCCAGCGCCAGGAGGCCATGCGCCGCGCATGGCAGCGCTGGGAGCGGATGCCGGCCGCCGAGCAGGAGCGGCTGCGGCGCAACTACGAGATCCTGATGCGGCTCTCTCCCGAGGAGCGGGAGGCACTGGTCGGCCGCCTGCGGTCCTGGAACGAACTCAGCCCGGCCCAGCAGGAGCTGCTGCGTCGCAAGCTGGCGGGGGAGTAGGGGGAGCCTGCGTCGCTACCAGGCGTCGCCACCGGGACCGCCGTGGGCGCCGATGTCCGAGCGGCTGCCGTCGGCGTCTTCCAGCGAGGGCGTGCCCTGATCTCGCAGCGCCGAGTCGGCGGTGAGGCTCAGGTCCCAGTTGGCCGGGTCCGAGGCGGCGACCTCCACGTAGCCGGGGTCCTCGTCGATGTTGCCCAGGGAGCCGCGGGGATCGTCCATCAAGGAAAAGGCCGGCTCATCCTGGTCGTGGATGTTGCAGTAGCTGTAGCCATTGGCCCCCTGGTTGACGGTGGCGACCACGCTGTCCCCGCTGACGGCGTTGCTGCTGATGCTGACGTTGGTGAGGCTGATGCCACCGCTGGTGTCGTGGATCACGCCGGCCTGGACCATGCCCGTGCCGGCGTCCACGTTGTTGCCGTGGATGGAGGCGTTCGTGACGCTCATGACGCCGCCTTCGCTGGCCAGGGCCAGGCCCTTCACGCCCACCGCGCCGCCGGTGCCGTGCTGGATGGTGTTGCCTGCGATCACCAGGTTCTCCATGGACAGCAGACAGCCCGAGTAGACCGTGAACGCCCCGTGGACCTCCTGATCGGCGGTGATGGTGTTGCCGGTGAGGCGGGTGTGGTCCATGGTCACGCTCGCGCTGCCGCGGATGAACACCAGGCCCCAGGTGTCCGGGCAGGTGACGCTGTTGTCCCGGAGCTCGAGGCCGTCGAAGTCGGGGCTGCCGCCGTCGATGTACACCAGGGCGCCGGAGCACTGTCCGTCGCCTTCGACGGTGTTGTCGGCGATCTGCAGATCGCCCAGGGCCGCGTCGCTGTTCGTCGAGTGGAGGGCCACCGCGGTCGAGCCGGCGCCGCCGGTCAGGGTGAAGCCGTGGATCTCGGCGCTCTCCCCGAGGCCGTCCAGGGTCAGCACCGGCGAGGACCCGCCGCCGTCGAGCACGACTGCGTCGCTGCCTTCTCCCTCGAGGACGACATCTCGCTGGACCGTGACGGGACCCACGTAGGTCCCGGCCGCCACGCAGATCCAGTCGCCCGTGGAGGCGGCTGCGACCGCCTCGGCCACCGTCGCGTAGTCCCCGGGGACGGCGATGTCGCCGTCCACCTGTCCGTCGCAGTCGTTGTCGATGGAGTCGCAGATCTCCACCGCCGCGGGTGAGACGGTCGGGTCGCCGTCGTCACAGTCGCCGCCGAGCTCCACGGACCCGCTGGGCTGGGCGCAGACCTGCTCCGCCCCGTCCTCGCTTCCGTATCCGTCGTCGTCCTCGTCCGGGTACCAGGTGGTGGCGTCCGTGGCGTCCTCGTCGATGTCGCCGTCGCAGTCGTCGTCGCGCTCGTTGCACAGCTCGTCGGCCTCTGGGTGCACATCGGGGTTGCCGTCGTCGCAGTCGATCGCCGTGGTGTAGCCGTCGCCGTCGTCGTCCTTCGGCTCGGGCGGAGCGGTGTCGATGGGTACGCCGTTCGGCTGGCAGGCGGCGAGTGCGAGGACGAGCAGTGCTGTGCGCATGGTGGCTCCCGGTGCGTGCACAATCCTCTAGCGCGGGGCGCGCCTCCGGGCGGCTATGGCTGTCGTGTTTCCAGCTCCAATGCGAACCGATCGAAGTGGTAGCGCGCCGAGAACGCGGCCGGTGACAGGATCAGCCGGCCCTCGAGGGGCTCCCCGATCACCAGCTCGTCACCGTCACGCCCGAGCAGCACCACGAAGTGGCCGATCCCCGCCGGTCCTCCCAGGCGCACGCCCACGATCGCGGGGTGCGCGACCTCCTCGATGTCGTTCGGTGCCCGGAAGCGCAGCTCCAGGCCGTGGCTCCGGAGCACCCGGGCCAGGCGCCAGTTGAGGGTCCCGCCAGCGCGGGTGTCCGCCGCCTCCGCGACCTCGGCCTCGGAGCTCTCGATCCCGTGGTGGCGCAGCAGGGTGGCCGCCGCGCAGGGCCCGCAGCTGGCGTGGGAGCTCTGGAGGCAGACACCGTCGCTCCAGCGATCTTCGAGGATCGGCAGCTCCGGCTGCAGCCAGGGCTTGGCGAAGGCGGCGGTCAAGGCCAGGATCGCCAGCACCGCGGCGAGGGCCACGTGGATGGCCCGCAGGCCCTGGGTCCTGGCCTGGGCGCCCACCACCAGGCCCACGCCGAGGCCCGCTCCGCTCACGAGCCAGTCGGTCAGGGGCTGCGAGCGCCACTGGTAGTAGAGGGGGCTGTCCAGCAGGTGGCTGTAGTAGGCGATGGCGAGCAACCACGGCAGGGCCATGACGCCTGCGAGCACCCCCCACGCCGCCAGCCTGCGACCGCGCACGCGGGAACCCAGCCACACGCCGGCCAGGGCCAGCAGCACGGTGGGGAGCTGGAGCATGGCCGGCACCTCCTGGACGCCCGGTTCCCTCGAAGGGTAGCATCCCGGGCATGAAGCGCGTCCTCATCGCCTCCATCGCCGCCCTCGCCCTGGCCTTCGGCTTCGTCCTCGGGAGGGCTTCGGCTCCGCACCCGGAGCTGCCCACCGCCGACACCCCCGAGCCCACCGACCGCACGGTGGTGCAGCGGGTCGAGGTGGCCGCTGGTACCGACTGCGAGGACGAGCTGGCGGCGCTGCAGCAGCGCCTGGAGCTGGCCGAGGGCATCATCGACGCGCAGATCACCGCGCAGGTGGGCACGCCGCAGCCGTTCCCGGACGAGCTCGAGCCCCAGTACCGCGAGGATGGCTTCGAGGCGGCGGTGCTGGAGGCCCTGGAGGACTGCCCCGAGGCTGGCATCGAGCTGGCGTTCGTAGATTGCGCCGAGTTCCCATGCATGGCGTTCTTCTCGCAGCCCTCCGGCCGCTACAACCACGGCGTGGCGACGCTGCGCAACTGCGAGAGCTGGCGCGCCAGTTTCGACGGCGGTGGGCAGGCCAACGGCAACTTCATGACCGACAAGGGGGTCATGGAGTACAGCCTCGCGTCGCCTCGTCCTTCGGGCACCCGCTGGGACGATGACGCCGGCGCGCGCTGGACCTACCGAATGGAGGAAGGGAAGCGCCGCCTGATGGACCTGTGGGGCGGGAGAGAGTTCACCGAGCTCGAGAAGATCGACAGGAGCATCGACTTCTGGCTGGATGTCGAGGCGTCCAGACCGGAGGACGAGAAGGGACAGCTCGAAGAGATCTTCGAAGACCTCGAGGCCCAGCGCGCGACCCTGCTCGCCGAGGGCGCCGAGTGACCGTCGAACACTGCCGCTTCGAGACCGCCCGCCTGCGGGTCGGACCCTGGCACGCCGCCGCCGCCACCGAGGAGCTCGACCTGCCCGCGGTGGTGGCCGCGATGCTCAGCCCGGCGGTGACCCACGCCCTCCCTCCTGGTTGGCAGGGGCTCTACACGCGGGCCCGCGCGGAGGCCTGGATCGCTGCGCGCGACGACGAGGCGACCACCTTGCTGGTGCTCGAGCCTCACGGCGCGGGACCCGTGGGCCTGGTCATCCTCTTCGAGCTGCCCGGGCCGGACGGCGTCGAGCTGCGGCTGGGCTATCTGCTGGCCCAGCACGCCTGGGGTCGGGGCCTGGCCACCGAGCTGCTGCGGGGGCTCATCGGCTGGTGCGCCCAGCGGCCCGTCTGTGCGGTGGTCGGGGGCGTGGCGCAGGACAACATCGCCTCGCAGCGGGTGCTGGTCCGGTCGGGCTTCATCCTGGAGAAGGACCGCAGCGATACACCTTCCGGTGAGCTGCTGTATCGCTGGGAGCCTCAATACACCGCAAGCCCGCCGTAGCGCTCGGCGAGCTCGGGGGTGGCGGCCATCCAGCGGCGGGTGTCCACGTGCAGGTATCGCACCGCCCCCGCGAGCGAGGGCCAGTCGGGTCCCGGTGCGTCCAGCTGCGCTCGGTTGGGGGTAGGGCAGGCGTGGATGAGCACCGCCCGCTGTACGCCGAGCTCCCCGGCGTGGACCATCTCGCTGCCCAGGAGCAGCTGACGCATGAGCTGATACGCCGGGGCGCTGGCCAGGCCCGCCTCGACCTCGAGCTCGAAGCCGGACCGGGCCATGGCGGGGGCGTAGACCTGGCGGCGATCCGTGCCCCCCGAGCCGTGGGTGGCCACCGGCGCCCGGCCCAGCTCCACCAGCTTCCACTCGATGAGCACGGCGGTGCGCCCGGTGGGGCTCTCGGCCACCATCAGCGCGTCGGCGCTGGTGACGTACTGCCCACGCCGGCGCCGCCGTCCGCGGCCTTCTCCCAGGTGGTCCTCGAGCCCGATCCATTCGAAGGCCACCGGCGAGCCGTCCTCGATGGGCAGCACCGCGGTGGCGTCGGGGACGGCCTGGCGGGCGAACTCGAGGGCGGCGTCGCCGAGGGACAGCAGGGTGTTGACGCAGTGCACCTGGCTCGACAGCAGGTGGCTGTTGGGGCCGGGGTGGTCGGGGCCGTCGCCGTGCCAGCGGATGCCGTGGGCCGCGAAGCGGCGCAGCGCTTCGTCGCGTACGCCGGGCAGCAGGTTGTGTCGCGCATGTGTCAGCGGCAGGCAGAACGGGAACGGGCCGACCTTGCGGGGTCCGCCGCGGCCCTCGAGCCAGGTGTGGCCGGGGAGCTTGGCCCGGGGGGGCAAGGTGGCGGTGCGCTGCTTCCACGCTTCCTGGTCGGCGCGGCAGGTGGCCTTCCACGCGCGGCTCATGCCGTGGCCTCATCGAGCACCCGACCGTCGGGGGACAGGCGGTAGAGCCGCAGGCCGGCGAGCTCGACGGGGTGGAGAGCCCGGGACGGCGCCAGCGCCTGCCGCCAGTGGGCCAGCCAGCCGGGGTCGTCGTCCGGAAGGGCGATGGCGGGCACCGGGGGTCCGTCCGCGGCAGCGGGGGCCACACCGCGGGCGAGCAGGCCGCAGGACTCCTTCTGATGGACCCAGGCATGGATCGTCTGCGGGGTGAGATCCCCCCGCGCCCGCACGTCCCGGAGCTGGCGCTGGTAGGTGGCGACCTGCCTCGCCGCGAGCTGCAGGTCGGCGCGGCTCACCTTGACCTCGACCGCCAGCAGGCGACCGTCGGGCAGCAGGCCCAGCACGTCGAGCTCCTGGTAGCGGCCCAGCCCATGGGCCGCGAGCTGCGCGAGGTAGTCCCGCCGGGCCGACATGCTGTCGAAGCCCACCCGCGCCTCGGTGTCCAGGACCAGGAACGGTGCGGGCTCGGTGGCCAGCAGGCCCCGGGACCGCGCCAGGCCGGCGGTGAGCCGACCTTCGATGTCGAAGCTTTCGTTGTTCAAGGCGGCGGCGTGCAGGTAGGGCTCGAGCTGGCCGCGGACCGTCGCCAGCTCGGGGACCGTCAGCTTCACGCCTGGCTGCTTCAGCCCGCGCGCGCGCCAGTTGGCGCGGACGATGGGTGGAGGGGCTGGGCGGGAGGCGCCCTCGAGGGCGAAGAAGCGGAAGCGCGAGCTGTGTGGTGGGCGGCGTCCGGGCAGGCACTCGAGGCAGAGGGGGGACTCGTTCGCGGTGTACAGCTGCAGCCAGCCCCCCGGCGTGCCACGGTTCTTGCGGGACTGGAGGTGGGCCCGGTTCGCCGCGCCCCACGGGCCGCGGACGGCGTCGAGCAGCCAGCGCAGCGGCCCGGTGAGCAGGGCCGCCAGCTCGGGACGCAGGGTGCGGTCGAAGTACATGGCGGCAGTGTAGCGCCGCGTCGGGTCAACCCCTGTCCGGCACCAGCCGCAGCTGCGCCATCCCTCCCGCGAAGCGGCATTGGGACACGATCGACAGCGGCACCCGCGCGTGGAGGCCCCCGAACAGCGACACGCCCTGGCCCAGGGCGATCGGGGCGAAGGTGACGGTCAGCTCATCCACAGCGCCCGCCTCGAGCGCCTGGCGGATCATCGCGCCCCCGTCCAGGTACACGTCCCGTCCCCCGGCGGCCTCGACGGCGTCGGCGATCAGGGCGTCGATGGGCCCCTCGACCCGGCGCACGGTGGCGGGAGGATCCTCGTCGAGGCCCCGGGAGCTGGCCACCAGCACCGGGCGGTCGCCGTAGGGCCAGGGCACGCCGAAGCCCCGCACGGCGTCGTAGGTGGCGCGGCCCATGAGCAGGGCGCCGACGTCGTCCATGAAGGCCTCGAAGCCCAGGCCGCCCGCTTCGCTGGCTGGGGGGCTATCGGCCTCGTCGGGGTCGGCCCCGGGCAGCCAGGACAGGTCGCCGTCGGGCCCGGCGATGAAGCCGTCGAGGGAGCAGGCGATGTAGACGCGGACGCGGCTGCTGGACATGGTGGCTCTCCGTCGCGGGTGCGGCCGCCGCGTAACGCGGGCTCCGGCGCGCCCCCGCCGTGGCATACTCTCCCTGCGATGAAGCACACCTTCCGGCCCTCCTTCCCGCAGCTGTTCGCCGCCATCGGCGGGCTGGGGCTGGGGCTGGGGCTGGGGCTGGTGGTCGGGCTGACCTGGCGGTTGCCCTCCCTCGAGCTGGGGGGCGCGCTGCTGCTCATCGCGACGCTCATCG
The DNA here is from genome assembly GCA_964481655.1 of uncultured Enterobacterales bacterium. GTDB lineage: Bacteria > Myxococcota_A > UBA796 > UBA796 > JAFGLY01 > CALDOK01. The sequence continues at coordinate 26,193 of CAYZVO010000084.1, read as the reverse complement.
CCGCACCCTGGTCGGTGATGCTGCTGCGCTCGATGCGTGTGGAGCTCGACGCGGACGGTGTGGAGGCCAACGATCTGTGGGGCCTGCGCCGAGGCGTGCGCTGGGACGCCGTGTACCGGGTGAAGCCCCTGCGCTTCCTCAACCTCCGCTACCTGCGGCTCTACCCGGAGGACCGCACCCGGCCGGTGTGGCTGCCCTTGTTCCTGGGGGGGTACGACAACTTCGTGGCGGCCGTGCAGGAGTTGACCCCGGAGGGCAACCCCGCCCGCGCCTGGCTGTTGGCAGACCTGGGGAGGGAGCCCCGCCCCCAGGCCCCCGGATGAGCCCATCGCACCGTGCTCGTGGGCGGGTGATGCGAGAAAGGCGCCCCGTCCTTCGGCCCTCTCCCGTTCCAAGGGTGTTCACCGCGCCCAGGACCCCGATGCTTCGCCTCGACGCGCTCCCGCTCGCGCTCTCCTTCACCCTGACCCTTCCCGCATGCCAGCCAGGGTCGTTCCCGGACATCACCACCTTCGCCTCGGACCTGCCGTTGGTGGTGATGGACACCCACGGGGTGAAGGTCGACAAGGATCGCCTGTGGGATGAGGACGACTCGCGTGCCTGGGCGCCGGTGGACGCCACCTTCATCCCCGTGGACGCCTCCGGCGTCGCCCGCCTGGCCGGCGTGCCCGAGTACGATGGGCAGGGTGGCCTGCACATCCGCGGCAGCAGCAGCGCCGAGGAGTACGAGAAGAAGAGCTACGCCTTCGAGACCTGGGATGCATCGGGTCAGGACCAGGATGTGTCACTGCTGGGGCTGCCCGAGGAAGAGGACTGGGTGCTGCAGGGCCCGTTCTCCGACAAGAGCCTGATGCGCAACGCCCTGGCCCATCGCTGGTACCGGCGCATGGGCCGCTATTCGCCCCGCACCACCTTCGTGGAGTTGTTCGTGGACGACGACCGGCTCGGCGAGCTGGACTGGGAGGACTACCGGGGCGTCTACACCTTCATGGAGAAGGTCAAGCGGGACGACAACCGGGTCGACCTCGCGAAGCTGCGCCCCGAGCACAACAGCGAGCCCGAGATCAGCGGCGGCTACCTGTTGCGGGTTGACTGGCTGCCCGACGAGGAGAGCCAGCTCATCACCACCGACACCTGCGGGTGCATGTTCCAGCTGGCCGACCCCGAGCCCGGGGAGATCACCCGCGAGCAGCGGCAGTGGCTCGAGGCCTGGCTGGGGGAGCTGGAGGCCGCGCTGTTCAGCGAGGACTTCGCCGACCCCCAGCTGGGCTACGCCGCCTACATGGACGTGGACAGCTTCGTGGACCAGCTGCTGCTGCAGGAGCTGGCCCGCAACGTGGACGCGTACGTGCTGTCGTCCTGGCTCCAGAAGGATCGCGATGGTCTCCTGGCCACCGGCCCGGTCTGGGACTTCAACGGCTCCCTGGGCAACGCCGACTACTTCGACGCCGAGGATATCGAGGGTTGGCACTACGAAAACGGGTCCTTCCCCGAGGACAATCCCTGGGCCTGGTGCTGGTGGGAGCGGCTGCTCGAGGATCCGGTGTTCCGCGCCCGCGTGGGCGAGCGGTGGCGGCAGCTGCGCCAGGGCAGCTTCTCGGACGCGGCCCTCGGCGACGACATCGACGGCTGGGAGAGCCAGTTGGCCAGCGCAGCCGAGCGAAACTTCGAGCGCTGGGATGTGCTGGGCGCGTACGTCTGGCCCAACGACGAGGGGTCGGAGGAGCGCCACAGCTACGCGGCGGAGGTCGCCTATCTGCGGGGCTGGGTGCTGGATCGGGCCGCCTGGATGGACGCCGAGCTGGCGGGGTGGTGAGCTCGAAACAGGGCTTCACACTTCTTTACCTTGCAGACGAACGCGGGAAACCCCCGGGCACCAGGTTGAAGCTGCGGGTCGCATCCAGCGGCCCCCGCCCAACCCCCTGGAGGTCCCATGTCCCGTCGCCTGCTCCCCATCGTCCTCGTCGGCATGACCGGCATCACCACCCTGACCGTCGCCACCGTGGGGGTCGCCTACGCCGGCTCCCGCGCCCTGCGCGCGGCCCCCTTCCACCACATCCACGGCCCCGACATCGATCGCGAGGCCATGGCCCGCCAGATCGTCGGCGAGCTGCTCGACGAGATCGACGCCACCGACGAGCAGAGCGTCCAGGTCGAGGCCATCCTCGAGGGCGCCCACACCCAGCTCGAGGCCCTGCACGAGGGCCACGACGAGCACCACGAGCAGGTCAAGACCGTCCTGACGGCCGAGACGGTGGACGCCAGCGCCGTCGAGGAGCTGCGCCTCGAGGCCGTGGACACCTTCGACCAGGCCTCCCAGGTCTTCGCCGGGGTCGTCGTGGACATCGGCGCTGTGCTCAGCGCCGAGCAGCGCGCGGAGCTCGCTGAGCTGGCCGCGGAGATGCACGGGCGCTAGGGCGTTGTCCTGGACGCGGTGCGCCCGCCCCCTCTCCCGCCCCTTCGGGGCACCCTCTCCCCCGCGGGGGAGAGGGGCGTCTGCTTCGGGCCGATCATGAAAGTCCTGGTCATCGACGACGACGCCCGCCTCTGCGACATGCTGCAGACCTACCTGGGCTCCCATGGCGCCGAGGTCACCGCCCGGCTCGACGCCCACAGCGGCTTGGAGACCCTCGGGCGCCACGACTTCGACGCCGTGGTGCTCGACGTGATGCTGCCCGATCTGGACGGCTTCGAGGTCTGCCGCCGCATCCGCGCCAGCTCCGAGATCCCGGTGCTGATGCTCACCGCCCGCGGCGAAGAGACCGATCGCGTGGTCGGGCTCGAGCTCGGCGCCGACGACTACCTGCCCAAGCCCTTCTCGCCCCGGGAGCTGTTGGCCCGGCTGCGGGCCATCACCCGGCGCAATCGTCCCGGTCCCCAGACGGCCGAGCTGCTGCGCTTCGGGCGCCTCGAGCTCGACCTGTCCGCTCGCCAGGTGCGCCTGGACGGCGAGCCACGATCCCTCACCAGCCATCAGCTGGAGATCCTGGCGGTGCTGGCCCGCAGCGCCGGCCGGGTGCTGTCCCGGGAGCAGATCATGGACGCGGTCCGTGGCGAGGCCCTCGAGGCCTTCGACCGCAGCATCGATGTGCACATCTCCCGCATCCGCGCGGCCATCGAGGACGACCCCAAGCGCCCCCAGCGAATCGTGACCGTGCGGGGCGTCGGCTACGTCTTCACCCGGAGCCAGCCGTGAGGATCCGCCACTCCCTGTTCGTGGAGATCTACCTGGGCTTCCTGGCCGTGGTGGTGGTCAGCGCGGTGGCCATGGGCTTCGCGGCCCACCACCTGCACGGCGGGCCACCCCCCGAGATCGCGGCCATGGAGACCGGGCCGCCCCGCCACATCGTCGGCCTGCTCATCATCTCGGTGGTGCTCGCGTTGGGCTCCTTCCCGGTGGCCCGCTTCATCACCCACCGCCTCGAGCGCCTGCGTCAGGGCGTGCAGACCCTGGGCGAAGGGGATCTGTCGGCCCGCGTCCGGGTACAGGGCACCGACGAGGTCGCCGACCTGGCCCGGGCCTTCAACCGGGCCGCCGATCGCATCGAGGCCCTGGTCACCAGCCAGCGGGAGATGCTCGCGGCGGCGTCTCACGAGCTGCGCTCGCCCTTGGCGCGCATGCGTCTGGCCATCGAGCTGTTGGGTGAGTCCGAGGACCCCGCCCAGCGCGCTCAGCACCGGGACGAGGCGGTGCGCAACATCGAGGAGCTGGACCGCCTGGTGGAGGACCTGCTGTTGGTGGGCCGCCTCGAGGCCGCCGGCCCGCTGACCACGGCGCCGGTGGACCTGTTGGCCCTGGCGGCCGAGCAGGCTGCCCGGGTCGGCGCCTCCGTCCAAGGGGAGCCGACCACGGTGGCCGGTGATGAGGCCTTGCTGCGGGTGGCGTTGCGCAACCTGCTGGACAACGCGGTGCGGCACGGGGCCGCCCCGGTGGAGCTCACCGTGACCCCCAGTGACGCCGGCGCCGTCGTGGTCGTCCAGGACGCCGGCCCCGGCGTGCCCGACGCCGAGCGGGCGCGGATCTTCGAGGCCTTCTACCGGCCCCAGGGGCACGGCGCCGATCCCAGCGAGGGCACCGGCCTGGGGCTGGCCTTGGTCGCCCGCATCGCCGCCCGCCACGGGGGCGTGGTCCGCTGTGAGGACGACGCCCGCTTCGTGCTCGAGCTGCCGGGATAGCCGGGGGGTATGGCCCTCCGCGTCTACCTCGACAGCCTCGGCTGCCGCCTGAACCAGGCGGAGCTGGAGCGCATCGCCGCGGGCTTGGTGGCGGCCGGGCACAGCCTGGTGGCGAGCCCCGAGGCCTGCGACTGGGCCGTCGTGAACACCTGCACGGTGACCCACCGCGCCGACGCAGACTCCCGCGGGCGCGTCCGCCGCATCCACCGGCTCAACCCGCTGGCGTCCATCGTGGTGACCGGGTGCTGGAGCACCATCCACGACCGAGACGCCGCCGAGCTGTCAGGCGTGGTCCACGTCGTCCCCAACCTGGACAAGGCCGGCCTGGTCGAGCTGCTCGGCCCACCGGGGGGGACCATCTCGGCCCGCGCGCCCATCCCGGGCCCCCGCCGCCGCGCTCGCGCCTTCCTGGCGGTGCAGGACGGCTGCGACCAGGCCTGCAGCTACTGCCTCACCACCATCGCCCGCGGTCCCGCGCGCAGCGTCCCGGCGGAGCGGGTCCTCGCCGAGGCCCGGCGCGCGGAGGCTGGTGGGGCAGGGGAGATCGTGCTGTGCGGGGTCCAGTTGGCCAGCTGGGGCCAGGACCTGCCGGGCCGTCCCCACATCGGTGAGCTGCTCGATGCTCTGCTCGCGGGCACCACCACCCCCCGGATCCGGCTCTCATCCCTCGAGCCCTGGGGGCTGCCCCCCGATCTGTTCGACCGCTGGGCCGACCATCGTGTGTGTCGCCAGCTCCACTTGCCCCTGCAGGCGGGCTGCGACGGGACGCTGGCCCGGATGGCTCGTCCCTACCGGCGGGCCGAGGCCCAGGCTCTGATCGCCGCGGCCCGCGCGGCCATCCCCCAGCTGGCGCTGACCACCGATGTCTTGGTGGGCTTCCCGGGGGAGACGGACGCCGACCACCTCGACTCGCTGGCGTGGTTCGCGGAGCTCGCCCCCGCGGACGTGCACGTCTTCCCGTACTCACCCCGCGCGGGCACCCCGGCCGTCTCCCTGCCCGACCCCGTGGCTCCCGACCGAGCCCGTGACCGCCGCCGTCAGGCCCTGGATGTGCTCGCCCCGGCACGCGACGCCTTCCGAGCGAGCCTGGTCGGCACCACCCAGGATGTGCTGTGGGTCCGCAGCACCCAGCGCTCCGACGGGCGCTGGGAGCTGCGCGGCGTGAGCGATCACGGTGTGCCTGTCACCGCGGTCGCGGATGAGGATCGCTGGGGCCAACGCTCGGCCGTGGTGCTGGGTGTGGGTGGGCTGGGGGTCCTGGCATGAAGCCCATCATCACCTTCGCCCTGCTCCTGACCGGCTGCCCCGGGGTCCTCACCCCCACCGGTACGGTGCAGGGCAACGTCATCGTGCTCGGCGCCCCCATCCCCGGCGGGGGTGGCTGCTGGCGGGACCACGGCTGGACCGTGCTGCTGCTGCAGGACCCGGACTACCGCTGGGCCCGGCTGCGCTTCGACGCCGACGGCCGGGTCGGGCTGGCCCCCCACAAGGGCTACCGGCTCACCGCCGACGGCAACGGCGGCTTCCTGGGTGTGGGCACGGAGCCCTGCGCGCGGGTGGTGGGCGGCGAGGTCGAGCTGGACTGCAGCGGGCTGGCCCAGGATCTGTACTGGGTCGACGAGGGCCCCGCGGAGGAGAGCCCCAGCGAGCCGCTCTCGGTCCAGGGGCGGCTGCGCTTCGCTGGCTGCGCGGAGCGCCGGCCGCTCTAGCTCCAGCGGCGGGGAGACAGGCCGGACCCCCTAGGACGACTGTTCGATGAGCACGCGATGCAGGAGGGTCTGGGCTTCGTCCTCGCGGCCGGGCTCGAGGATCCAGGCGAGGCGATCCCCGCCGACCTCGGCGTTCAGCACGGTGAAGCCGGCGTCCCGCAGCGCAGCGCCCCCCCGGCGCAGCAGGGGCAGACGGCCGCAGCTGTGGCCCGCGGCGGTGGCGACGGCGACCGGGGTGCTCGTGACGCCGGCGGGCCAGGTGATGGTGGCGCGGTGGTGGAAGTCCCGGCGGTCCACGATGGCGCCGTCCCCTCGCAGCGTGCGCACGGGGACCTGGTGCTCGTCGAGGAAGGGGAGCAGCTCGGCCTGGCCGCCGGGGCCTGGGCGCACCCAGTCCAGCTGGGCGTCGACGGTCACCCCGGCCACCCGCGAAGGGAGCTGGGGCCAGCTGGGCTCCACCGTGGTGCCGCCGGTGGAGCCGACCGTCTTGACGGCCTTGAGCACCACGCCGTGGTGGGCGGCGAAGGCGGTGGCCTCGGCGTTGAGCACCTTGGAGCCCGCGCGGAACAGGGCCAGGGCCTCCTCGAAGCTCAGGCGGTCCAGGTGACGGGCCTCGGGGACCTTGCGGGGGTCGGCCGAGAACACACCGTCGACGTCGGAGCAGATCTCGCACCAGGCCGCACCCAGGGCGGCGGCCAGGGCCACCGCCGTGGTGTCCGAGCCGCCGCGGCCCAGGGTGGTGACCTCTCGTGAGCGGCTCACGCCCTGGAAGCCCGCGACGATCACCACCTTGTCTTGCTCGAGGGCCTCCTGGATGCGCTGGGGGCGCACCTCGATGACCCGGGCGGCGCTGTGGTTCTCGTCGGTGATGATGCCGGACTGGGAGCCGGTGAAGCTCACCGCTGGGACGCCCAGATCCGCCACGGCCATGCTCAGGAGCGCCATGGTGATCCGCTCGCCCACGGAGATGAGCATGTCCAGCTCACGGCGCCCGGGGCTGGGGGAGACCTGCCGGGCCAGGCCGAGCAGCTCGTTGGTGGTGTTGCCCATGGCGGAGACGACCACGACCACACGGTGGCCGGCGGCGCGGGTGGCGACCACACGCTCGGCGACGGCGATGAGCTTGGGGACATCGGCGACGCTCGAGCCGCCGAACTTCTGGACCACGATGGGAGGGGAGGGGCGCATGAAGGGTGGGTATCGCGTTGAAGGGGGCATGCAGAAGGACCCCGGGAGCAAAAAAAAGCTTGCGCGTCTGTGGGATACCTCGTAGTAATGCGATGTAGAGATTTCGAGATATCTATAGAACGCTACATCAAACAGGGCGCCGCCGTGACCTCCCCCATCACCCAAGACCGTGCCCGTCAGATGGCCGAGGTGCTCAAGGCCCTGGGGCATCCCCTGCGGCTGCGCCTCGTGGGCCTGCTGTGCGACGAGGATCGGCGGGTGGGTGAGCTCGCCCAGCAGCTCGGGGTCCGGCCAGCGCTGGTCTCCCAGCAGCTGCGCATCCTGCGCATGACCGGGCTGGTGGAGGTCGCCAAGGCCGACGGGGTGTCCCGGTACACCCTCGCCGAGCCGCGCCTCGTGGACCTGCTCGGCTGCCTCGCTGGCTGCAAGCGCCAGCCCTGACTCCCTCTCCCTGCCCCCTGTCGTTCCCCCAGGAGTGTCCCATGAGTGTCGATGTCACCCAGCAGCTCGCCGAGCTGCAGGCCAAGGTCGAAGCCCTGCCCCCGGGCAAGAAGAACAAGCTGTCGATGGTCGTCTTCTCCGGCGATCTCGACAAGATGCTCGCCGCCATGATCATCGCGACCGGCGCCGGCGCGATGGGCATGGAGGTGGTGCAGTTCTTCACCTTCTGGGGCACCGCCGCCCTGCGCGACCCCGCCAAGCAGGCCGGCGGCAAGGACCTGATGTCCACCATGTTCGGCTGGATGCTGCCCACGGGCCGCAACAAGCTGCAGCTGTCCCAGATGCACATGGCGGGCATGGGCACCGCGATGCTGAAAGACCTGATGAAGAAGAAGAACACGGCCAGCCTGGACCAGCTCTTCGAGATCGCCCAGATGGTCGGCGTCAAGATCAAGGTCTGCGAGATGTCCATGGATCTCATGGGCTTCCAACGCAGCGAGCTCATCGACTACCCCGACGTGGAGTTCTGCGGCGTGGCCACGTTCCTGGCCGACGCCAACGACAGCTCCGTGCAGCTCTTCCTGTAGACACCAACCCCCTCCCACAAAGGAGACCCACCATGTCCGCGTACACCGTCGCCAAGGTCCTCGATCTGAAAGGGCTGCCCTGCCCCATGCCCGTCGTGAAGATGTCCCAGGAGATCGGCTCCGTCGCCGTCGGCGAGATCATCGAGGTCCTCACCACGGACCCCGGCTCCCTGTCCGACTTCCCCGCCTGGGCCAGCACCACCGGCAACGAGGTGCTGGGCTCCGAGCAGGGTGATCCCATCAAGATCTACGTCAAGCGCTGCAAGTAGCGCTCAGCGAGGCCCCCGTGGACACGCTCTACCACATCATCATGGTGCCCATGGTGTACCTGGCCGTGGCCTGGTGCATCATCGGCATCGCCATCCGGGTGGCGCGCATGTTGCGGGCCCCCGCGCCGGCCCACAGCCTGGCCCTGTTCCCCCGCCGCGTCGACGGCCCCATGCGGGCCCTGGTGGAGGCCTTCACCTGGCCGACCATCATGAAGAAGCAGCCGGTGTTCTGGGGTGCGCTGGTGGCGTTCCACATCGGCCTCGTGATCATCGCCCTCGGGCACATCGACCTGTTCCCGCAGGTGACGCTCTGCCCGGCCGACTCCCGACACATGCTGGGGGCCGGCCTGGGCGGGCTGCTCTTCACCGCCCCCATCCTCTACTTCCTGCATCGGCGGCTCAGTGAGCCCGTGCGGCTCGTGTCGGTACCCGCCGACTACTACCTGCTGGTGCTGCTCTTCCTCATCGGCCTGACGGGCGTCTCCATCTCCTGGACCAACTCCTGGAACCCGCCCATCGGCTTCGTCATCACCAAGGCCGAGATCGCCACCCACTGGTTCGACGGGCTCGCCCACCTGTCCATGGGCTCCCCGATCAAGGGCATGTTCGTCAACAGCCACACCGTGGTGGTGGCCCTGCACGTGCTGCTGGCCAACCTCTTCCTGATGGTGCTGCCGTTCAGCAAGGTCATGCACGCCTTCCTGGCGGTGCCCATGAACCGGCTGCGGAGGGTCTGAAGATGGAACCCACACTCCAGGCCAAGCTCGTCGGCGAGCTGGGCGCCAAGCTCAACAGAGCCGTGCAGCTCTACATGGACGGCTGCACCCGCTGCGGGCTGTGCGTCGACTCCTGCCACGCCTACGTCTCCGACCCGAAGATCGAGCACAGCCCGGTGGCCCGGGCCCAGACCATCCGGCGGCTGTACGAACAGTACTTCTCGCCAAACCGGCGGGTCCTCCCGAGCCTCGAAGAGGCGGTGGCGCTCGACGACCACTGGATGAGGAAGGTCTACGACACCGCCTACACCTGCACCGGCTGCCGCCGCTGCATGACGGTCTGCCCCTTCGGCATCGACACCCAGCAGATCCAGGGCATCGCCAAGCAGCTGCTCAACGTCGCCGGCCAGGCCCCCATGGTGCTGAACATGCTGGCCGACATGTCCGTGGCCAAGGGCAAGACCTACCGGGACACCAAGGACACCTTCGCCACCGCCGCCCGGAACCTCGAGGCCGAGATCATCGAGAAGTGGCGCAGCGAGGGTGGTGACGAGGTCGTGCCCCTCGATGTCGAGGGCTGCGAGGTGCTGTATGTGGCCCTGGCGGGCAAACACTCCATCATCTCGGCGGCCGCCATCATGAACGCGGCCGGGGAGACCTGGTCCCTGTCCTACTTCGAGGCGGTGAACTTCGGCGCCTTCGTAGGCAACCCGGCCAAGACCCGCACCATCTCCCAGCGCATCATCGACGAGGCCCAGCGCCTCGAGGCCAAGAGGGTGGTGATCTGCGAGTGTGGCACGGCCTTCCGGGTCATGAAGCACATGATGGGTGCGCAGCCCTTCGAGGTGCTGTCGGTGGCAGAGCTCATCGATCAGTACGTCGAGTCTGGCCGCATCCGGCTGGACAAGTCCAAGCTCGAGGGCCGCGTGACCTACCACGACCCCTGCCAGCTCGCGCGCAACGGCGGCGTGATCGACGAGCCCCGTCGGGTGATCCGGAAGCTCACCGATGACTTCGTGGAGACCACCCCCACCCGCGAGGACAACTGGTGCTGCGGCGGCGGTGGCGGCCTCGTGGCGATGGGAGAGAAGGACTTCCGCATGGCTTCGGCCAAGGTCAAGGCCGATCAGGTCCGCGCCACCGGCGCCGAGGTGCTCGTCACCGCCTGCGAGAACTGCCACACCCAGCTGCACGACCTCACGCAGCACTACGGCGTGCAGGTGGAGGTCGAGTACCTGACCGAGCTGGTGGCCAACGCGCTGGTGCAGGATTGAACCCGTGGCGGGCGCACATGAAGTGCGCCCCTCGGTAGCGGAGCAGTTCATCTGCTCCCGCCGGCCCGGCCTCTACCAGATCTCCAGATCGTCGATCCACACCACCCGCGGTCCGCGGTCCGAGCTCAGGTAGGTCGTCACATCGTGGATGTGGAGCTCCTGGATGCGGGCCGCGGGCTTGGCGTAGGGGGTGGTGGGGTCGGTGGGGTGGAAGGAGCTGCGCTCGAGCTCGAGGGCCAGCCACTCGTCGGTGGGCACCGTGAGAGGATCGGTGGCGAACTCGCGGCCCCGGTCATCGACGATCAGCACGCGCAAGTGGGCGGGGAAGTGCTCGGCCATCAGCGACAGCCGGATGCCCTCGAGCCCCCCGGCTTCCGGGGCGAAGGAGGCGCTGATCTGGTCGTCCTGGCGGTCCTGCACGATGCAGGCCCAGCGCAGGGCCGGGTCGGGCTCGCCCTGGGGGGTGCCCTGCTCGAGCCAGCCTCGATCGCCGAAATGCCAGGAGTGCACGAAGGGGCCGAAGTCGTCGTCCAGCGGCGTGCTCAGGGGCAGGGCGGTGACCTGACGGTCGATGGACTCGAGCTGCTTGTGCAGGGCCAGCGCCGCGGTGCGGGCGTGCTCCGACTCCATGGCGATGTCCAGGGCCTCGTGGGCCAGCTGGCGCTGATCGAGGGTGATGTAGGTGTGGGCGAGCCAGTAGGCGACCCGGCCGTGCAGGGGGTCGGCGGGCTCGAGGCGGTTGAGCAGCGACTGCAGGTTGAACGCCGCGGTCTCGGCGTCGTTGTCGGCGACGTCGAGCAGGCGTGCGTCGAACATCTCGGCCCACTCCTGGGGGCCCTCGGCCGCATGGGCGACCGGGAACGCGGCCAGCAGGAGCAGGGCTCCCCAGCGCATCGCTGCGCTAGCCTTCCTCGGCCACGAAGCGGTAGCCGACCCCGTGCATGGTCTCGATGAAGATGGGGTCCTGGGCGTTGTCGCCGAGCTTCTTGCGCAGGTTGAGGATGTGGGTGTCGACGGTGCGGGTGGTGACGTTGGGGGCGTACTTCCAGATGGAGGTCAGCAGCTCTTCCCGCGGCAGCACCATGCCCCGGTGCTCGATGAGGTAGCGGAGCAGCTCCTGCTCGCGGTTCGACAGGCGCTCTTCCGCCTCGCCCTGCTTGATGACGTAGTTGTCCAGATCGACCAGGACCTCGCCGAAGCGGTAGACCGAGCGGGCGCCGCCGGCGCGCTTGAGCACGGCGGCGATGCGGGCGTTGAGCTCGAGCAGGGAGAAGGGCTTGGTGACGAAGTCGTCGGCGCCCAGCTCGAAGCCCAGCAGCTTGTCGTGTTCGGCGTTGCGGGCGGTCAGGAAGATGACGGGGCCGGCGAAGCCGCGGTCGCGCAGGGCCTTGCAGACCTCGAAGCCGTCCATGCCGTCGGGGCCTTCCGGGCCTTCGTGCAGCATCACGTCGAGCACGGCGGCGTGGGGCAGGTGCCGCTCCGCCAGCTCGAGGGCCTCCCGGCCGCCGCGCGCGGCCAGGACCTCGTGGCCTTCGCGGGTGAAGAAGGCCTTGAGGGTCTTGAGGACCTCGGCCTCGTCTTCGACGAACAGGATGCGTGCCATGGATGAACTCCCGAGCGCTATGAGAAGGGCAGGAACAGCGTGAAGACGCTACCGCGGCCTGGGGTGGACGAGACGGTGACCTGACCCGAGTGGGCTTCCATAATGTACTTCACGATGGCCAGCCCGATCCCGGTGCCCTTGAGGCTGCGCGCCCGCGGGTCCTGGGATCGGTAGTACTGATCGAAGATCCTGGGGATCTCATCGCGGTCGATGCCGATGCCCTTGTCGGCCACGTAGATCTCCACCCCGTCGGGCAGGACGTTGGTGGACAGGCCGATCCACTTGCCCTTGGCGCCGTACTTCGCGGCGTTGGACAGCAGGTTGGTGAGCGCCTGGGCGATGGCTTCCGGATCGTGGGGCACCATGGGGAGCTCGTCGGGGATGTCGGCGTCGAAGGTGAGCCCCCGGGCCTCCATCGAGATGCGCATGAACTGCGTGGCGTTGCGCAGGGTCATGCTCAGATCGTTGGGCCGGATGGTGTAGTTCTTGGTGCCGCGCTCGATGGCGGCGAAGTCCAGCACGTTGTCCACGAGCCTGGATAGTCGCTCGGACTCCCGCACGATGGCGTCGTAGTGGGCGCGGCGGTCGTCTTCGTCTTCCCACAGGTCCAGCTGGAGCGACTCGCCCTTGAGGCGGATCTGGGTGATGGGCGAGCGCAGCTCGTGGCTGACGTTGGCGGCGAAGCCGGTCTTGAGGCGGGCCAGATCGAGCTCGCGGGAGACCAGCCGCCCGGTGATCAGGCCGCCGGCGCCCACCAGCAGGATGGCCACCAGCACCAGCACGATGCGGCGGGTGCGCTGCCAGCGGATGGTGGCGGCGAGGCCTTCGGGGTCGATGTGCTTGGCCACCAGGGTCCAGCCGGGCAGCCAGGGGGCCAGGGAGCGGCGGGCCAGGGCGCCCACGGGGGAGAGGGCGTCGGGGCTGAGGACATCGACCACCACCGGAGACTCCCCGCGCGGGGCGCGGGTGGCGGCGGCCTGGATGGCCTCGAAGAGCCCGGCGCGGTCCAGGGCGAAGGCGTACAGCTCGTCGTCGAACCAGGCCGTGGCCCACAGGGCTTCTTCGCCCAGGGTGTAGCGGAAGCGGCCCGGCGCCACCTGCAGCAGGCGGCCGCCGGCGGTCAGGGGCTCGAGCTCGGGCTGCAGGCGCTCGGCCCAGTACAGCTGGTGGGAGCGCTGATCGACGCGGCTGCGGCGGCTGGCCAGCCAGTCGGCGTCGGCGTGGCCCTCCATCATCACCAGCGCCCTGCGGGCCACCGCGGCCTCACCGCCCAGTCCGATGGTCCAGCGACGCCCCAGGATGTCGTCCACCACGGCCTCGAGGGCGCCGACGCCGATCTCGGGCTCGCGCTCCAGCAGCAGGCCGCCGCGCTCGAGGCGGGCCAGGTCGCCGAGCATGAAGCCCCAGGCATCGCGGATGGAGGGGTAGTCGGCCACGATGTCGGCGTAGGCGGCTTCGGCTTCGCGGGTGAAGCCGGCCTTGTGCATGGCGCGGGCCTGCTGCAGCGCCGCGGTGCCCTCGTTGGTCACGCCGGGGGCGAGCTGGCCGGCGATGCGGTACAGCGCCGCGGCCAGGGCGGGGTCCTGGTTCTCGACCCTGCGGCCCTGGGCGTAGGTGCCGGTGAGGAAGAAGGTGTGGTCGCTGGGGGGCTCGGTCACGGCCTCGTCGAAGGGGGCGGTGATGCGGCCGTCGGCGTCCAGGCGCATGGTCAGCAGCAGGTGGGACGAGAGCTCACCCGGGGCCTCCACCAGGGAGCGCCCGGAGAGCAGCCGGTTGCGGGCCGCCATCTCGAAGCGCTCGAAGACCTCTTCCACATCCGTGGCCGCCGAGCCGATGGTGCCTTCGGCCTCCTGGGTGACCTCGGCGGTGAGGGAGGCTTCGCCCGAGAGCAGGTCGGCCACGCCGAAGTAGCCGAGCAGCAGGATGGGGCCGAGGATGGTCAGGGCGTACAGCGCCCCGAAGCGCAGGGCCGAGTCGAGCCGGACGAGCTCCTCGGTGGCGCGAACGCCCGTGCGCTCGTTCCAGATCTTGCCGGCCAGCCAGCGGGTGAACCTGCTGGGTCGGCCTGTGGTGCCCAGGGTCGCCATGCCATAGGTGGAATACCCCGTCCAGTCCGTGATTTCGACCCCCGGAGGGCGCCTGCGCGCAGCGATCGCCATTACCCTGCTCGCCGCGGCCTGCAGCTGCCCGAGGCCCACGGTGGCGCCGGAGCCCCACTACGCGGGCTTCGGGGAGCTGACCCACGCCGTCGTGCAGGGGGATCTCCCCGCGGTCGCCCAGCGGGCCCAGGGCCTCGACGGCGGCGACGCGGTGCGGGCGGTCTCACCCACGGGCCGTCAAGCGGAGCTCGACCTGCACAGCGCGGCGGGATTTCTGATGGTGGCGATGGACAGCGCCGAGGCCGGCGAGGGGCTGGCCGCGGTGGCCCGGGCCTGCGGCGAGTGCCACGCGGCCCAGGGGATCGCCTTCAGCGGCTCATCCGGTGGTGCTCCCGAGACCCACGGGGCGCGCTTCGATGCGTCCCTGAGGGCCCTGGTCTGGCCCGGACCGGCGCGGTTCGAGGCGGCCCTCGATGGGATCGAGGCGGTGCCGTTCCCGGACGGTGGGCCGGGGGTGTCGGTGAGGGCGCAGGAGCTGCGGCAGGGGCTGTTGAAGCTCGACGGGGAGCCCCAGGATCGGCTCGAGGGCGTCGTCGCGTTGGCCTATGGTGAGTGTGCGGGGTGTCACGGAACGCACCCGACGACGGGTGAGCCCTGATCTTTGAGGTTAGTGTGCCGCCCATGAACGCCGAGATCATCCAAGAGTTCACCTTCGAGGCCGGGCACTTCCTCCCTGCGGTGCCCGAAGGCCACCCTTGTCAGCGGATTCACGGCCACTCGTACCGCGTCGAGGTGCACATCACGGGCCCCATCGATCCGGTCACGGGCTGGGTGCTCGACTTCCACGATCTCGAGGCGGCGGTGCAGCCGCTCATCGATCAGCTCGATCACCGCATGCTCAACGAGGTACCGGGGCTGCCCAACCCCACAGCCGAGTGCATCGGCGCCTGGATCTGGGAGCGGCTGAAGCCGGTCCTGCCCGAGCTGAACGCCATCGTGGTATGGGAAACCGCCACCGCCCGCGCCGTCATCCGCGGATAGCGCGCTCCCTCCCTGGAGGTTCCATGTTCCTCGCCTCGTCGGCCCTGCTGACGCTGGCGGGCCTCGCCGTGTGCGACGCCCACGCCCAGCCTGCCGCCCACGCTGTCTTCGAGGACAGCTCCCCCCGCGCCTTCGAGCTGCTGCGGCCGGACGCCCTGGTGGGCTCGGTCATCGCGCGGGGCTTCGCCCTCGGCCCCTTCCCCGGTGAGCCGGAGCAGGCCGCCGCGGCCTTCGTCGACCAGCACAGCGCGGATCTGGGGCTGCCCGCGGTGGAGCTCATCCCGCTGCGCAGCACGCCCTGGCGGGATCGCACCCACGTGCGGCTCCAGCAACGGCACCATGGCGTGCCCGTGGCGGGCGCGGTGGCGGTGGTCACCATCGACGGTGAAGGGCGCGCGGTCATGGCCAGCGCGCAGCTGGCCGCCGACATCAGCGTGGACACCACGCCAAGCGTCGCCCGGCGGGTGGCCCTGGCCCAGGCCGTCGAGGCGCTCGGGGAGACCGTGGGCGAACGCTCCAGGGTGGAGCTGTGGGTCCTGCCCGACGCCCGCGGCGGCCGGTTGGTGTGGCGGGTGGAGCTGTGGCCCGAGCAGTTCGGTGCCCACTGGCGGGCCAGCATCGACGCCCACAGCGGCGCGCTGATCACCCTGCGCGACATGCGCCAGCACGCCCTGGCCGACGTCTACGAGCACAACGCGGCCAACTCCGAGCTGGTCGAGGTGGAGCTGCACGGGCTCGCCGAAGGCGACGAGTGGCTGACCAGCGATCTGGCCCAGGTCTACACCCTGATCTTCGACGGCTCGAACGAGTCCCTCTCCCAGACCGCCACGGCCGACGAGGACGGCAACTTCTTCTACGAGCCCGACGACGAGGAGAACATCTACGACGACAGCTTCGCCGAGGTGAACGCCTACCACCACGTCACGGACATCCGCACCTGGCTGGCCGAGGACTACGGCCACGACGCGGGCGGCTCGGTCTCGTTGACCGTCAACTACCGGGACAGCGCGTCGGGCCTGTACGACAACGCCTTCTTCTCGAAGGACATGGCCGGCAACTACACCATCGCCCTGGGCCAGGGCACCATCGACCTGGCCTACGACGCCGACGTCATCCAGCACGAGTTCGGCCACGGCGTGGTCGACGACCTCTGCGACATCAACTCCGAGCTGGACTACCCCATCAGCTTCGACGAGTACGGCCTGCACTCCGCCCCCCACGGGGTCAACGAGGGCATGGCCGACTATTGGTCCTCCACCTTCCAGGGTGACCCCTGCTCGGCGGAGTATTTCGGCTCCGCCTTCGGCTGGGAGTGCCTGCGGGATCTGGACAACGACAACATCACCCCCGACGATCTGCTCGGTGAAGCCCACGAGGACGGCATGATCATCGGCGGCGCCCTGTGGGAGGTGCGCGAGCTGATCGGCGTGCCCACCGCCGACGACGTCATCTTCGGCGCCCTGGCCAGCCTCACCCCGGCCCCGACCTTCCTCGAGTACGCCACCGCGGTGGACGAACACGCCCTCGCCGCTGGGCTCGATCAGGACACCCTCGACGCGGTCGCCGAGATCTTCGAGCGGCGGGGCTGGTACAAGTCCGACCGCGCCATCGACATCCCCGACGGCGGCACCGAGCAAGGGCTCTTCCTCGGCGCCGATCTGCTGGCCGGCTACGCGGGCTCCTCCGCCTGCACCATCGCCCGCAGCTTCGACGGCGGGCTGCTCTTCCCCCTGCCGTTCCAGTTCAGCTTCACCATGCCCACCGACGTCGAGGTCGAGGCCGTGAACATCGACTTCGGGCTCGAGAAGGCCTCGATCCCCAACGTGCTGGACGACGACGACCTGCAGTACAGCTTCTACCTGCGCCAGGGCGAGCTGATCACCTTCGAGGAGTACAACCTCTACCAGCTCATCGGCTTCGACTTCACCATCCTCACCGAGGTGCTGGACTACGACCTCGAGATCGACGACGAGCCGGGGTCGGTGCGCCTCGAGGTGAACGACCCGGACTACCCCCTGGAGCCCGGCGAGACCTACTACTTCGACCTGGCTGGCATGAACTGCCCGATCATGTCCTTCGCCATGGCGGTGGACTTCGAGCTGGTGGAGCCGGTCGAAGAAGAGCCGGAGGGATGTGGCTGTGCCAGCTCGAGCTCCGCGAAGCTGTCCTGGTTGGCGCTGCCGCTGTTGGGGCTCGCAGCGCTCGTGCGGCGTCGTCGGTAGTGCCTGCAGCGTTGGTGGTTGGGGGCTTTCAGCCATCAGCCATCAGCCGTCAGCCTCGTCTCGCTGGCGCGGGAGGGGCGGTGGTGAGGCCGTGGGTTGGCGTGGGTGCGATCGGTCTGGTCTGAACGCGGCCTGCGCAGTGTGGCAGAGCGCTGCGCGCTGACTGCCTGTGGTGGTGCGGTCAGCCGCCTCCGCCGAAGATCAGGTAGGCGGCGCCGGCCTGTTCGCCGTTGGTGTCGTCGCCGGGGGCGCCGACGAGGATGTCGGCGAAGCCGTCGCGGTCCAGGTCGGCCTTGGTGGAGAGCCACATGGCCCCGTCACCGTAGGCCTCCCCGAACAGCAGGGCATCGCCGCTGGAGGGGTCGTGCACGCCGGTGGGGGCATTGTAGAACAGGTGTACGAAGCCAGCGTAGGCTGGCGAGAGCTCTTCGCCCGCGGACGTGACCGCCAGATCCTCCCTCCCGTCGCCGTCGAGGTCGCCCCCGGCCTCCACCTCGTAGCCGAAGTGCTCGTGTGGTGTGGCGCCGACGATCATCGCGTCCGCCTCTTCGTGGAGCGCGAGCTTCCCGGTCACGGCGCCGTAGAGGATGTAGACCGCGCCGGCGTCGTCGTCGTGTTTGGTGCCCGAGCCGCCGTAGTAGCGTCCACCGAGCACGATGTCCGCCAGGCCGTCACCGTCCAGGTCCCCGGAGGCCTCGACATCGGTGCCGGCCTCGTCCCAGCCATAGCCCTCCAGCAAGGCGTCCTGCACGCCGCTCCCGCCACCGAGTTCGTACTCGCCGGAGAGCGGCCCGTAGACAACATAGGCTGAGTCGGGCCAGCTCGATCCCTGAAGGGGCGAGGCGCCCAACACTAGATCGAGCAACCCGTCGCCGTCCAGATCGCCTGCGGATCCTCCGGCGCCGAGGCACTGGTCCTGGCGGCCGGACAGGAAGAGCACGTCCGCGTCGTCAGCGGTGACGTCCGAAGTGATCGGCCCCTCGAACAACATCATCGCCCCATCGCGCCCATCGACCTCTCCGGCCTCGAAGTTCGGGGCCCCCACCAACAGGTCGACGGCGCTGTCTCCGTTCACGTCGCCCACTGGGAATGAAGAGGTGGGACGCAGCCGTCCACCATCGTGGGTGCCCGGCGCGATGGCGATGTCGTGGTCCGACGTGGACAACGATCCGATCACCGGCCCGAGCATGATCCGGACGGGGGCCTCGGCAAAGGTGCTGTAGTAGGCGAGGTCCGCGTAGCCGTCCCCGTTCAGATCGCCCACGACCGCAGGGTGGGAGATCGACTCGTCGATGGACAGGTCGCCGGTGATGGTGGCGCTGGCGATGTCGACGGCCACGTGGGTGCCATCCACAGGGCCTGACACGATGGAGACGCGCTGGCTCCAGGTGGAGAGGATCATGTCCGGGTACCCATCTCCCGTGATGTCGTCGCCCAGTAGGACCCCGTCCCCCAGTAGATCGTCGATGCCTTCGCCCAGCAGCTTCGCGTCGGCATCCGCGAAGGAGAGCTCCCCCTCCAGCCGGCAGCGGGCGTCCCAGCCGTCGCAGTCGTTGTCGATGCCGTCGTCGCACACCTCGGTGGCTCCGGTCCAGGCCAGTTGCTCGGAGTCGTCGCAGTCACCGTCGTCCTCCACCCAGCCGGAGCTGCACTCGCAGGCCTGCTCCACGCTGTCCGGATCGCCGAAGCCATCGCCGTCCAGGTCCGGGTGACAGGTGCGCAGATCCGTGGCGCTGGCGCCGTCCACCTCCCCGTCGCAGTCGTTGTCCACCCCGTCGCAGACCTCGGTGGCGGCCGGGTTCACGGCCGCGTCGCCGTCATCGCAGTCCTCGGCGTTGTCCACGTGCTGCGAGGGAGGCTCGACCGCCTCCCGAGGTGCCAGTGGATCGCCGTACCCGTCACCGTCGGCGTCCGCGTACCATGTCCGGGTCACCACGTCGGTGTCGCTCACCCCGGTGTCGTCGGGCTTGTCGGGCTCCTCGCAGGCAACGAGCAGCGAGCACGCGAACAACGAGCCGAGTAGAAGCCGTTTCATGCGTCACCCAGGATATGGACCGCCTCCAAGGTAGGTGGTGGGACCCGTCGGCGTCAATCAACCCAGCCTCGAGGGGCCCACCACCCAACCCACGCCCCGCCGCGACGAGGCTGACAGCTGACGGCTCCCACGCGGCTATTCTCTCGACCCGCTCCCGAACTGCATCCACGCGCGGATCCATCACCCGGAACCACAGCGGCGGCACCAGCGCGACCAGGACCATGCCCGCGTAGCCGGTGGGGAGCTGGGGGGCGCCGGGGAAGTGGCGCAGCAGGGGGAAGGGGCGGTCGGCGTGGGCGTGGTGGTCGGCGTGGCGCTGGAGGTTGAGCAGCAGGTGGTTGGTGAGCCGGTTGTTCTGGTTCCAGGAGTGCATGGGGGTCACCCGCTCGAAGCCGGCGTCTGCGGGGGCACCAGGGCGGGCGTCGGCCAGCTTGCGCCGGGTCAGGCCGTAGTGTTCCACGTAGTTGATGGTCTCGAGCAGCAGGATGGCGACCGCGGCCTGGCCCAGGAACCAGGCCACGACGGGCCAGGGCAGCAGCCAGGCCATGACGGCGATGATGGCGACCTGCAGGGCCCAGTGGGCCTGGATGCGGTTGCGGGGATGCCAGGCCGGCAGGCCCAGGCGGTGCAGGCGTTCGCCTTCGATGCGCCAGGCGCTGGCGTGTCCGCCCGCGATGCTCCGGGGCAGGAAGGCGAACACGGACTCGCCCCGCCTGGCGGTGGCCGGGTCCCGGGGGGTGCCCACGTAGCGGTGGTGACCGGCGACGTGCTCGACGCCCCAGTGGGGGTAGCACAGGGCGTGCAGCAGGGCGTGGCCAGCCAGGTAGGCCTTGCGCTCGTTGGTGCGGTGCACCAGCTCGTGGGAGACGGTGAAGCCGATGGCGCCGTTGGACAGCCCCGCGGCCAGGGCGAAGCCCGCCAACACCCAGGGCTGGTCCGCCAGCGTGCCCGCCCGCCACAGGGCCCAGCCCAGCAGAGCCAGGTGCGTCGCCGCGTAGAGGTAGAGCAGGCGATCGAAGCGGTGATCCGCCAGCAGACCACCTTCGTCGTCGGGGGTCGGGTTGCGGGGCTCGCGGCCGAGCAGTTCGTCCAGCATGGGCACCGCGCCGAACATCGCCACCAGGGTGAGCAGGGTCCACGGGCCCCCCAGGCTTCCACCGATCACCATGGTGAGCGGGAAGAAGAACAGCACGGCGAAGAACGGCCAGGGTGACAGCATGGGGACCTCCTCGGCGTGCAGGGTAGTGCCCTGGTCCGATTTATCTACCGTGCGGTGGGTTTTCTGTGAGATCGCCACCGGGATAGACCACGCCGATGCTCGTCTTCCTGCTCCTGGCCTGCGCCACCCCCGATGACACGGCCGCGCCGCCCCTGGTGACCTACACCGAGGACCGCAGCCCCTGCGCGGAGCGCAGCGCGGATCGCCGCCTACTGTGGGGCGATCTACACGTGCACGGCAGCATGAGCTTCGACGCGCGCAACTACGGCACCGCCGCCACCCACGACCAGATCCTGGCCTTCGCGATGGGCGAGCCGGTCGCCATCGCCTCGGACCGCACCGTGCAGCTGGACCGGCCCCTGGACTTCGTGGCCCTGACCGAGCACGGCGACTACCTCGGCGAGGTGGCCCAGTGCACCACCCCGGGGTCCTCCGGCTACGAGGCTCCCGTCTGCGAGGCCTACCAGGGCGGCGATCCCGACGGGGCCTTCGACTTCGGCGTGGAGCTGGCGGCCGATGAGCCCCAGCGCAGCGAAGAGATCTGCGGGGCCGACGCGGTGGACTGCGAGGACGCGGCCCGCGGGGCCTGGAGCGCCCTGCTGGCGGCGGCCCAGGGGGCCTACGACGCCACGGACAGCTGCCAGCTCACCACGCTGCCTGGCTACGAGTACACCCGCACCCCGGAGATCTCGAACCTCCACCGGGTGGTGCTGTTCCGCAACACCGACACCCCACCGGCGCCCATCTCGGCCTTCGAGGCCCCCTCGGCCTGGGCCCTGTGGCGGGCGCTGGACGCCCAGTGCACCGGCAACGTCAGCGCCTGCGACGCCCTCGTCGTCCCCCACAACAGCAACCTGGCCAACGGCCGCATGTTCCACCCCGGCTGGGCCGAGGACGACGAAGTGGATCTCCCCGCCGCCGAGGCCTGGGCCTTGCGGGCCCGCATGGAGCCCCTGGCGGAGATCTTCCAGCACAAGGGGGACAGCGAGTGTCGCAACGGGCTGGGGGGACCCGAGGACCCCCACTGCGAGTTCGAGAAGCTGCGCCCGGCGGACGACGAGGTCTGTGACGACGACGACCTGGGCACCGGCGGGATGCGCCTGTGGGGCTGTGTGCACCGGCTGGACTTCGTGCGCAACGCCCTGCTCGAGGGGCTCGCCATCGAGCGGGACCTGGGGGCCAACCCCTACCGACTCGGTGTCATCGGCAGCACCGACACCCACAACGGCACCCCGGGTCTGGTGCGCCACGGCGACTACGAGGGACACGTGGGCACGGTGGACGACACCGTCGATGAGCGGCTGGGCGACGGCAACATCACCCACGACACCTTCATCGACAATCCCGGCGGGCTCACGGCGGTGTGGGCGGTGGAGAACAGCCGCGACGCGATCTTCGAGGCCCTGCGCCGGCGCGAGGTCTACGCCACCAGCGGCCCGCGGATCGCCCTGCGGGTCTTCGCCGGTGACCTACCCGACGATCTCTGCGAGCGAGACGACGCGGTCGCGGCCGCCGACGCCGCGGGGGTGCCCATGGGTGGGGTGCTCGCCGCGGCTGACGAGGCGCCGCGCTTCTGGATCCAGGCGCTGGCCGACGGCGGCAGCGACGACCATCCGGGCGGCGGCCTGGGGCAGCTGCAGCTGGTCGAGGGTCGCATCGAGGACGACGGCACGCTCACGGAGCGGGTGCACGACCTGGCCTGGAGCCAGGACGTCGGCTGGCTCGACCATGGCAGCTGCGAGGCTGGCGGCGGAGACGACGCCATCTGCCTGCTCTGGCAGCCGCCGGACTTCGATCCCACCGTGCCCAGCTTCTGGTACGCCCGGGTCCTCGAGGTCCCCACCTGCCGCTGGAGCACCCGGCAGTGCGCACAGGTCGATCAGGACGCGCGCCCCGAGCGCTGCGACAGCGGCGAGGTGCAGGACACGGTCCAGCAGCGGGCCTGGAGCTCGGCGATCTGGGTCGAGCCGGGGGCCTGAGCGGTCACCGTCGCTGCCAGCGGATCAGCTCGTAGAGGTGGATGGAGCTGGCGGTGTCCAGGCCCACGAAGTGAACGCCCAGGCGCAGGGGGCCACCGTCGGGGAGCCCCGCCACCCGGGCCACCACGAAGCGGGCACCCACGGCCAGGCGCTCGTCACCGCAGCGATGCACCAGCTCGAGGCTGCCCTCGCTGCCCATCAGGGACACGGGCGTGGGGGAGCTGTCGAGCTCGAGCTCGAGCTCCAGCAGCGCCCCGCTCATGCTGACGTCGAGGCAGGCGGCGCGCAGCAAGCGACCGCCGATGCGGATCCAGAGATCGGAGCCGAGCTCCACGCGCTCCCTGTGTCGTCGATCCTGTGCGCTCATCGGCCCTCCGGGCTGCGCCTTCGATAGTAGACCGCGCCGTGGAACTGTTCCCGCTCCAGGCAGTGGTTGACGCCCAGCAGGGACTCGGTGGACCCCGCCACCAGCACGCCGCCGGGTCTCAGCTGCGCCGCCAGGCGCTCGAAGAGGGAGATCCGGTTCTGGGGTGAGAAGTAGATGGCCACGTTGCGGCAGAAGATGATGTCGTAGGTGCCCACGTGGCGGATGCGGCCGAGCAGGTTGAGCTTCCGGAAGGTGGCCAGGGCCCGCAGCCGGTCCTGGACCTGCCAGCCACCGTCCACGGGGCGGAAGAACCTGTCACGGCGCCGCTCGTCGAGGCCCCTGGACAGCTCGTGGGGTGTGTACCGTCCTCGGCTGGCCTTGGTGAGGGCCGCCTCGGAGATGTCCGTGCCCAGGATGCGGATCCCGTATCGGGTGGTGTCGAAGAGCAGCTCTTCGAGCACCATGGCGATGCTGTACACCTCCTGGCCGGTGGAGGCCGCGGCGCTCCAGATGTCCAGGCGTGGGCGGGGCCGACCCAGCTGTTGGCCGATGATGTCGGGCACCAGCTTGTGGGCCAACAGGTCGAAGGGGCGCCGGTCCCGGAAGAACGAGGTCTCGTTGGTGGTGATCGCGTCGACGATGTCGCCCTGCAGGGTTCCGCTGGGATCCGCGCGGGCTCGCGCGACCAGCCCGCTGTAGTGTGCGGTCCCCCAGGCCTCCAGCAGGGGGCCCAGCCGCGCGCGGATCAGGTAGCCCTTGCTCGGTTCGATGACGATACCCGAGACCTCCAGCACATAGGCGGCGACGAGGCTGAGCTCGGCGGGGCTGACCTGGGGGTACACGTGGGATCAGGCCTCGAGGGCGGCGAGCAGGTAGGTCATGATCTCCGGGGGCGCGGCCACGACATCCGCCGCGCCGGCCTCGATGGCCGCGCGGGGCATTCCGAAGACCACGCAGCTGTCCCTGTCTTGCGCCATCGTGCGCGCGCCGGTGGCCTTCATCATGCCCAGCCCCGCGGCGCCGTCGCGGCCCATGCCCGTCAGCAGCACCCCCACCGCGCGGGGGCCGAAGATCTCGGCCACGGAGCGGAACAGGGGGTCCACGGCGGGGCGGCAGCCGTGCTCTGGGGGACCGTCCCAGAGCTCGATGCAGGGGGGACCGCCGCCGATGGTGCGCGCCACGCGCATGTGCTGGCCGCCCGGGGCCAGGTAGAGGGTGCGTGGACGCAGGGGCTCACCGTGGACGGCCTCGACCACCCTGGCGGCGCAGCGACGGTTCAGGGAGGCGGCCAGCTTGGCCGTGAAGCCCGCGGGCATGTGGACGGTGACCAGGATCGGCACCGGGAGGTCGCCCGGGATCTGGGTGACCATCGTGCTCAAGACCGCGGGCCCTCCGGTGGAGGCGCCGATGGCCACCACCGCGGGGGGCTGAGGGCGCCCTCGGCGGGCGCGTGTGGTGGCGCTGACCGCGGTGGCCTCGTTGCCGCTTCGGCGTCCCGCGAGTCCCTCCAGCACCGGGTGGAGCTGGGCCCGCAGGTGCTGGATCGCGGCGTCGCCATACTGGGTGGTGGGCTTGAGGATCACCGCGGCCGCGCCCAGCTGCAGGCAACGCACCGACAGCTCGGCCCCCACCTCGGTGTGGGCGCTGACCATCACGACGTGGGCGCCGTGCTTGGCGGCTTGCAGCGCCTGCAGCACCTGCAGGCCGGAGATGTCCGGCATCTCGAGGTCCAGGGTGATCACGTCGGGCTGGCCGCCGAAGGCCTTGGCCAGGCCCAGGTTGCCGTTCGGCGCGTGCTCGACCTGCGTCACGAAGTCGAAGTCACCCACGATGTCGCCGAGGACCTTGCGGTAGAGCGCAGAGTCGTCGACGATGAGGACCTTCATCGAGCCTCTACTCCGCGCTCGCGGACTCGTTCAGGCGCTCCTGGGTGGCGAGCAGCCGCTCGCCGCTGGCGGCCATGCTGCCAGCCGCAGCGCGGATGCCGTCCACACTCTGGTTGGCCTCCGTCATCGAGCGGGTGACGTCCTGGGTGACCATCGCGGATTGGGTCACGTTCCGGACCATCTCCGCGATGGCGCCGGAGACCTCGGTGATGTTCGCGGCGATGTCCCGGGTGGTGACGCTCTGCTCCTCGGTCGCGCCGGCGATGGAGGTGACGAAGTCGTTGACCTCCTGGATCACGTCGGTGATGCGCTTGATCTCGTCGATGGTCGCCTGGGTGGCGTCCTGGATGGCCTCGATCTTGGCGCGGATGTCGGCGGTCGCGGCGTTGGTCTGCTTGGCCAGCTCCTTGACCTCGCTGGCGACCACGGCGAAGCCCTTGCCCGCCTCGCCAGCGCGGGCCGCCTCGATGGTGGCGTTGAGCGCCAGCAGCTTGGTCTGGTCGGCGATGTCCACGATGGTGTCGGTGACCTTGCTGATGTCCCGCGCGGCCGCTCCGAGGCTGTCCACCCGCCCCGAGGCGGACGCCACCGAGCGCACCGCTTGTTCGGTGACCGTGTTGGCCCGCTCGGCGTTCTGGGCGATGTCCATCACGGTGGCGGTCATCTCCTCGGTGGCGGTGGCCACGGAGCTGATGTTGCGCTCGCTCTGCTCGGCCCCGGCCGCCAGGTTGTTCATCGTGGCGCTGAGCTCCTCGGCCGCGGCCGCCACGTTGTTGGTCTGGTCGGACAGCGCCGAGGTCTGCTGGGCCAGGTGGGCGCTCTGGGACGAGACCTCGGCGGCCACAGAGCCCAGCTCATCTTGGATGCTGCGCTGGATGCGCTTCTCCCAGGAGACGTCCAACACGTACTCCACAGCGCCGGCGATGTTTCCCTGCTCGTCGCGCAGCGGGGCGGCGGTGTAGCGGATGGGCACCTCGGCGCCGCCTGGGCGCGCGGTGGTCTCCTGGGTGACCGTGCGCCCGGTCTCCATGGCCATGCGGCAGGCGCACTCGGGCGTGTTGCACTGCTCCGTCTGGAACAGGTCGTAGCACTTGCGCCCCACGCAGGTGTCCACGGTCTTGCCGAGCAGGCGAGCGCCGTGGTTGTTCATGTAGGTGACCGTGAACTCGGTGTCGACCGCCATGATGGGGGTGGGGAT
Source organism: uncultured Enterobacterales bacterium (assembly GCA_964481655.1). Classification (GTDB taxonomy): domain Bacteria; phylum Myxococcota_A; class UBA796; order UBA796; family JAFGLY01; genus CALDOK01. Next base: position 184 of record CAYZVO010000084.1, on the reverse strand, counting down.
CCCGTCGGCGATGTTGCTGTCGCGGTCCTTGTTGCTGGGGTCCTGGGGGGCCATGGGCTCTCGCTCCTGTGGAATGGGATCCGGCGGGGGCCGGTGTTGTTCAGTCCAAGATGGTGTCGGCGTCGATGAGGATCACCAGGCTGTCGTCGGTGGCGAGCACGCCCGAGGCGTTCCACGCGACGTG
>CAYZVO010000083.1:30419-34271 GCA_964481655.1 uncultured Enterobacterales bacterium | reverse complement strand
ACGGGGCCAAAGAGGGCCAAATCAATTTTTATCCAGGGGGGCCGGGCACATGGCGTAGCCGTCGGTGGTCTCGAGGGGCATCCCGAGGCCGGTGACCTCGCGGGGCTCCACCCAGCCGGGCTCCACGATGGTGATGGCGCTCTTGTAGGGGTCCAGATCGATGAGGGTCGCGTCGTTGCGCACCGACGCCACCAGGCGACCGTCGGCCAGCTCCTTGGCCTGGTGCACGCCCCACTCCGAGTCGTCGTCCGCGCCGCCCACGATGTTCGCGTAGCGGGCCGCGCCGGTGCCGTCGGGCTCGAAGGCCCACAGGTTCCAGTAGCGCTCCTGCCAGTGGCGTTGGGGCACCAGGGGCCGCAGGCCCTCGCCCTCGGGGTGGGGGGCGTTCATGTTGTCGCTGTAGTAGGCCCCCACGATGCGCCCGTCGGCCAGGGGCCATGGATCGACGATGCCCGAGCGGGTCGTGGTGATGCGCACCGGGTCCCACTCCCCCGGCTCGATCACGTAGATGTTGGGTTCGCGCCGGCCGCAGCTGGCCGCCAGGGTGGGGTAGCGCGTGGAGGCGAAGCCGATGCGCCCGTCGGCCAGCCAGAAGGGGGAGTAGTCCCCCACGCCCTCGAGCTCGGAGAACTCGGGGCCGCCGGCGTCGATGGCGTCCTGGATGGGGTTGTTGGTGGGGTGGGTGATCTGGGTCGCGCCGCCGCCGCTGGCCGGCACGGTCCAGATGGTCCAGTCGTCCTCGGGGCCCTCGATGGCGGAGAAGGCGATGGTCCGGCCATCGGGGGAGACCGCGGGGCGGGCCACATCGAAGAACGGCGGGCCCACCACCAGCTCGTAGTGCCCCCCGTCGGGGTCGAGGCGCATCAGGGTGCCCCCCGGGCGCTCGTCCCTACCGGCCGCCTCCACGGGCAGGATGGAGTTCATGTACACCCGAGCCACATAGACGATGGGGACGTCCAGGCCGCTGGGATCCCCCGGCGGTCCGGAGTCGGGGGTCGTGGCCGGCTCGCAGGCCGCCAGGAGCAGGCATGCGGCGAGACAGATGCGGGGGTCGGGGCGCAAACCACCTCCAGGGCTCGACAGGATAGCGGGCAGCTTCTCCCTCCACAACGGGCGAACGAGAGGGGTGGGTGCGGGTCGGCGTCGATGGCTTTGGGATCCTGGGTGCGAACGTGCTAGGGCCCATTGCATGGAAGGCACCTACGAGATCCTCGGCGTGATCGGGCGAAGTGGCCTGGGGACCCTGTACAGGGCCCGCTACCAGGGCACCGGCGCCTTCACCAAGCTGGTCACCCTCAAGCGCCTCGACGAAGGCGTGGCCGACACCGACGAGGTGGCCTGTCGCCTGCGGGACGAGGCCCGGGTGCTCGGCTTCCTCGATCACCGCGCCATCGTCAGAGTGGACAACCTCGCGCGGCTGGACGGCCGCTGGACCCTGGTGCTCGAGCACGTCGACGGCGTCGCTCTGGGGACCATCATCGAGCAGGGCGCCGTCCCCGCAGGCCCCGCTCTCGAGATCGCCGGCGCGGTGGCGGGAGCGCTGCACGCTGCCTACACCAGCCCCGGCCCCGACGGCACACCCCTGCGGGTCCAGCACCGGGACGTCACCCCCAGCTCCGTGCTCATCGACGCCTATGGCGCCCCCCGGGTCACCGACTTCGGGATCGCCCGGGCCTGCTTCACGGGGCGCGAGGCCCGCACCCGCTCCTTCGTCGTGGGGTCCTTCGAGTACATGGCTCCCGAGCGCCTGGCCCTCGAAGAGGGCGGGCCCTGGTCCGACGTCTACAGCCTCGGGCAGGTCCTCTACGCGCTGCTCGCCGGTCACTGCTTCGGCCGCTCCCACCCCTCGGAGCGCCACCACAAGGCCATCATCGACAAGGCCCTGGACACCCTGCTGTCGCGCCCTGGCGGCATCGACGAAGAGGTCCTGGAGCTGCTCACCCGGATGCTGTCCATCGAGCCCCACGAGCGGCCCGACGCCCGCTCGGTGGAGCGCAGCTGCTACCAGCTGGTGCGCCGCCTCGGTCAAGAGACCCTGCGCGGCTGGGCCGAGCAGGTGGTGGAGCCCATGCTCGAGGCCCGCCGTGGGGTGAGCCAGGGTGGCCTGGTGGGCCGCTTCCTTCGCGAGGGTGAGGCCCCCAACGCCGCGCCGCGCCAGCCCGCGGTGCCCGACCCCGGCCTGGTCTCGGCGCGCAAGGCGACCCCTCGCCCCTCGGAGCCCAGCGCGCGCAGCTCGGCCCGACGGGAGCTCGAGCCCCTGCCCGTGCACACCTTCTCGGGCGCATCGGGCGACGAAGACGACGCCACGGAGATCATGCTGCGCCCGAGCGCGGGCGGCGCGTCGTTGCTCGACGACCCAGAGCAGGACAGCGACGCGACCGAGATGTTCACGGTGGCCCCCAGCGGTGGGCTCGACCGGCCCCAGGTGGAGCCCACCGAGATCGAGGATCCCGCACCCCCCCCGGAGCCCGCGCCCGAGCCGGAGCCGGAGCCCGCCCCGGAGCCGGAGCTGGAGCCGGAGCTGGAGCCGGAGCTGCCGGCCGAGGACACCTACGATGAGCCCGCCGTCTACGAGGACCCGGAGACCATCGATCTGAGCATCCCCGACGGGGACATCCCCGTGTTCCAGGCGGCCCCGTCGCCTGCGCCGACCCCCGAGCCGCTCCCAAGCGACGAGTCCCAGGTGCTCGATCTGTTCTCCCCCGTGCTCGACGAGGAGCCGTCCGGGGACCTGGACCCCCCGACGGTCGTGCAGGACGAGCCCGAAGACGATCTCGACCAGGCCCGCCCCACCGTGGTGCAGGAGCTCGAGCCGCCCCCCGATGAGGTCTCCGATGTCGGCCGTCCGACCGCGGTCTCCTGGTTCTCCGACGAGGTGCGCGGCGAGCTTCCGCAGCAGGAGCCCGGCGAGGTCACGGCGGTCACCCCCCTGGAGGTCAGCGACGAGCTCCACCCGGCCTTCGCCCAGCCCGCGGGCTCCCTCGACGACGCCACCGCCATCGGGAAGGACCTCGAGACGGCCCGCGTGGGTCGGCCGGAGATGGCCCAGGTGCGCTTCGACCTGCCCGCTGCCGCCCAGGACGATCAGACCCTCGAGAGGCCCGACGCCCGTGGGGTCCGGGAGCCCCAGGACCAGCTCCCCCAGGTGCGCTTCGACCTGCCCGCGGTGGACCACGACGAGCACACCGCGCTGGGCCAGGACATCGAGCAGGCTCGCGCCGGCCGTCAGGAGATGGCCGAGGTGAGGTTCGATCTGCCCGCCGGGATCCTCGACGAGTCCACGGCACTCGGGCCCGATGCGGAGCGTGAACACAGCGGCCCGGCGCCCATGCCCAGGGTGCAGTTCGACGCCCCCGAGACCGCCGCCGCCCCCGCGCGGCCGACCACCACAGAGGCGCTGCCGCCGCTGCCGCCGGCCCTCGAGATGCCGATCTCGTCGCCGCCGCCGCCGGCCGAGCCGCTGCCGCCCCCCGCCGCGGGTGCCATCCCTCCAGCGGAGCCGACCGCCGGGCTCCCCGATGCCATGATCGAGCCGCCGCCGCCGATGCCCGAGCCGCCGCCGGCGCTCGATGAGTCGCCGCCGGTGTACGCCGAGCCGCCGCCGCCCCCCGCGGCCGAGCCGTTCCTGCCGATGCACGAGCCGGCGCCGCCGTTCGAGGAACCGCCGCCGGCGTTCGATGAGCCGCCGCCGCCCCCTCCGGCCGATCCTCCGCCGACCTTCGATGAGCCTCCGCCGCCCCCCGCGGCCGAGCCGCCACCGGCGTTCGATGAGCCCCCGCCGCCGCCGCTCGCGCCGCCGCCCGCGCCGGCGCCGCCCCCCCCCGCCCGGCCGGCGCCCGCCCCCGCCCTCGA
>CAYZVO010000083.1:0-30409 GCA_964481655.1 uncultured Enterobacterales bacterium | reverse complement strand
CGGCCCGAGCCGCCGCCGCCGCTCGATGAGGCGCCGCCGGCGCCCGCGGCGCCGCCGCCGCCGCCGGCGGAGCCGCTGCCCCTGCCGCTGCTCGAGCCGCCGCCGGCGTTGGAAGAGCCCCCACCGCCGCTGCCTGAGCCGCCGCCGGCACTCGATGGGTCGCCGCCTGCATACGCAGAGCCGGCCCCGCCCCCCGCGAGCGACGGTCCCCCCGCTCCCCCCGCCCTGGATCATCTGCCCCCGCCGCCCCCCACGCCGGTCGCGGTGGCCGAGCCCGATCCCGAGCGCCCCAGCCAGTCCCACGCCACCCACTGGACCCCGGGCAGCGAGAGCTCGTCCTCGCACTCCCGCCCCCAACTCGACTACTGGGAGCCCCCCAGCATGGAGACCCTCGGTGGTGCTCCGGCACCGACCCCCGAGGAGCTGGGCGCGGCCCCGCCGCCCCCGCCCACGGCCGAGACCGCGGGTGGTGTGGCCGTCGAGGTGGTGGACGATCCATCGGTGGCGGACGTCCACGTCGAGGTCTCCGCCCCGCTCGATGAGCCGGTGGTCCACGAGCCCCTTGTGCAGGCCGGCGTGCCGGAGCCCCCGGCCCCCGAGCCCGAGCCCGAGCCCGAGCCCGAGCCCAAGCCCAAGCCCAAGCCCAAGCCCAAGCCCAAGCGCAAGGGCAAGGGCAAGCTGTTGATGGTGCTCTTCGGCCTGTTGATCATGGGTGCGCTGGCGCTGGCCCTCATCGTCTCCATCGTCGCGGTCTGGTACTTCCTGCTGTAGGCCCGCCATGCCCCCCGTCGACCTCCGCTCAGACACCGTCACCCGGCCGACCACCGCCATGAAGCGCGCGATGGTCGAGGCCCCCCTCGGAGACGATGTCTTCGGCGACGACCCCACCGTCCAGCGCCTCGAGGCCGTGGCCGCGGAGCGGCTGGGCAAGGAGGCCGCGATCTTCGTGCCTTCGGGCACCATGGCCAATCAGGTGGCGGTGCGCTGCCACACCAGCCCCGGCGACCTGTGCATCATGGCCGAGGCCTCCCACGTCTACCAGTACGAGGGGGGCGCCCCGGCGATGATCTCCGGGGTGATGATCCGCCTGCTGCCCGCCGAGCGCGGGATCCTCGACCCGGCCGCGGTGGCCGACGCCATCCCCCCCGACGACGTGCACTTCGCCCCGGCGCGGCTGCTGACCGTCGAGAACACCTCGAACCGCGGTGGCGGCTCGGTCTACCCCCTCGAGCGCCTCGACGGCCTGACCGCGGTGGCCCGGGAGCACGGCCTCGCCTCCCACCTCGACGGCGCCCGGGTCTTCAACGCCTCGGTGGCCTCGGGTGTGCCGGTGGATCGCATCGCCCGGGACTTCGACTCGGTCAGCGTGTGCCTCTCCAAGGGCCTGGGCGCGCCGGTGGGCTCGGTGCTGTGTGGCTCGGCTCCCTTGATCCGCCAGGCCCGGCGGGTTCGCAAGCAGCTGGGCGGCGGCATGCGGCAGGCTGGCATCATCGCGGCCGCGGGGGTCCACGCCCTCGAGTTCCACGTGGAACGCCTGGCGGACGACCACGCCCGGGCCCGGCGGCTGTGGCGGGGCCTGAAGGACGCCGGCTGGCAGGTCGAGCCGGCCCCCGAGACCAACATGGTCTACGTGCGCGTGGACGATCAGTACGGCACCGTCGATCGGCTGGCCGCGGCCGGGCTGCTCTGCGCGCCGGTGGGGCCGGGTCGCATCCGCCTGGTGACCCACCTCGACCTCGACGACGCGTCCATCGAGCGCGCCCTGTCCATCTTCGCCTCCATCGCCTAGGGTCATGCGCCACTGGCTCCCGCGCGTCGCCCTGCTGCTCGTTGGGGTGGCGCTCATCGCCATCGGGGGGCTGTGGTACCTGGCCTCGACCATCGATCTGGTGGCCCTCGAGGCCCAGCTGGCCCTGGCGGCGCGGGAGCGCACCGGGCATGACCTGAAGCTCGAGGGGATCGGCCTGCAGCCCTTCCCGCTCCCCGGGCTGACGCTGACGGGGGTGGAGCTGAGCGCGGCGCCCGGCTTCGGCCCCGAGCCCATGCTCCGCGTCGAGCAGGCGCGGGCGCGGCTGCGGCTGCGGCCCCTGCTGCGGGGGGAGCTCGCCCTGGGCGTGGTGGAGCTGCAGGGGGTCCACGTGGCCTTCGAGCGCACCACCTCGGGTCGCGGGAGCTGGGAGACCATGGTGGAGCGGCTGCGCAGCAGCCGGGGTGACGGCCCACCCGCCAGCCTGCCCAGTGTCGGGGTGCTGAGGATTCGGGGCGCTCAGCTCCAGCTCGACGATCGCGTCACCGACAGCTCCACCTCGGTGCGGATCCAGCAGCTCTCCGTCGCGCCCCTGTCGGGGCCGGGGACCAAGGAGCTGGCCCTCAAGGCCAGCCTGAGCCGTGACACACCCGCGGTCGAGGCCGATGTGTCGCTCACCGCCAGCGTCGCCCTCGACGACGGGCGCGTGGACCCGGCCTGGCTGGCCAGCGTGATCCAGCTCCGCGGCGAGGCCGTACCCAGCGGGTCCCTGGACCTGCGCCTGGCCTCGACCCTGGGCTTCGATCCCGAGCTGGGCGTGCTGGACCTGCGGGGCCTCGAGCTGGAGGCCGCGGGCCTACACCTGTCGGGCAGCGCGCGCTACGCCGAAGGCGAGGGCGGCCCCACCCTCGACGGCCGCCTCGAGCTCGAGGCCCCGGAGCTCCGGGGCACCCTCGCCGCCCTGGGCCGGGCGCCGGCGCTCACGGACCCGGGGGCGCTCGCCCGGGGCTCCGCCAGCTTCGGCTACGCCTGGGATGGCGCCACCCTGCGGCTCGAGGACATCGACGCCCGGCTGGACGACACCCGCGCCCGCGGGGCGCTGTCCCTGGCGAGCCTCGAGCCGCTGGCGCTGTGGTTCGACCTCGGGCTCGACCAGATCGATCTGGACCGCTACGCGGGCCCCGACGACGACGGGTCGGGTTCGCCCCTCTCTCCGGCGCTGCGGTCGGCCTGGGTCGACGGTCGGCTGGCGGTGGGGACGCTCCGCAGCGGGGGGCTCGAGCTGTCGGAGCTGGAGCTTGGGCTGGCACTGCAGCGGGGTGCCCTGGTGATCGACGACGCGGAGGCGCTGGCGCTGGGGGGCAGCCTGCGTGGCGCCGCCAGGGCGGATCTGGTGGCCAGCCCTCCTCGCTTCGACATCCAGGCCGAGGTCCAGGACCTCGACCTGCCCGGCCTGGTCCGCGCGTCGGGCTCGGAGCGGGACATCAGCGGGCGGCTGGACCTGAAGCTGGACCTGCTCGCCAGCGGCGCCGCTCGGGAGGCGCTGCTAAGCAGCCTCGACGGCCGCCTCTGCGTCGCGGCCCGCGACGGAGCGATGCCGCTGGCCCGTCGCCAGGGTGCCTCCGACGTGCGCCAGGGGGAGCGAGCCTGGCGAGCGCGCCTGGCCCAGGAGCGCTTCGAGCTGCTCCGCGCTCGCCTGGTGGAGAAGGCCTCGGCCAAGCTCGAGGCTCAGCGACCGGATCGCCTGGACTTCCGCCACATGGGCGCCTGCTTCGACATCGATCAGGGGCTGGCCCGGAGCGACGACGTGCTGGTGGACGCCGAGCGCCTGCGCCTGGAGGGGGTGGGGGAGCTCGATCTGCCAGGGGCGGCCATCGACATGAGCTGCAGCCTGACCCTCGAGGGCCTGCCGGCCATGGCGCTGCGGGTCCAGGGCTCCCTGGACGATCCCATCGTTGAGCTGGACAAGCCCGGCGCGATGGACGTGGTCCGGCACCGGATGCAGCAGAAGCGCGGCGCGCTGCAGGCCCAGGCCGAGCAGCAGCGGGAGCAGCTGCGGGACGAGGTGCAGGAGCGGCGCCAGGAGCTGCGGGACGATCTCAGGGAGAAGTCCGGGGAGGGCGTGGAGCGCCTGCTCGATCAGCGGGAGCAGGCCCTCGAGCGCCGGGACGAGATCCGGCAGCAGGTCCAGGAAGCCAGGCAGGGGCTGCGGGATCAGCTCCGCGGCTCGCGGGAGGCCCTGCGAGAGCAGCGGCGGGGTGAGGACGAGCCCGAGCCCGCGGATCCCGCGGCGGACGAGCCCGAGCCGGAGCAGCCCGACGCGGACGCGCCGGCGCCCGAAGAATCGAGCTGATCAGGGAGCCCAGCCCTGGCTCGCCAGGGCCTCGCGCTCCGCGGGGCGGCTCACCCGTTGCGCGAGATCGGGGTGCTGGTTCAGCAGCTCGGCGGCCATGGCCCAGCCCAGGTTGACGCCCTCGACCTCGCAGCCGGGGATGGGCCTCGAGGCGTCCATGCACAGGCGGCCGGTCTGCAGGTACAGGCCGAACAGGGCCCCGCGCAGCTCGCTGTCGTCGGGCCAGGGGTAGGGGTTGGCCTCTTCCGGCCAGACGGGCTGGTCGGCCCGCATGGGGCCCATCTGCAGCATCACGCCCACGAGCTGGCCCGCCAGCTCGTCGAGGGTGGCCTGGGACAGCTCGCCGGGCTCGAAGTGGTCGTTGGCCTGCACCACCTCGTCGATCCAGTGCCGCGCGTCGGTGCGATAGGCGTCCAGCCAGGCCCGGGCGTCGCCGACCGTGGGTGGGTCCACGAAGCGTTCGCCCACCCGCATGGGGTCGTAGGCGTCCAGGAAGGCCAGCACCCGCTCCGGCTGCATGGGATCGTCGAGGGTGACGTCGATCCAGGCGCGGTGGGCGTCGGCCTTGGCGCGGTGGACCGCGCAGCCGGTGAAGCCCAGCGCGGCGATGATGGTGAGCGCTCGGAGCATGGGATCTCCAACAATCAACGCCAGGCGTCGGGGAGGGAGCTGACGGGGGGCTCGGTGGCTGAGAAGCGGAGCTCCACCACCCAGCCGGCGGTGACGGTCAGGTAGCCCCGGTGCAGCAGCTGCGCCCCGGTGGCGTCGAAGATCATGACCTTGTGCATCCCCGGCACCACGGCCACGGTGGCCTCGGTCCGCTCGGCGCCAATGGTGGCCACCGGCTGACCGTCGATGGTCACCAGGGCGTCGGTGCCGGCCGGGGCCACGAAGGTCACCGAGGCCAGGGAGGCGTCGATGCTCGGGCGTCCACCGGTGGCCTCGTAGGGGTCGAAGCCGCTCTGCTCGAGGTGCTCGAGCCCGTGGTCCTCGCTGGCGGTGGTCGCCGGGGCGGTCCTGGGCTGGCGGGTGGCGGCGTCCAGGGCGCCCTGGGCGGAGTGGCCGAGGGTGCTGCCGGCGCCGGCGATGGTCAGCCCGGTGGACACGCCGGCCACCACGGGGTTCGAGGGGGCCACGATGCCGGCGATGGCGGTGCCCGCCTGGGCCACCTGCATGGTGGTGGGCTGACGCTGGCTCTGGGCTTGTTCCGCGCGGGACTCAGCGGCCCGCTCGAGCTGCAGCTCACGGATGGGGCGGATGGTGAGCTGCTCCCCGTCCCAGCGCACCGCCATGGTCTCGCCGTCGTCCAGGTCGATGTTCCGCTCCGCCAGCAGCTCGCCGCTGTAGGTCTCCACCTGGACTCCGTGGCGCCCGGGCTCCTGCACCAGCACCGGCGCGTGGCCCTCGCCGGCGAGCCAGCCGACGTCCTCGCCGTCGAGCAGAACCTTGACGTCGCCCACGGCGGAGACCAGCAGGTGGGCCTCGGCCCAGGCCGTCGCCGGCGCCAGGGCCAGCAGCATCGCCAGGGCTACTCGGGGCACAGCACCCCCACCTTGTATGCGCTGTCGCTGCCGTACAGGTACCAGGCGCGGTCCTGGTCATCGACGATGACGTCGGCGTAGTGGCGCTCGAGGCTGGTGTCGGACCAGGTGGAGATGGCGCCGGAGGCCAGATCGATGCGTCGCAGGTGGAAGCCGCCGTCGTCGATCAGGGCCAGCAGGGCCGCGCCACCGCTCGCCGCAGCGCCGGAGGCGTCCAGGCTCGCGCCGGCGTCCACGCCGCCGATGGCGCTGAGGCTCCAGCTCCCTCCGGGGGCGTCCTGCCAGGCGTAGCCCATGGAGTTGGCGCCCGCGTCCTCGAAGAACAGCGCCCAGGGCTCGCCCGCCGGGCCGCTGCCGCCCTGCAGCTCGGTGGCGCCGCTGTGGACGAGATCGTTCGGGCCGAACAGGCCGCTGCGGGGGTCATAGCCGATGGCGTGCATCCCGAGATCGTCTACGCTCGAGACCCACATCCCGTCGGTCGCGTCGCAGGCGAGATCCAGGCCCGACCACTGGCCGCTGTCGGCGCTCTGCTCCGACTGCTGCCAGCGCGTATCCTCGAAGCGCAGCATCTCGAGCGCGTCGCCAGCCACGAAGCCAGCGTAGAGGCTCTCTCCGTCGGGGCTGCAGGCGTCCACGGCGGTCACGCGGGTGACTCCACCGGTCATGGTGGTGGCGTCCCATTCGCCGTCATCGCCGGCGACAGGCTCGAGCAAGAGCACGCTGCTGTCGCAGCTGCTGTAGGCCACCACGCTGGGGCTGCCGTCACCGTTCATCACGGGGGCGACGAGGCTGCCCGAGCCGAGGCCCACCGCTGGGGTGATGTCCTGGTCCACCAGCAGGTTCAGCCCCTCGTCGAAGGCCTGGTAGCGCAGGGTCTCTGCGTCGCACGCACCTCCGCCGTCGGCTCCCAGCAGGGCGATGGCCCGGCCGTTGGCGGCGTCCCAGGCCAGCTCGACGGCGGTCGGGGCGAAGCCTGCGGTGCCGAAGCTGGCGGTCATGCCGTCTTCCACCATCAGCGTGTCGCAGTTCTCGTCCACGCCGCTGCAGGGGATCTCCATGGCGTCGGGGTTCACGTCCGCGGCGCTGTCGTCGCAGTCGGTGCCCCCGGCCTCGGTGGCGTCGAAGCCGTCGCCGTCGACGTCGGTGAGGTCTTCGCCGTCGCAGTCCTGGTCGATGCCGTCGTAGGGGACCTCATCGGCGCCGGGGTAGACGGTGGGGTCGTCGTCGTCGCAGTCACCGTCGGCGGCGGTGTAGCCGTCGCAGTCGCCGGGATCGGAGGCGCAGGCGGTCTCGGTCTGGGTGTCGGCGGTGTCGACGGGGTTGGCGTCGAGCCAGTCCTGCCAGTCGCCCGGCCAGACGCCGAGGCAGCCGGAGGGCAGCAGCGCGGTGAGGATGGCGAGTCGTCGGGTCATCATGATGCCTCCCTACCAGCGTCCGATCACGACGGCGCCGGTCACCAGGCCGACACCGGCGACGCCGACCACGGCCGATCCGAGGCTCACCCCGTGGGCCCGCTGGTACCGGGCCTGGGCGTCGGCTTCGGCCATGTCTGCGTCCATGGTGGCCTTCCAGGACAGCTCGGCCCAGGACAGGCCCCCGGCCGCGACGGCCAGGCCTGCCAGGCCTCCGAAGAGCAGAGGACGGGATCCGAGCCCGCCGCCGCTCTCGCCGGCCAGCTCGTCTCGCTCGGCCTGGGGCAGCAGCTCGGGGGGGATCTGGCCGCCGAAGACGTACCAGGAGGAGATGTCGGCCTGCTCGACGTGGCGCTGCACCAGGGTGGCGCGCTCGGTGGGCAGGCGCTCGCTGTCCGGGCGACCGTCCACCACCCAGCTGCCCTCGGGCAGCTCCTGGCTCTCACCGAGGCCCTTCTTCTGGGCGGCGGCGAAGGCGCCCTCGAGCACCGGCTCGAGCTCGACGACGGCCGGCTCGAGGGCGAAGGCACCGTCGAGGCTCAGGGCCCCGCGCAGGGCGTCCCGGGCGTTGTCCTCGTCGCCGTGGTGGGCGAAGTACAAGGCCAGCAGGTGGTGCAGCCGGGTGGCCTGGGGCACGTCGGCCAGCTCCGTGAGGCAGCCGATGTCCGCGTAGACGGCGGCCACGCTGGCCTCGAACGTCTCCCAGTCCTGGGCGGCGTGGGCGGTGATGCCGGCGTCGACATCGGCGGTGAGGACAGCGGCGTCGGCGGGACAGCCGGCGCTGGCGGCCTGGATGAGGGCGAGCAGGATCGCGGTCACGCGCACCTCCTGGAGGGTGGCGCGCAGAGTATACGCTAGGCCTGGGCGTGGCGGTGGTGGTCCGCCCGTTCCGTGGTCAGGCCAGCATTCCCGGGAAGAACCACGCCATCACGGTCATGCCGACGCAGGTCAGCAGGACGATGGCGGAGATGTAGAGCAGCCCGATGATCACGCAGGTGCGGCCTTGCTTTGCGGTCTTGGCGCGCTTGAGGAAGTAGGCCCCACAGAGGAACCCGGCGGGCCAGAAGAAGACCGACAGGGCGTAGAACAGCAGGGCCGAGTCGGGGGGCTCGGTGGCGCCCGCGGGATCGGCGGCGATGAGCTTCTTGACCCTGCGCTGCACGAACAGCAGCACCAGGCCCGCCGCGGCGAACCAGCCGCCGCAGACGATGGCGCAGGCCACCAGCATGATGATCAGGGAGAAGACTGGGCTCGCGCTGGCGTCCATGGGCTAGTTCTCCGACACCGCGAAGAGCAGCTCGTCCCAGTGGGTGTCCTGGGACCAGGTGGCGCCCGCGCCGTCCTGGTATGCGCGCAGGTGCTGCATCCAGCGCTCGTCGAAGAGGATGTTCAGGCCGCTGGCGAAGCGGTAGGGGCCGCCGGTGAAGTTGGCGATCACGGCGGCGTCCAGGGCCTCTTCGATGGAGGCGCCCGGCCCGCTCAGCCCGGGGTTGCCGCTGCCCTGCAGCTCGCCTGACAGCGAGCCGATGTCCATGTACCAGTCGTTGTAGGTGTGATCGGTGCCTTGGGCGGCGCTCCGGCAGCTGAGCAGGGGGTCCATGAGGCTGTCGTCGTCGAGCACGGCCTGGGCCAGCTCGTCGATGGCGGTGGACAGGGGCCCGATCTGGGCCAGGTCGATGGCGGACTGGGTCCACTCGCCGCCCTCTTCGACCGCCTGTCGGGCGAAGTCCGCCGCCAGCTCCCGCTCGGTCCAGGCGGGGTTGCTGCCCAGGCTGGTGAAGGTGAGGTCGTAGGCGTAGCCGTTCATGCCCACGGTGGACTCGGAGGCCACCATGGTGAGGGCCTGGTGCTGGAAGGCGTGGGCCACCTCCCACGCGCCCATGTTGCAGGCGTCGAAGGCCAGCACGTCGATGGGGCCGCGGGCGTCCACCAGGGGCTGCAGGCCCTCCTGCAGCTCGCCCTCGGCGATGCTCATGTCGTTGCCGCTGGAGTCGTCCCAGCTGGTGCCCGGCAGCGCGGGGGTGTCGGTGAACATCCAGCCCTCGCCGTGGTTCCAGATGACCACCGCCACACGCTCCGCGGGGTAGGCCTCGTCGGCCCACAGCAGGAACTCGGACAGGGTGTCCGGGCTGCCCATGTCCAGCTCGCCCATGTCCTCGAGCAGCTCCGAGACCACCTCGTCGTCGTTGGTGTCGTGCTCGATGAGGTAGCGGCGGGTGTTGGTCCAGTCGCCGCCGTTGGTGGAGTAGCCCTCGGCGCGGTCGGCCTGGACCACGATGTTGATGTCCTCGCCGGCGTCGGCGCGCTCGAGCTCGTTCAGGTCCAGGAACACCCAGGACTCGAGGTCGTTGTCGCCGTTCATGAAGATCATGATGGTCCAGCGCGCCAGATCGACGTCGGTGTCGGTGTCGGTGTCCGTATCGGTGTCGGCGTCGGTGTCGGTGTCGGTGTCGGTGTCGGTGTCCGTGTCCGTGTCGCCCTCGGGGGGGGCGGTGTCGTCGGTGTCCTTGTCGCCGCAGGCCAGGACCAGGGCGAGGGGGAACGCGGCGAGGGCGAGGGGAAGGGTGCGACGCATGGGTACTCTCCGGGTCCGGCGGGGGCGCCGGGGTCCACCCAGTGTTCCTCCCCGTGGCGTCGCGCGCAAGGATCTGCACCCCTTCGCATGACCAGCGAGGGTAGAATGTCGGGGTTGGTCCCCCCGGAGTCCCTCGTGCGCCTCTGCCTGCTCCTGCTCCCGTCGCTGCTCTCGTGCTCGGACTACGAGCTGAACGAGCACAAGGACCCCCTCGACGGGGACACAGAGGCGCCGGTGGACAGCGAGCCCCCGGTGGACAGCGAGCCCCCGGTCACCAGCTGCGACGAGTTCGACGCCCCTGAGGCCTACGACGCCACCCGGGACGAGACCTGCTACGAAGAGGCCGTGTGGACCCCCGGGAGCTTCGACCCGGTGGTGGAGTGGCAGTGGGCCAGCAACCCCAGCGCCTCGGGCTACGACCACATCATGGCCGCCCCGGCCATCGGCAACCTCACCGACGACAACGGCGATCTGGTCATCGACGATCAGGACGTCCCCGACATCGTCTTCACCACCTTCTCCGGCTCCGCCTACACCTCGAGCGGGGCGCTGAACTTCATCTCCGGAGACGGCTCGGGGACCTGGTGGTCCAAGACGAGCATCGACGGCTACACCCCCCACGGATCCGGCGGGGTGGCGGTGGCCGACATCGACGCGGACGGTCGCCCCGAGATCCTGGTGGCGGGGATGGAGAAGGCGGTGTTGGTGGTCGAGGCCAACGGCAGCTTGAAGTGGGCGGCGGGGGACAGCCCCTACGGCTACGGCTGCCCGGCGGTCGCGGACATGGACGGCGACGGCTACGCCGAGGTCATCTTCGGCAACCAGATCTACGACCACACCGGCGCCCTGCTCGGGACGGGGGCCCACGGCGTGGGCGGCATCTACATGAGCTTCGCGGTGGACATGGACGCCGACGGTCAGCTCGAGGTGGTGGCCGGCAACGCGGTCTACGAGATGGACGGCAGCACCGTGTGGGCCAACGGCGAGTCCGACGGCATCCCCGCGGTGGCGGACTTCGACGCCGACGGCCTGCCAGAGGTGGTCACGGTCAACGGCGGGGTCGTCACCCTGGTGGACACCGACGGCAGCCGCCTGTGGCAGACCGCCCTGCCCGGCGGCGGCAGCGGCGGCGCCCCCACGGTCGCGGACTTCGACGGCGATGGAGCCCCCGAGGTCGGGGTGGCGGGCCTGGGGGCCTACACCATGTTCGACGGCGACGGCACGGTGGTCTGGTCCAACCCCACCGAGGACGACTCGTCCTCGCGCACGGGCTCGGCGGTCTTCGACTTCGAGGGTGACGGGGTGAGCGAGGTGGTCTACGCGGACGAGCACGACCTGTTCATCTACTCCGGACCCGACGGCGCGATCCTGCTGGACGAGACCGGCCACGCCTCGGGCACGCTGATGGAGTACCCCCTGATCGCGGACGTGGACAACGACGGCTCCACGGAGATCGTGCTGGCCTCCAACGACTACGGCATCGCCGGCTGGCAGGGCATCACGGTCATCGGGGATCTGTACGGCTCGTGGGCGCCGGCGCGCCCCATCTGGAACCAGTACGCCTACCACATCACCAACGTGGACGCCGACGGCGGTATCCCCACCTCCCAGGACGACAACTGGGCGTCCTGGAACAACTTCCGCGCCGCCGGCTCCGAGCAGGGCCCGCCCACCTGGAAGGCCGATCTGGCCTTCGGCGAGGCGGCCTTCTGCACCGACGAGTGCGCCAGCGACGACCACGTGCTGCTGTGGCTGCCCGTGGAGAACCGCGGCCTGGTGGACGCCGGCGCCTTCGTGGTGCGGCTGTACCAGACCGGCGGCCACAAGGAGATCATGGTCCACAGCGAGACGGTGGCCGGGCTGGCCACCGGGGCCAGCACCGTGCTGGGGCCCATCACCGTGGACCGGGACACCTGGGGCCCCGGGAACCTCACCGTGCGCATCGACGAGCCCGACGCGGTGGTCGAGTGCGACCACCAGGTCAACGAGCGCGACCTGGGGACCTGGCTGTGCCCCTGAAGCGCGCGCTGCCCGTCCTGTGGTTCCTGACGCTGGCCCTGCTGGTCACCTGGCCGGTGGTGCTGCACCCGGTGGAGCAGGTGGTGGGGCACGCCCAGACCAGCACCGGCGCCCACGTCTGGGTGCTGTGGTGGGCCCAGAACCACCTGCAGCAGGTGCACACCGATCTGATCTTCTTCCCCTACGGGGCGGACGTGATCCAGCTGTACGGCTCCGACCTGCTGGGTCCGGTGTTGCTGGGGCGGCTGCCCCTGCCCCCGACCACGCTGCACAACCTGTGGGCCTGGGTGCTGCTCACCATCGGCGGCCTGGGCACCTACCTGCTCTGCCGTCACCGGGGCGCCAGCACCGCGGGGGCGCTGCTGGGGGGCACGGTCTTCACCACCGCCCCCTTCTTCCAGCACGAGCTGCTCAACGGCACCACCGAGATCGTGGCCGCCGGGCTGCTGCCCTGGCTGGCCTGGGCCCTCATCACTCTGCTCGAGCGCCCCTCCCTGGGCCGGGGCGCGGCGGTGGGCCTGGCCACGGGGCTGGCGGTGCTGGCCAGCGCCTACAACCTCTTCTTCGCGGTGCTGCTGGGCCTGTGCGTGCTCGTCTGGCGGGTGGCGACCAGCACGGAGCCCCTGTTCAGCCGGGCCCTGGTCAAGGCGGGCGCGGTGGCCGCGGCGGTGGCCGGGCTGTTCGCCGTGCCCCTGGCGTGGCTGCAGCTGGGCCACGGCGCCAAGGAGGTCTACGCCCGCCGCGCCGACTGGACGAACCCCGAGCTGGCCCTGCCGGACTCCTTCGCCTCGCTGCTGGACTGGGTCGATCCCCGCGCCGCTGAGATCCCCTTCGACATGGCCTACCCGGGCGGCGTGATCTTCGAGTACTGGACCACCAAGACGGTCTACCTGGGGCTGGCGGCCCTGGTCCTGGCGGCCGTGGCCTTCGCCCGACGCCGGGGGGACGGGCTCTTCCTGGGGGTGCTGCTCACCGGCGTGCTGGTGGGCATGGGGGCCTGGCTGCGGCTCGACACCGAGCCCCTGACGGTGCTGGGCGCGAACATCGGGCTGCCCTCCCAGCTGTTGGCCAAGGCCCTGCCGGGCTTCGTCGTCACCGCCGTGCACTCCTACCGCTACGCCTCCCTGGCGGTGTTGGGTCTGGCGGTGCTCTGCGCGCTGGCCCTGCGGCGCTGGCGCTTCGTCCTGCCCGCGGCGCTCATCGTGCTGCTCGACGCGGTGGTCTTCTCGCCGGTGCCCTGGCCTGCCGCCACCACCACGCTCCCCGGGGGGCCGGCCCTCGAGCACCTGGCCGCGGCGCCGTCCGGGGCGGTGCTGGTGGCCCCCATCGAGGGGGAGCACCTGGGGGACCTGAGCCTGTCGTTGATCCTCCAGACGGTCCACAACAAGCCCTTCCAGGACGGCGGCATCCATCGCCGCGCTGGCGCCGACGCCACGTTGCTGTTCGAGGGCAACCAGGCCGTCGAGGCCTTGGCGGCCTTCGGCGGGCCCGTCCTGCCTGGGCCCGAGGCTCGCGCCGCCTGCCTCGAACACCTGCGCGGACTCGGCTACGGCTATGTGCTGGTGCGCGCCTCATCCCACGAGGTCCTGCAGTGGGTCTACGGGGAGCTGGGAAACCCCACGGTGAAGGACGACGCTTGGGTTCTGTGGGAGCTGGGATAGGCTCGTTCCATGCTCCTGTGGCTCGCCATCGTCTCGCTGCTCGTCGCCCTCGCCGGTGAGGACCAGATCTCGGTCACCCTGGTGGTGGACGATCGGGAGGCCGAGCGGGTCGAGGCGGCGCAGGTGGTGGTGGAGGGCAACCCGGTCGTCACCGCGCGCCTCACCGACGACGGCAGCTGCCCGGGGGACATGCCCGACGACCGGATTCTCACCGCGTGCTTCGACATCCAGAAGCGGGAGTCCTTGAGCTTCGGCGTGCTGGCCGGGAGCGAGCGCCTGGGCACCTTCGACCTGTTCCTGCCCAACGCCCAGGAGGCCACCGTCAGCCTGCGCGCCAAGGAGGGCCGGCCCGCGCTGTTGCTGGACATGGCGGCCGAGCAGCCCCGCTACTCCGCCCCCGAGGGCCCGGGCGCCGAGGCCGCCCCCAAGGACATGATCCTGCTGATGGTCGTCATCGACGACGTGGACGCCAGGGCGCTCGAGGCTCCCAGGGTGCGGATCGGCGACCGGGACGATCTGGCCCCTGTGGACGCGAGCGACGCCGGCCTGCTGCTGGGAGATCAAGCCAA
The DNA here is from genome assembly GCA_964481655.1 of uncultured Enterobacterales bacterium. Classification (GTDB taxonomy): domain Bacteria; phylum Myxococcota_A; class UBA796; order UBA796; family JAFGLY01; genus CALDOK01. The sequence goes on along the minus strand of CAYZVO010000083.1, from coordinate 16,532 downwards.
CGATGGGTTGTGGCGTGCCGACCTCTCGATCGTGCGCACCCCGACGGTGATCATCGAGCTCCTGGATGGTGACCGCTCCCACGGCGAGGTCGAGTTGGTGCTGCCGGCCAAGCCCCGCGCGGCGGTCAAGCTCACGCCCGATCCCGAGGGACAGGGGGTGATGGGTGAGCTGTTTCGTGAGCTCCCCTCGGACTTCTCCCTCGAAGGTGTGCTCGAGACCAGCCTGCTGAGGCTTTCGATCCAGGACAGCACGGATCGGAGCCTGGTGAACCCGGTGGTGAGCATCGAGGGACAGGAAGACGTCGAGCCCGTCGCCGCCAGCGATCAGGGGCTGCTCCAGGACGACGTGGCAGGCGACGGGATCTGGCGCGCCGATGTGACCGTTCAGCGCACCCCGACGGTCACCGTGGCGCTGTCCGACGCCTCGTCGTCCCTCGGCAAGGCCAGCTTCACCCTCCCATCCGCTCGGGAGGTGGCGGTGTCCGTCGTGCGCAAGGGCGCCCCCGCACGTCTGGTTGTCACCACGGAGGCCATCAGCTCGCTGGGGGACCAGGACAGCGTGGTGCTCGTCGTCGAGCTCGATGACCGAGCCGCGGCGCGTCTCGACGCCCCCGTCGTGTCCATCGACCAGGACAATGTCGAGCCCGCCCTGGCCCTGGACGACGGCACGATCCCCGGTGACGTGGCGCGGGACGGCATCTTCCTCGCGGAGCTGGACGTGGAGCGCGCCCCGAGGGTGGTCCTCACCCTCCATGACGGTGACACGCTGCTCGGGTCGGTGGATGCCCCGCTCCCAGCCACCGAGAGCGCCACCGTTCGGCTCCGGACCCGCCACGGTTCACCGGCCGTCGCGTTGGTAGAGCAGCTCGACATGGGGAACGCGGGAGCCGCTCGCGAGGGGGGCGGTGGGAGCGTCTGGCTCATCGTTTGGCTCAACCTCGGCCTGTTCGTCGTGCTCGTCGCCTGGGTGCGCCGCACGGTGCGGCGCGCGATAGACAGGGAGCTGAACGCCCGCGGCGCGGACCCTGGCGACCCCGACGCCTGAACGCACCCTCACACCAGGAGCCTCCATGCGTCGATCCAAACGGGATGCCCTGATTCTCCAGCTGACGATCGCCACGGTGGTGCTGCTGGGGCTGAACACCATCCTGCTGGTCGTGCTCTTGTTCCGTTCGGGGACGTCGGCTCCCGCGACGACGTCGGCCCCTGCGTCGGCTCCATCCACCGCATCCAGTGGCTTGGTCGAGGACGTCGGTGCCTCGCCAGCGGTCGCGAGTGCTGCGGGCGCTCCGGAGGCGCCAGCCGGGGGGGCGAGCGCCATCGAGACCGTGCTGCTGGCCACCATCGCTCCGCTGAGCAAGGCGGCAGGCGATTTCGGCCTCGACCTGGCGACCGTGATCCCGAGCGACACTGAGGTGGAGGCCTGTGTCGCCAGTGACAGCGTCGCCAGCGTCCCCTGCGCCGAGGTCATCTCCACCCTCGAGGCTGGCTACGCCTCTGTCAACATGCCGTTCCCGGATCTGGCGTCGAACATGGACGACAACGCCCCACCGCCCTCGGAGTCTCCGGACGATGGCGAAGGCCCCGGTGACCCGCCGCCGGCCCCGCCCCCAGGCGCCGACGAGCCCCTGGCCACCGAAGAGCCTGCCGCCGCCGGCGGTGGCCAGCGCGACATCCTGCGTGCGTTCTTCTCGGTGACCGTCGAGCGCCTGGCCCAGCAGGCCAAGATGCAGGGCCTGGAGGCCGAGATCGCTGTGCCCAGTGACGCCGAGATCGAGACCGCCGCCGCCAGCGGCTCGCTGGACTCCGAGGAATGCCGGGCGCTGCTCGAGCACATGCGCACCCAGTACCGGGCTGTGGGGCTCGAGTTCCCCGAGCCGATCTTCTAGGTCCTACGGAGCATCCCTCCCTGGGGTCGGGGGCGTCGCGGCGCACACATCGGTGCTGTGGAAGGCCCAGCGGGCCGGGCGCGTGCCGGCAGCCAGGGCCTCGGCCATCACCGCCGCGCGGGCGCGGATGGGTGCGCTGGGGTCATCCTGGGCGAGCTGTGCCAGGCGCGCGGCCAGGCGAGCTCGAGCCTCGCGGTCGTCACGGTGCCAGAAGAACGCCTTGTGCTCGGCCATGTCCATGGCGTAGGCGCGCACCGTGGGTTCGGGGTGGACCAGAGCCTCGCGGACCAGGGCCTCGCTCGCGGACCAGGGCAGCTGCTCGATCCCCCACAGCGCGGCGTTCAGGGCGCGGGTGTCGGCGGTCATGGCGCATGGGGCGCCGACCTGAATGGGGGCGGGGACCTCGCTGGTGGTGAGCTCCCCGAAGCGTGAGCGGGGACCCTGGGACGGCAGCAATGTGGCCAGTGCCTCCGCGGGCACCGGGGCGAAGGCACAGGCGCGGACACGGTCCCGCAGGCTGTCCAGGTCTGTGAGCTCGCCCGCCCGGGCCGCGTCGTAGGCGCACAACTTTCCCGCCACATCCCGCCACGGGCCCCGCCGCGGATCGCCCTCATCCAGGGCCGCGCCACCAGCGGCGATCACGGCCTCGAGGCGTCGCTGCTGCAGGGCCTCGGCCAGCAAGGCGTGGAAGGCTTCGTAGTGGTACAGCCGCTGGAGCCAGGCGGCCTCGGGCTGCGCTCCCAGCGCGTGCAACAGCGCGTCGGCGTCCCCGCTCATGCCCTGGAGGGTCTCGCCAGCGTCCCCGAAGCGCGCGCGCAGGGCCGCGGCCTGGGCCTGGCGCTGCACCAGGTGTCTGCGGCACTCGTCCTCGAAGCCCAGGGCCCGCTCGCATGCGTCCAGGGCGTCTCCGAGGCGGGACAGGGGCAGGGCCTCGCTGGCCCTGAAGTTGCACTCGCCGCGCCAGCGCGCGTCCTCCAGCGAGCCACACAGGGCGGCGGCGAGCTCGGGTCGCTCGGCGACACCGATGCGGGTCGCGGCGTGGGATGCGCAGTCTCCGCGGGCGTCGCCGTCCTCGATCAGGGTGCAGGGGACCCAGCAGAGCGTGGCTGGCTCCAGGTCGACGTGGCGCTTGTAGCAGGGACCCCGCAGGGCGTCGGGGAGTGGTTCGCAGGCCTCCTGGGCGCGGGTGTGCGCCGCGCGCTCCTGGGCGTCCTGGACGGTGAGCGCCGGCCCGGGGAGGGCCCGCGGCGCGCGGTCGGGCTCCGGGATGTCGAGGTGCGGGCGCCGGGCGCGGGCCTGGCAGCTGCGCCGCAGCATGGTGTCGTGGATGGTGTCGCAGGCGTCTACGCCGAGGCTGGGGGCCACGGTGGACAGCGCGAGGTCACGCAGGGTCGCGTCCTGGACTCGCTGGGCGGCCTGGTGACGGGCCTGGGTGTCGAGGGAGGTGTCGGCCGCGCGCTCGGCCCAGCAGTGGTCGGAGGCCTCCCCTTCCTGCGACCCACAGTCCAGGGCTGGCGTCTCTCCATCGCAGCCCAGGTAGAGGGCGACGGCGATCAGCAGGGCCGAGGGACGGTGGCGCATGGGTCGATGGTATCGCGGCCACCGCTTGGGTGGGTCGGGCAGGGGTTATACCGCCTCATGGCGCCTTCTCCGCTGTCGCCGCGTCCCGTGCGGGCCACCCCATGGGTCGCCCTGCTGCTCGCGTTGGGTTGCGACGGGGCCCCCGAGCGCCCGCCGGACATGGTCGAGCTGACCACCACCGACGGCTGGAGCTTCGCCATCGACCGCTACGAGTTCCCCAACCAGGTGGGGGCCAAGCCGCTCACCTACGTCGACATGAACGAGGCCGAGCAGGCCTGCGCGTCCGCGGGTAAGCGGCTGTGTACGGCCCAGGAGTGGCGCCGGGCCTGCGCTGGGCCCGACGGAGCCAACCGCTTCGGCTACGGCCCCGACTACCGGGCCGGTGCCTGCTTCACGGGGAGGCCGCTGCCGTCTGGGCACACCTCGATGATGGACCCGGAGGAGCTGGTGGCGGCCTCCGGAGACCACCCCGGCTGTGTGACGCCGGAGGGCGTGCACGATCTGGTGGGCAACCTCGAAGAGTGGGTTGCGGACGACTGGCGCGGGGTGCGCGGCATGCTCGAGGGCGGCGCCTGGTACACCTACCCTCGCTACGCCGACTGCAGCGGTCGCTACTCCCGCCAGCCCGACTACCGCCTGGATCCCGACAAGCGGGTCTACTCGGCGGGCTTCCGCTGCTGCAGCTCCCCGACGCCCCCGGGCCCCGACCAGCTTGGCGCCGATGCTGCGCGGCAGCTCGCCCAGGCCACAGGCGATCCGCAGCGCAGCTACGACCCCGAGCCCGAGGTGCCCAACGGTCCCGGCCTGTGGATCGACACCCTCGAGTACCCCAACCGCGCCGGCGAGCTTCCCCTGACCGGCGTGGACGCCGCCACCGCCGCGCAGCTGTGCGAGGACGGCGGCAAGCGCCTGTGCGACGCCCATGAGTGGGAGCGGGCCTGTGGCGGTGAGCAGCGCGGAGCTCAACCCTACGGTGACCGCTACATTCCGTCGGCCTGCGCGGTGGAGCTGGACGGGCCTGTGGCCTCGGGGCAGCACATCGGCTGCCTGGCCGAGAACGGAGCCCAGGACCTGGTGGGCTCGGTCTGGGAGTGGACGGCGAGCCCCCTGGATCTGCCCGCCCTGCAGGCGTTCCCCGGCCAGCAGCTGCGGGAGTTGCGGGGTGGGTCCTGGTACACCGATCCCCTCAAGTCCACCTGCCAGCCACGGGAGGGCTACCCCGCGGCTCCCGTCGACGCCCGCTTCCCCGAGGTGGGCTTCCGCTGCTGCCGGGGAGAGACCACCGAGGCCGCCAACGACCCCGCGCTGGGGGACCGCCGTTGCCCCGAAGGCATGGTGGCCATCGCCGGCTTCTGCATCGACGCCCACGAGCACCCGGGCACCGCCGGCGAGCGCCCGATGGCGAACCTGGACCTCGACGGGTCGCGCGCGGCCTGCGGTGAGGTGGGCAAGCGCCTGTGCACCGAGGACGAGTGGGCCCGCGCTTGCGCCGGCCCCCATGGCCGCCGCTGGCCCTACGGCAACGCCTACACGCCCGATCGCTGCCACGACGAGTCCCGCGCCCGGGAGAGCCAGGCCGGTGAGGCCCGGCCGGTGGGCTCATCGACCGGCTGCGCGACCCCCGAAGGCATCGCGGATCAGAGCGGCAACCTGTGGGAGTGGGTGGCCACCGACGGCGGTGGCGGCGTGTTGGCCGGCGGTGGCTGGAACATCGCGGCGGGCCTGGGGCAGTGCTCGGCCCGGGCCGCGGCCGCCCCCGACTACCGTGCGGCCGAGACCGGGACACGCTGCTGCCACGACGGCCTGGGGGGGACGCCGTGAGCGCTCAACCCGGTCGCTCCATCGGGCGCAAGCTGGGCTTCGCCCTGGTGGCGGCGCTGCTGGTGCTCCTGCTCGCCGAGGGTGGGCTGCGGGCGGTGGCCTGGGCGACCGACAGAGACTGGCGCAGCTCGCCCCTGCCCGTGCACGAGCCCTACCCGGTGGTCTGCACCATGGGGGAGGACTTTCTCAAGCTCTGCGAGGAGCACCGGCACGGCTATGCGCGGGTGCGCCCTGAGATGTTCCTGCGGGAGCCCGACCAGCCGCGGGTGGTGATCATCGGCGAGTCCTTCGTCTACGGCCTCGGCATCGAGATCGACGAGGCCGTGCCGGCGCAGCTCGAGGAGCGGCTCGGCGGCGGGGTCGAGGTGCTCAATTGGGGCCGCTGCGGCACCTACGCCGGCGTCCTGACCACCGCGGTCGAGGCTGCGGTGGAGCTGCGGCCGGACCTGCTGGTGCTGGCCATCGGCAACAACGAGCACACCATGACCTCGTTCTACACCGGCTGGCCTGCGCGCCACCCGGTGGCTTTTCACGCCCTGGCCGGCTCTCTGGGCCGGCTTCAGCTGTTCGGGCTGCTGAGCCGCGCGGTCGCCGGCGGCCTGCCGCAGCCCAGCGAGCGGTTCGAGCGGGATGTGGTCATCGAGGACCCGGTGGAACGCGCCGCCTACTCGGCCCGGCGACGCCCGCCGGATCTGAGCCACTTCGAGGACGAGCTGGCCGAGCCCGCCGTCACGCGCATCATCGAGCGCGAGCAGCGGCTCAAGGAGCGCATCTACCGAGCCCACCTCGAGCGCATGGTGGGCTTGGCCCAAGACGCAGGGGTGGCCGTGGTGCTCGCGACCTTGCCCTCGAGGCTGGGGTCGCCGCCGGTGCTCTCGGGGATCCACGACGGCGACCCGGGCACCGTGCGCGGCATCCTCCAGCAGCTCCAGCAGGGGGCGGGCGAGGCCACCGACCGGCTGGTCCGTGACGGGCTCGCGGAGGACCCCCGGGTGGCGGCGTTCCAGTACGCCCGGGCGCAGCAGTTGCTGGCCAGCGGCGATCGCGCTGGCGCCCTCGAGGCCTTCCATGCGCAGGCCGAGTGGGACCTGGTGCCGGACGGGACCCCCGCGCTGAACGAGGTGGTGCGCGCTGTCGCCGCCGAACGCGGCTGCGGGCTCGTGGAGCTCGAGCCGCTCTCCGCCCAGAGCCTCGATCCCGGGGAGCCGATGTTCCTGGACCGGGTCCACGTCAGCGCCGCGGGTGCGGTGGTGGTCGCCGCGACCATGGAGCCGGTGGTGCGGGCCGAGTTGGGGCTCTAGACCTCGACGCCGGCGGGCTCGAGCACGCCGCGCAGGCGCTGCCGGATGCGGGTGAGGCGGGTGCGAACTGCGCCGGGGGTCATGTCCATCTCCCGGGCGATCTCGGGGCCGGTCCAGCCCTCGCCCTCGGCCAGGATCAGGATGGCGCGATCCTGGGAGGACAGGCCGAGCAGGACCTGCTCGAGCATGTCGCCGACCTCGCCGCGGTGGGCGGCCTGCTCCGGGGTCTCGTCGCCGGAGAACAGCTGGGCCTCGGTGGTGTGGAGGCTGGGGTCGTTCTTGCGGCCGCGGCGCATGCGGTAGCAGGCGTTGGCCACCATGCGGATCAGCCAGCCCTCGAGGGAGCCGTCGCCGCGGAAGCTGGTGAGGTTCTTTCCGGCGGACAGCAGGGTGTCCTGCACCGCGTCCTGGGCGTCTTCCTCGTTGCGGCAGCGCTGGCGGCCCACGGCGAGCAGGCGATCGCCGAAGCAGCGGGTGATGCGGTCCAGCGCCTCGATGTCGCCAGCGCGGACCATCCCCACCAGCTCGTTGGCGTCGCAGATGCCGATCTTCTGGGCCATGATCTCTCCCTGGGTCCGGCCGGGCGTGTGGCTTCGGGGCCCCTCTACTATTCACGCCTGGGCAGCCGTGGCCACCCGAGGGCTCAGTACAGGGCCCAGACCTGGACCAGCCCGTCCTCGTGCAGGGGCTCGCCGCTGGCGCGGATGGCGGTGATGGCGGGCAGGAAGGTGTCGGCCACCAGCTGGTCGCGGTGGATCACGAGGTAGCGGATCCCGCGATCACGGGCGCTCTGGACCAGCTCGGCGTGGCTGCGTTCCCCGTCCCGCACCCTCCGCAGCTCCGCCAGCAGCTCCAGGGCCGGCTTGGTGGCGCCGCTGTTGAGCCCCGCGGCGAGGGGCTTGCCGTGCAGGGTCTGCTCGTAGAGGTAGGCTCGATCCGCGGCGACTGGCAGGTTGATCACCGCCCCTTCGGGCTCGGCAGCCAGCGCCGTGAGGGCCGCCGAACGAGGCACGGGGCTGATCGCGGGGAGCTCCGCGGCCGGCGAGATGTGCTGCACCTCGGCCAGCAGGGCCAGGGCCACCGCGGGGGCCGCCCAGCCCGGCAGGCGCGCCGTGGCCCGGTCGGCCAGCAGGGCGAGGGCGAGGGCGGGGGCCACCCCGAGGCGCCAGAGCAGGGAGAGCCCCGCGAAGCCGGGCAGGTCTTCGATGAGCCGGTAGGGCAGGGGCAGGGCCCTGCCGGCCAGCTCGGCGGGCATCCCGTCCAGCACGAGCACGGGGCCCAGGGAGGCCAGCAGGCCCAGCAGCCCGGTGGTCAGCAGGGCGAGGTCCAGGCCGCGCCGGGGGGCGGCGTCGCTCGGACGCAGCCGGGGCAGGATCGCCGCGGCCAGCAGCACCCAGCCGAGGTAGGCCACGTTGGCGTAGTCCCCGGGCCGACCCTCGAGGGTCGAGAAGTCGGGGGAGCGGAAGCCGCCGGGGGCGAAGAAGATCCGGGGATCGGCGGGGCCCAGGGTGCGGCGCAGCCGGTGGAGATCCTCGGCGCTCTTGATGCCCACCAGCCCGTCGGGGGCCTGGGCCAGGGACCAGGTCCAGGCGGCGAAGGGGGCGCAGAGGGCGGCGGCGATGGCCAGGGCGGGGAGGCCCCTGCGAGCGCGGGTCCGCAGGCTCGAGCCGTCGCCGGTGCCGAAGGCCAGCAGGCTGCCGGCCAGCAGCCAGGCCGCCAGCCCCGTGTACCAACTCGCCCCGGCGGCGATGGCCAGGGCCAAGCCGGCGCCCAGGATGCGGGCCCAGCCGCCCGCGCGCAGGGCGTGCACCACGGCTAGCCCGGCGAGGGGGAGCCAGATCAGGGCGTAGGCCTCGCTGGCCCCATTGTTCAGGTGTGCCAGCAGCAGCGGCGAGCTGGCGAAGGCGGCCCCGGCCACCCAACCGCGGCCGCCGAGGGCCCGCCCCAGCGCGTGTGCGGCGATCCCGGCACCCGCCCCGTGAAGCCAGGCCGCGAGGTTGAGCGCCAGGACAGGCCCCAGCAGCCAGACCAGCGGGGCGGCCAGCAGGGCCCCCAGAGGATCGGCCACCAGCAGGCGGCCGCCGTCGGGGTGCTCCAGCAGCTGGGTTGCGATGGGCCAGTGCCCCTCGCTCAGGCCCTGCGCCACCCACCAGTGGGACCACAGGCTGTTCCAGACATCGCTGCGCTCCGCCCCAACCACGTGGGTGGTGGGGCCCCCGAGCAGGGGGAGCAACGCGATCGCGGCGACGGCGGCGTACGCGGCCGCGGGCAGGGCCCAGTTCGAGGGGGAGGGCCGGGCCAGGGGGCTAGAAGTCGTCGTCGAGGTCTTCGATGCCGTCCGTGCCGTCGAAGCCGAGGTCCTCGTCGAGTTCATCGACACCGAAGGACTCCTCGTCTTCGTCCACCCACTCGATCTCGACGATCTTCTCGATGAGGGTGATCAGGTCTTCGCCAGTGAAGTCCTCGAGGTCCTCTTCCTCGAGCTCTTCGAGAAGCAGGTCGAAGAGGCCGTCCTCGAGTTCGCTCTCGGTCTCGAGGTAGGCGACCACGTCGCCGCCTTGGACGTCCACCTCACACTCGACCGCTGCGGTCTGCAGCAGCTCGACGATGTCCTGCACCATGCTGGCGGCGTCGTCTTTGTCCTCGGCGCCCTCGAGGTACTCGTCGAGCTGCTCTTCCAGCAGATCCCGATACTCCTGCGGCAGATCGATCATGGGGGTCTCCAGAGGCTGGCGGGGCTGGGCTGCCCGGTTCGAGTCAGAGGCCCGGAACGGCCATGTGCATAGCGAAGTCCTCCCGGGCGATCAAGCCCTTGACCCCCGCTCGAGCCCACAACCCCGACTCAGCTCAGCGTGGTCGCCCCTCTGCGGCTTCCCGAGGCCGGGGTGTTCCCGGATGTGCCCCGGGGCTGCAGGGCGATAAGCGACGAGATGGGCCCAGGAGCGGCCCCGGAGAGGATCATGGCCCGACCCCTGCATCGCACCCTCGCAAACGCGCTGGGTGGGGTGCTCGTTGCGCTGACGATCCTGACGCTCGCCGAGCTCGGGCTGCGCCTCGTGGGGATGCCCGATCCTGGCCTGTACGACGGCGATCCGGGGTCGGTGTGGTGGCTGCGGGCGGACCTCGATCGCGCGGTGCCCGGCCCGGAGCCCGACTCGTCGTTCCAGGTCCGCACCAACGCGCTGGGGCTGCGTGGAGCGCCGCCGCCGGAGCAGGGCCCCTGGACCCTCGCGCTCGGCTGCTCCACCACCTTCGGCTGGGGCGTCGAGGCGCACGAAGCCTGGCCGGCGCTGCTGGCAGCCCGTCTCGGCGAGCCGGTGGTGAACGCCGGGCAGCCGGGCTGGTCCACCCACCAGGCCCTGGCTGTGGCTCAGCGCTGGCTCGAGCTCGGGCCCAGCCGGGTCGTGATGGGCTTCATCGTGCGGGACGCCCAGCCGGCCCCCCGCCCGGATCACCTGGCGCGGCCCCGACCCTGGATCTGGCGCACCCAGCTGGTGCGGGGGGCGTTCGCGTTGCTGCAGCGAGGTGGCGCAGGGCAGCCGGCCGTGGGCGATCCCCGCGTCCCCCCCGATCGCTACGAAACCAACCTCCGCGCCCTTGTGGAGCTCGCGGGAGACGCTGAGGTGCTCCTGCTGGCCTTCCCCCAGCGCGAGCCCTCCGCAGCGTGGATCGAGGCGCTCGGGCGCGTCGGGCCACCGGTGCTCGCGCCGCAGCTCGAGGCTCGGCATTTCTTCCCCTCGGATCCCATCCACCTCACCCCGGCGGGCCACGCAGCCCTGGCCTCGGCGCTCGAGGCCCAGCTACCATGAACGCGCCTGCCACCCGCGTGAGGCTGGGCTTGCTGCTGCGAGGTTGCCTGCTGTCGCTCCTGCTGGCGCTCGCCCCCGCCGCCGCGGCCGAGCATCTGTCCTGGGCCTTCCCTCTGGAGCCCGACCACGTCGCGCGCTTGACCCTGGTGAACGAGCAGGGCGTGGAGCTGGCCACCTTCCTCGCCGCCGACGGGCTCGGGCGCGGCTCCGCTGGCTGGCGCCCCGACACCGACCCCACCCCGGGCCAGGTCGCCGGCGGTGTGGAGCTGTGGCTGACCCCGGGCCGCTACACCCTCATCGAGCAGCTGCCCGGCGGTCGCACCGAGCGGGTGATCGACAGCGCCAGTGCAGGCGGGAGGATGCTGCCGGTGCGGCTCGACGCGGGGGCTCACGGCGTGATCGCCTGGCGCAGGGGCGCGGACGGGGGGGCCGACGCCATCGCCTGGGCTCCGGCCTTCGACGGAGGAGTCACCTTCCTCACGGTTGGCGGAGGGAGCTGGAACGCGCGGCAGCTGGGCGTGCCCAGCAGCCGCGAGGACTTCAGCGACCACACCACCAAGCTGGTCTTCCAGCGCCCCCAACCGCCCCAGCCTCCCCAGGCTGGCGGCTCCGGCGCCCTCACCTGGGCGTTCCGGCTCGGGGTGCTCCCCGTCATGCTGCTCTTTGTGGGGCTGGGCGGGCTGGGCCTGTGGCGGGCCCGGCGGATGCGGGGGCTCGCCCTCGGGGCCGGCGTGTCGCTGCTGGTCGGGCTCGTGGTGATCAGCCCGGTGCTGCCAGGGCTGGACAGCACGCTGCTGCAGAAGGCGCTGGGGTTCACGGATCCCCCCGACTCGGTCGCCCAGATCGCGGCGGTGGCCGAGGCCCTGCCGCGGCTGTCCGACGTGAGCTTCCGATTCGACTACCCCCACGGCTCGTCGGTGCTGGTCAACGGTCCGTCGTTGCTGGGATACCTGATCCCGGCGCTCCTGACCTGGCTCTTCTCTCCGGTCGTGGCTCACAACCTGGGCATCGGCCTACACACCGCGCTGCTGGCACTGGCGGCCTGGGCGCTGGCTCGTTCGCTGCGTGCAGGGCCGGTCCCATCGCTGCTGGCGGCGATCGCGCCCTGCCTGCTGCCGCTGCTGGTCGACGAGCTGCACTGCCTCTCCATCGATCGGTCCACCCTCTTCCTGGTGCCCGTGTTCTTCCTCTGTCTGCACAAGGCCGCCGAGGAGCAGGGCTGGCGATGGCCCCTCGCCGCGGGGGCGGCCTTGGCGGCGACCTTCTACGGGCAGCTGCACTACGGGCTGTACCTGTGCGCGGCCTGCCCGGTGCTGGTGCTGCCGCGGCTCGTGGGCACCGATCCCCTGCGACGGCTGCTCCGGCTCGGGCTGGTGGGGATCGTGGGGTTGGTGCTGATGGGGCCGGGGCTCTACCTGCTGCTCGAGGGGACCGCCGGCACCAACTACCACGACGATCAGGCCACGCTGCTGGAGAGCGCCGAGGACCTGTGGCGACCGGTGGACCCCGAGCAGGTCGAGACCTTCCTCGAGCACCACGCGCCAGGGCGCAGCCCCAACTCCTTCGTCCCCATGGACACGCCCGAAGACCGGCTGCTCACCGCGGTCAGCCGCTCCCTCACCCTGCACGGCTTCCTCCGGCCCAGCACCATGATGCCCGCGCACCGGCATTACCTCCCCATCCTGCTCATCGCGCTGCTGGCGGCGCGGCGGCGGCGGCTGGCTCTTGTGGCGTCGCTGGATGTGCTCGTGCTGCTCGGCTTCTCCATGGGGCCGCTGCTGCGCGTCACCGAGACCGCGGTGTCGTTCCCGCTGCCCTACTACCTGGACTTCCTCTTCATCCCGGGCTTCGAGCAGCTCAAGCAGCTCAACCGCTACCAGCTGATGGCCCTGACGGTCTCGGCTGTGCCCCTGGCCCTGGGGCTGCACGGGATCGCGGCGCGGCTGCGGGAGCGCTGGGCCTGGGCCCGGACCCGCTGGGCGCTGGTGGTCGGGGTCGTCGGGACCGGGCTGGTGGTGGTGGCCTTGACCTCGTTCGAGCTGCACATCCGGCAGCCCAAGGCCAAGGACGGCGCCAGCGATGGGCGCAAGCGCTTCGAGCCCACCTGGATACTGCCGAAGACCCAGCCCATCGCCCCGCGGCCCGTGCTCGACGCCATGGACGGCGCGGCGGTGCTGGCGCTCCCTCTGGATCACCCCATCCAGCAGGAGCTGACGGTGGGCGCCATGCGCGGCGGCCTGCGGCTGGTGAACGAGGCCCCGTTCGGCAACAGCGCCCAGCGCGCCCACGCCTACTGGTTCGAGAACAACGAGCTGCTGTCCCATGCCGCGCGGCTGTCGGGCTCGAACCGCGCCAAGGGCTTCGGGGCGGTGGAGGATCCCGCGCATGCGCTGGCCGATCTGCGCGCGGGTGGACTCGAGGGTGTGGTGCTGTTCCGGGACCTGCTCGCGGGCCCCGAGCTGGCGGCGCCCACCGAGGCGCTGCTCGACGCTCACCTCGAGCGGGTGGGCGAGGACGAGCGGACCGTGGCCTGGCGGGTGCCGGCCCCTCCCTGAATCTTACGCGGGCGCCAGGGGGCTGACGATCTCCGGGAAGGGCACCCACCGCTGCTGGGTCAGCTGCCACATGGTCTCGTCGGCAAAGAAGCGCCCGCGGTGTGTGAGCTGGACCGTGCGCGCGTCCTGGGAGATCAGGCCTAGCCCCTCGAGCCGGGCCAGCTCAGGGCCGAAGTGTTCATCGACGCTCAGGCCCACCCGGCGCTCGAACGCGCGCTTGTTCACCCGGTCGTTCTTGAGCGGGAGCAGTAGACTTCGGCGGGCCTCGGTCTCGAGATCCCGGACCAGGCCCCGCTCCACAGGGAGCTTGCCGGCGCGCACATGCTCCTGCCAGCGGTCCATACGGGCGCCGTAGTTGAGGGTGAAGCTGTGGTGGTAGTTCGACCAAGCGGAGGGGCCGGTGCCCACCACATCGGACAGCTCGCAGCAGTAGTCCCACATGAACTCGGTGATGTGGGAGGCGTCGCGGGAGAAGATGCGGGTGAAGTGCTGGTCGTAGCCGATGTCGGCGGACATCTGAAGGCCCAGCATCTTCTGGAGCCAGATGCGCTCGGCGTCGGGGTTCTCGGTGGGGTCCGAGCTCGCCTCGACCAGGATGCGCCCCTGCACCTCGCCGTAGCGGCGGATCCGCAGGCGGTAGAGGTGCCAGGCGTCGGCGCCAGAGGCCATCGCGGCCTGCATGGTCTCGATCCATGCCTCGACGCTCAGCCCCAGGTAGCCGTAGATCAGGTCGATGCTGACGCTGCCGATGCCAGCCTCGTGGATGGCGTCGATGGCCGCGAGCGCGTCGGCGGCGGAGTGGGTGCGGCGCATGCGGGCGAGGACCGCGTCGTCGAAGCTCTGCACGCCCATGCTGATGCGGTCCACGCCGTGGTCTCTCAGCACCGCCAGCCGCTCGCGACCCTCCGGCCCCAGGAGGTTGCCGGGCTCGGCCTCGAAGCTGAACTGCCGGCAGCTGTCTGTGGGGAAACGCTTCCTGAAGGCGCCGATGAGGCGATCCAGCTGCCTGGCCGAGGGCAGGGTGGGGGTGCCGCCACCGAACAGGCAGGTGCTCACAGGCACGGCCTCGCGCCCGAGCCTGGCCAGAGCCAGGTCCATCTCGGCGACCACGGTGTCGATGTACTCGTCGATGTCTTCGGAGCTCGGGGAGATCTTCTTGACCCAGTGGCAGTAGCTGCAGCCCCGGGCGCAGAAGGGCACGTGCACGTAGGCGGCGGTGCGTTGAGGGGGCGGGCCGGGCTCGGTGCTCAGCAGCGCGGCCCCGTCGACCTCCGGGTACATGGTGATGGGCGGGTAGCTCACCACTGGCAGGAACTCGTCACCGTGGGGCAGGACGCCGGCCGCTCTCAGCTCCGGGAGCCGCAGTGCGGCCAGCCCCTCGCGGGCGCGCTGGATCCATTCGGTGGAGCTGGGCACGAGGCCTCCGGTGCATTCGGAGAGCCGACTTTATGCGCGAACCGCGCGTCTGACACCTCGTTCTCCAAATTCCTCCCGTGTTTGCGACGGCGCCTACGGAGCGCTCGTGGCCGTCGAGGGCGTCCAGGGCGCGAGCCGTGGCATGATCCGTGTGGTCGCTCCGTTGGTTATTTGTAGAATTGTGCTGAAGTGACATCGTCTCAGGATACCGGATTGAATGGCAAGCCCCGCTCCGCAGGTGCTCGCTCCGGAGATCCCATGACTCGGCTCGTCCTCACCGCCGCTGCAAGCCTGCTCATCGCCGCCGCGCTGCCCTCCCCTGCCGCCGTCGCTCAGCCTGTCGCGGGTGGCGCCCTGGTGGAGCTGGTTCCCCCCGGTCGGGTGGTAGCCGACGGTCGCACGCCGGTGCAGCTGAGCGTCCTGGCCATCGACGCCGACGGCAGCCCCCTGCTGGTGAACAAGGCGCGTGTGACGACCAACGCCGGGAGCGTGGGCAAGGTCAAGGCCGTCGAGACGGGCCGCTACGTCTTCGAGCTCGTGCCTCCCGCTGCGGGCGAGGTCGAGCAGCTGCAGGTGGTGCTCACCGGGCGCACCTCGACCAAGGCGCCGGTCACCCGGACCTTCCACCTCGAGCTCGTTCAGCCCCTGCCCACGGATCTGAGCCTCACCGCCAGCCCGACCCAGGTGGTGCTGGGCCCCAACGCCACCAGCACCCTGTCCTTGCAGCTCGATCCCGACGCCGCCATCACGGTGGAGGACCTGCAGCTGGATGCCATGGTCGGGTCCATCGCCAACGTGACGGACCTGGGCAACGGCCGGGTCACGGCGCTGTACACCCCGCCCCCGGTCAAGTTCCCCCACCTGGACATCATCACGGTGGTGGATCGACGGGCGCCGGGAGAGCTGTTCACCCAGCTGGCTCTGCCCCTGGTGGGGCGCGCGGACTTCCCCGTCACCGCCACCGCTGGCTCATCCGTGCTGCTCACCGTGGGCGATCGGGAGTTCGGCCCGGTCGTGGCCGACGCCCAGGGTCGGGCGCAGGTCCCCCTCGAGGTGGCGCCAGGCCACAACCAGGCCGTGGTCACCACGCCCCAGGGCAGCTCGCAGCTGGATCTGGGGATTCCCGCCTACGCCCAGGCCAGCTTCCTCCCCACCTTGGCCGGTGTGCCGGGTGACGCCTCCATCAGCATCCCCCTGCGTCTGGTGGTGACCGACGCCGCCGGCGCCGCGGACGCCGAGGCCCGCCCCAAGTTCGAGGTCTCCGCGGGCAGCGTGGGCGAGGTGGTCTACGAAGGCGCCGGCGTGTATCGCGCGGACTACACCCCGCCGGTGGTTCAGGCCCCCACCCCCGTGTCCTTGAGCGCCACCATCCCCGGCCAGAGCGACGCGCACCGTCCCAGCGCGTCCTTCCAGGTCGTGCCGACGCTGCCCGATCGCATCGGGCTCGAGCTCGCCGAGGCGGCCGATGGGGCCGACTCCACCCGCGAAGCGCGCCTGCACGCGGTCACCGCTGCGGGCCTGGGCCTGCCGGGCCTGGCCATCCAGCTCGGAGCGGTCGGCGCGACCGTGCGCGGCGACGTCCGGGACCTGACCGACGGCAAGTACAGCGGGTCCGTGGTCCCCCAGGACGGGCCCCTCGAGGTCTGGGCCGAGCCGAGCTGTGTGCCCACGGGCAACCCCGCCCGCGAGCTGCTGCTGCTCCCGACCACCGACACCATCGCCATGGAGGGCTGGACCAGCACCATCCTCACCGTGCTGGCCCTGGACGAGCTCGGCCACCCTGTGCCCGGCGTGCCCGTCACCCTCACCCAGATCGCCGGTGACGGCACCCTCCCCGGCACCGTGACCACCGCCGGCTGCGGCGTGGCGCACGTGGGCTACACCGCCGGGAGCACCCCGGGCCTGGCCGTACTCCAGGCCAGCTCCGGTGAGCTGCAGGTCGTGACCGCTCTGCTGCAGGGCCCGGCCGCCATCGTCGAGCCCATGCCCCCGGGCGCCAGCGGCACCGCGGAGCAGCTCGCGCTGCGCGAGACCTACCGTCAGCGCTTCCCCGTGCTGCGCGCCGGGAGCATGCCCGAGGCCGCGGTGGCGGTAGCGCCGGTCGAGCCCACCCCCCCCCCCCCCCCCCCCCCCCCCCCCCCCCCCCCCCCCCCCCCCCCC
>CAYZVO010000082.1:0-34507 GCA_964481655.1 uncultured Enterobacterales bacterium | reverse complement strand
GGGGGGGGGGCGGCCCGGGGGGCGGGGGCCGCGGGCGCCGGCGCCGGCGGGGGGGGGGGCGCGCGGGCGGCGGCGGCGGCGCTCGAGCCGGTCCAGACGATCTCGTTGTTGCGCTCTTCGATGATGCTGGCGCGCACGCCGGTGCCGCGGAGCAGCTTGTCGTGGCGCTTGGCGGCGGTGTTGGAGCTCTCGGCGTCGCCGTAGCGCTTGTAGACCAGGGCGAAGTTTCCGGCGTCGGTGCGCTCGATGTACAGGGCCTTGGCGACCCCGGTGCCCAGCATACGGGCGACCTCTTCCCAGTGTCGCTGGAGCGCGTCGAAGTTGGGGCCCAGGCCGTAGGAGACGTTGTACAGACGCTTGTAGGAGGTCGAGGGGACCGCGCGGGCCAGGGTCTCGTCCGATCCGGAGGCGTCGGCCAGCCGGGCCGCGTGGTCGACGGCCAGGACGGCGGCCTCCTGCTGGGTGCCCAGGAAGCGCGTGATGACGGCGTAGCCGCCCTGATCCCGGGAGACGATCTGCAGCTTCGCCGCTTCCTCGGCCGACAGCACGCCCTCCTCGAGGGCGCCGAGCTGGTCCCGGGCGTCGTCCAGGGAGTCCACCCAGTCGAAGTAGAGCACGTCGTGGGTGGCGGCCGCGAAGGCGAAGGGCGGCAGCACCGACACCGCGGCACCGGCGATGAGGGCCCGGTTCAGCAGCAGCAGGGCTTCGCGACGAGTGGGCATGGGCGACCTGGGTAGGCTGGAAAACCCTAGCCGCTGGCGGGGCTTCCCACCAGCGGGTCATACAGAGTCGTGATGCCCACGCACACCGCCACCCGCTGGCTCATCGCCGCCGCCACCACCGCGGTGGGTGCCCTGTACCTGCTCTGGAAGGGGCCGGTGCCCGTGGTGCGGGTGTTCGACACGCTGCCCATCGACGCGCCCTTCTGGTACATGCTGTCGGCCTTCCCGGTGCTGGGGCTGCTGCTGGCGGACCTGCTGGCCCTGGCCCGGGCTCGGCGCTGGCGCCACGTGGCCGAGCTGATCTGCCAGATCGGGGTGATGGTGCTGCTGTCCCACAGCCGCCTCGAGCTGCGGATCCCCATCAGCGGTCACGCCCTGCTGTTCGCCGCGTTCGTGGCGCGCCGTCACGGGATGGAGGAACCGTCGGTGCCCGGGAGGTGGGTCGAGGCCGGCATGGGCTGGGCCCTGCTGGCCATGGTCGCCGTGATCAAGCTGGCCTGGTGGCGGGACCCGACCACCCTGGCGGTGGGCATGGCCACAGCTGCCGTCTTGACCTGGATCGGGCGTGCTACCCTCGCTTCTGGCTCCCGGAGGTGACCGTGCCCCGCTTCGACAGCCCCGCCCATCGCATCGCCCGGGTCCTCGGGCACGCCTCCACTCTGATCCTCGGCTGGAGGGCCTATGTCCCGGACCGGGCCACCCCCGGAGAGATCGACCGGGCGGCGTCCTTCCTCAACTACGGCCCGGACCACCTCATCGGCGAGGAGCCCGTGATGCTCATGGGCTACCACAGCTTCTCCAACAAGGAGCGCTGGGATGGCCTGATGCTCACCTCCCACCGGGTGGTGGGGTGGGACAACTCGGCGCGGGTCCGGCACCCGCCCTGCGACCTGCGGGGCATGACCGCGGCCTCGTCCTTCGAGCCCAAGGGCATCACCAAGGTCAGCCAGCTGCACCTCGAGTGGGGGAGCGAGCGCCGGGAGGTCGTGGTCTGGGGAGCCGAGAAGGTGGAGCTGCTGCTGCAGCGCATCGTGAGCCTGCCCGACGCCCAGCGGGTCCCCGCCGACCGTCCCCTGCTGCCCGCCGACATGACGGACCCCGCCGGGCTCGACCGGCTGAACCAGCTCTGCAGCTTCCCCTCGACCCGCATCGGGCTGCTCGCCCGGCTGCTGCGGGCCCGACACCCCGCCCTCGGTGACTCCCGGACCCGGCGGGCGGCCATGCGGGTGGTGCTGATGCACCACAACATGTTCCTGGGACGCGGGCAGCGGGACGGCTGGTGGTTGAGCCCGGTCACCGCCCAGGACCTGCTGCTGGCCATGCAGCACCTCTTCGGCGAGCCCAGCGGCCAGGAGCGGCGGGGCGATGTGACCTGCATGAGCTTCCGCACCGGCAAGAGCAGCGCCGGGGACGTGGCCCGCACCGCCGCCAAGAACATCGCCGGCCACGCGGTGGCCATGGCGGTGGGCATCGGCTGGCGCTCGAAGCACCGCTACACCCTCAAGCACGTGGGCATCCAGGTGCGCGAGATCGACGGCTTCGGCGCCTTCCAGCTCGACGGCGCCAAGACCGACCGCCCGGAGCTGCACCCGCTGCACGAGGTCCTGCCCCACGAGATGGAGTGGCTGCTGGACACCCTGCGGGACGTCGAGGCCGACATGCTGCTGCGGCGCATCCTGGCGGGAGACCAGGGCCTGGGCCTGGACGCCGAGGCCGTGCGCCAGCAGATCGAGGGGCTCGTGCCCGGCGCCGGGGCCGACTACACCGCGTTTTCGAGCCCCAGCGACCACCGGGACGTGCGTCTCTCCAAGCTGCTGGGCTCCGACTGGACCCCACCCGAGGGCGACCCCCTGCCCCCCGAGGTCCTCGAGCCACCCCCCGACGCCCTCGAGGACGAGGAAGAGGAGCTCCCCGAGGACGCGGACTTCGCCGACTACATGAAGACGGCCTCCCTGTTCCAGATCGGCTCGGGCATCCTGAACCTCATCGTGCTGCCCCTGCTGTCCCTGCTGGCGGCGCTGCTGTTCTTCCCCTGCCTGCTGGGGGCCTGCATCCTGCCGGCCATCGGCATCGCCGAGCTGTACTCGGCCATCCGCCTGCGCAGCGGGGACCCGCGCTACATCGACCTGGGCCGCTACGTCGCCCTGGGCGAGGTGGCCTGCATCCTGTGCATCAACCCCGTCACCGCGGTGCTGGGCTTCCTGGCCATCTCGAAGCTGCACGACGCCCGCAAGCTGGCGGAGCGTGAGGGGCTGCTCGAGAAGGAGTAGCGTTCAGCTGTCCTGGCCCAGCTCTGGGGCCGCGGCGGGCGGCTCGGCGTGGCGGTCCTCGCAGACCGTGGGCCCCTTGGTGCGATCCACCTTGCGGCCGTAGGCCAGGATGAGCCGCTCGGGGTCGAGCTCGAGCTCGGGCTCGCCCTTCCAGCCGGCCACGTCGAAGCTCCCTCGGCCATCGACCACGGTCACCGGGCCCGCCACGATGCGCCCGGTGGGCGGGTCGTAGAGCTGCACCGGCACGTCGAAGCTGCCGAAGGGCACGTCGCTCTCGATGCAGCCGTGGACGGTGTAGCCGCCGTCGGCCTCGTCGATGCGGTACTTCAGCTCCAGCTCGGGGATCGCCCCACCGTGGACCCAGAAGTCGAAGTAGCTGTCCAGGTCCTGGCCACTGGCGGCCTCCATCAACTCCTGGAAGCGCTCGGTGGTCAGGGACTTGCCCCCGTAGGTCTCGACCATGCGGTCCATGGCCAGGAAGAAGGGCTGATCACCGACCTTGCGGCGGAGCATCTGGCTCATGAAGTAGGCGCCGTACTCGTTGCGCAGCTTGGCCGAGACGTCCGAGGCCGAGGTGGAGCCGGTCAGCGAGTAGGGCCGCCGGTAGCGGTTCATGCGCTTGTAGGTGGCCGCGCGCTCGGTGGGGTCCTCGAGGTTCTTCCGGATGCTGTCCAGCCGGTCGTCGAAGGCGTCCTTGCCCAGGGCGGCCCGCACATAGAACGCGGCGTAGGCGTCGGACAGGGCCACCTCGAGCCAGCGGTCCCGCTCCGTGGCGGGGCTCAGGGACTGACCGAAGTACTGGTGGGCCACCTGCCGGGCGACCATGTACTGGGCCAGGTAGGGGTTCTCCTCGCGCACCACCGAGGCCTCGCCCACGTCCAGATCGTCGCCGGCGGTGGTGTACTGCTTGACCGTCTGCACGCTCACCAAGCCGTAGGCGGTGTCGTAGAAGCCACCCCGCAGGGCGGCGCCCGCGAAGGTGCTGGCCCCCTGGAAGACCTCGACCTCGGCCTGGGGGAAGGCAGGCAGGAAGCGGTCGAGGAACGAGACCACCCGCCGCACCTCGGGGGGGAAGACCTGCAGGCCCGCGGCCTGCTGGAAGAACAGGTGCACGCTCACGCCGGGGATCTCGCCGTGGGCGGGCTCGTCGCGTTCCTTCCACTGACCGATGGCCACGCCCACGTCCCGGGCGTTGGTGCCCTCGGTCTCCACCCACTTGCGGCCGGTGCTGTCCAGATCCTCCCACTTGTCGATGGTGTCGCCGGAGGCGGCCACCGAGAAGGTCCGCAGGGACACGCCGGGCACGGACATCTTCAGGTGGAAGTCCCAGGCGTTGTCGTACAGCTCGGGCTTGAACTCTGGCAGCACGGGCTGGAAGCCGGTGGTGGCGCCCAGGGGCCGGCCCTCGAAGGACCAGTTGGCGTACTGCCAGTCCGCCTCCCAGTCCAGCTCCAGCTCCACCTGCTCGCCCTCGGGCACGGCCTCGGGCAGCAGGGCGATGATCTCGAAGCGCTGGGCCGTGCGCTGGTACAGGGAGCGAGACTCGCCCCGCTCGCCCACGTCCACGCTCTCTCCCAGCTCGTTGTCCACCGCGGCGGCGGACGCCTCGAGGGCCGCGCCGGCGTCGGCGCCGCCGCCGCCATCCTCGGCGGCCGAAGAACCGGCGTCGTCCGTGTTGTCCAGCTCGCTGTCCTGGTTGTCCCGCTGGCCTCGCCGGCCCCGCACGTCCCGGTGGGTGAGGTCGGCGGTCAGGGAGACCCAGGGCAGGGCGATCCCGTCCTTGGTCGCCAGCTTCTTCAGCTTCCAGCTGCCTTCCACCGCGCGGTGGGCTGGCAGGGCCATGACGATGTGGCGCTGGGCGGCGCCCACCGGCTCGAGGGTGAGGGTGGACTGGACCCGGGTATGCTGGGAGTTCGAGAAGAAGTTGGCCGGCTGGGCGGACAGCTCGATGTCCGCGTGCACGGTCTCCATGCGCACCGGCGGCCGAGGGTCGTCCTCGCCCACCACCGAGGCCCAGGTGGTGCCCGAGAAGCGCTGGAAGTGCAGGTCGCCCTCGTTGTCGGTGCCCGCGGTGAAGGCCGCGCTGTGGTAGCCCAGATCGCTCTGGCCCAGGCCGTCGCGGTAGCAGGTCAGCCACTGGTCGTAGTCGACGTCGGCGATGACCGCGCCGTCCTCGGCGGCGACCCGGAACGAGGTGTCGGTCTCGAAGTCCGCCACCAGCCGCAGCTGGTCGCCCGGGTACTGCAGCTCGGTGTTCAGCAAGCGGTCCTGGCGCAGCATGGCCACGGGATCGAGGCCCAGCTTCACCAGCAGGTTGCGGCGGTTGGGCAGCAGGTTGGTGGCCACCACCTGGGCCCGCAGCTTGCCGCGACGCTCGGTGACCACGTACTCGGCGTCCACACCTTCGTCGGTGCTCTCGCTGTACATCACGCCGCCCCCGAGGGGCTCGGGGTCGTACAGCAGGTTGTGCCGGTCGGGGGCGGGGTTGAGGCGCATGCCGCGGCCGAGGGGGGCCTCGAAGGGGGCCGGGCCCGCGGCGATGGCGGCGACCGCGGCCGGGGCGACGCCGGCCCGCCGCACCATGTGGTTGGCGAAGGCCTGCGCGTCGCCGGACTCGGGGAAGTGCATCTGCATCGTGCCCTTGCCCACGAACACCACGCCGATCTGCTGCTTGGCCACCGGGGCCTTGCCGTTGAAGACGGGGATGAAGATGCCCTCGTCGAACTGGTAGGAGCAGACGCCGTCCTCGAAGCCCACGCCGTCGACCCGGTAGGCGGTGTCGCCCATGGTCAGGGCGTTGGTGGCCTTCCACCAGGTGGTCAGGGTCTGCTGATCCACGGGCGCGAAGGCCGGCGGGGCCTCCTGGGCCACGCCATGGCCGGCGGTGAGCATCACCAGCAGCAGGGCCAGCGGGAGCAGGAAGGTCGAGCGAGGCGTGGACATGGGGCCTCCTGGAGCGGAGCGCGATCACTCCCCGAGGGCACAGCCATGCCCGCCGGGGCGATCCCGACCATAGGACCATCAAGTGCTGCGCGCACGCGCACATGTTGACATGGGTGACCGTCCCACCCAGGATCCGACGGTGCACGCCCCCTGTCCCCCCACCGCCTTCCTGACCCTCGAGACCGCCTGCGACGGGGGCTGCGCCTACTGCTTCTACACCCTCGAG
Source organism: uncultured Enterobacterales bacterium (assembly GCA_964481655.1). Lineage (GTDB taxonomy): Bacteria > Myxococcota_A > UBA796 > UBA796 > JAFGLY01 > CALDOK01. Next base: position 28,346 of record CAYZVO010000082.1, on the reverse strand, counting down.
CCCGCCCGGAGGGTCCCCGCGACCCTGGATCTCGACGCCTGGTGTGGGGTGATCGACGCGCTGGCGATCCGGGGGCTGAGGGCGGCCATCATCACCGGAGGCGAGCCCACGCGCTGGCCGGGGCTGCCTCGGCTGGTGGCTCACGCCAGCGGACTGGGGATCGCCACGGTGCTGCTCACGGGCCGGCCCCTGGACCCGACGATGGCCGCCGCGTTGCGCTCTGTCGGCCTGTCCACCTGCGTGCTGTCGGCCCACCGCCTGGCCCAGCTCGAGGACGCGCTGGACAGCGCCGAGGCCCTGGGGGCCATCCCCTGCTCCTTCACCTGGGTGATCACCACCGCCAACGCCAGAGAGCTCCCCGCGGCCCGCGCCGCCTGCCGGAGCCGCAGCCAGCCGCTGCTGCTGCAGCCCGCCTGGGTCCCCGAAGGGCACCCGAACGCTGGCGGACTGGACCCCCGCGGGCGCCGGGCGCTGCAGGCGGAGCTCGAAGACTGGACCACCGAGGCTGGCCTGCCCCGCTACGGGGCGCTGTTCGCGGCGTGGATGGAGGGGCGAGCGCTCGCGCCGACCCGCTGCGGGCTGGGTCGCGAGGCCCTGGTGGTGGACGCCGACGGCACAGTGATGCCCTGCCACCAGCGGCGGGACCTGGCCGTCGGGAGGGTGGGTGAGCTGTCCTGGGATCGGCTGCTGGCGCGGCTGTCCGGGGCCTCCGCCCCCCTCTCGAGGGCACCGTGCTTCGGAGGACACTGCCTTCCGCTTCACCTTTCGTAGGCTGGGCGAAGATCTGAATGGGGGTTCACTCCTGCGCGCGGACTCTGGTAGAGTCCCCGGCATCGTCGATTCACGGCGACGATCCGGCGGGCCCGCGCCCACCGTTCCCTGCCACAGCGCCCCGAGGGGCCCTGGAGTACCCATGAAGATTCGCACTGTCCTGCTGCTCGCCCTGACCATGGGCCTCTGCATCGGCTGCGGTGGCACCGAGCCCGCACCTCCCCCCGCCGAGCCCGCGGTCGCGCCGCCGCCGCCCGAGCCGCCCCCCGCCCCCGCGCCGCCCCCCGCCCCCGAGGGCGAAGAGGCCGCTCCTGAGGGTGAGGAAGCCGCCCCCGAGGGTGAGGCAGCCGAAGGTGAGGCCGTCGAGAAGACCTCTGGCCCCACGGTGAAGAGCTCCACCGGCGACGCCAAGGAAGCCAACACCAAGACCTCCGGCGGCGAAGCCGACGAGAAGACCGCCGGCAAGAACGTCAAGAAGAGCAAGTAGCTCGCTGTTCGTAGCGCCGACCCTCGGACGCCGCGCGCGTCCGGGGGTCGCTGCGCTCAGCCCTGCTCTTCCGGCTCCGGTTCGTCGCCCATCATCAGCTTGGGACCGCCGCGGCCCGCGGTGTGAAAGCGGGGATCCGGCTCGGAGCGCTCGGCGTCCCGCTGGCGCATCCGAAAGCGTGAGGTGCTGGGCTCGAGGACCCGGTAGGCCTGACCGCAGCGCTTCTCGTCGACGTCGAGGCGCAGCAGGGGCAACCCCAGCAGGCGCTGGGTCACGTTCTTGGAGACCACGCTGACCCGGTAGGGCCGGGCCGCCGGGGGGGCGCCGCCAGCGGAGCGATCCGCGTCGAGGTGAGGGACGCGAAAGCGCGAGCCCAGGTTGAGCACCAGGCCGGCGTCCTCACGCTTGTCGCAGGCCATGCCGCCGCGCTTGTCCATGCAGACCGGCGCGCATCGGTCGGGCTCGGTGACCCGCGGAGCGGCATCCACGGGGCGGGTGCGCAGGGAGCGTAGCGGACGGCGCTGGCGGGGGATGAGCTTCATGGCACCAGAATAACCTCGGGATCGACGGGCCGGTTACCCCTCCCCCATGCTCGGACTGTTCAAATCCCGCCGCCGCGCCCGCCTGCTCGAGGCCCCCTTCCCCCCCGAGCACCGCGCCATCCTCGCCGCCAAGCTCGGCCCCTGGCCCACCCTGGACGACGCCGAGCGCCGGGCCCTCGAGGACATCGTGACCATCCTGCTGGCCGAGAAGCGCTGGCAGGGCTGCGGTGGACTCGAGCTGACCGACACCATCCGGGTCACCATCGCCGGCCAGGCCGCCGTGCTGCTGCTGGCCATCGAGCACGACTACTACCGCAACGTCAAGGACATCCTGGTCTACCCCCACGCCTACCAGGGGGCGCGGCCCGATCGGCTCGAGGGCGGGATCGTCACCGACGACCCGAGCACCCGGCTGGGCGAGGCCTGGCTGCGGGGCCCCGTGATCCTGTCCTGGGACGCCGCCCTGCGCGGCGGTCTGGATCCCCGCGACGGCCGCAACGTGGTCTACCACGAGTTCGCCCACAAGCTGGACATGCTCGACGGCGCCGCCGACGGCGTGCCTCCCCTCGAGGATCGCGCCGCCTACCAGGCCTGGTACCAGGCCATGATGCGCGAGTACGAAGCCCTGCAGGACGATCTCGACCACGGCCGGAAGGGCCTGCTGCGCCCCTACGGCGCCACCGCCCCCGAGGAGTTCTTCGCGGTCGCGGTGGAGGTCTTCTTCGAGCAGGGCCGCCGCCTGGCGCGGGAGGCCCCGGACCTGTACGCCGTGCTGCGGGCCTACTTCCACCAGGACCCGGCGAACCGGGTGGTGCGCAGGGACTGAGGGCCAACCGAGAGGCCAGCGTTGGCGCGTGGGGCGCCAAGACGCAGCACTCCGGCGGCGGAGAGGCCAGCGTTGGCGCGTGGAGCGCCAAGACGCAGCACTCCGGCGACGGAGAGGCCAGCGTTGGCGCGTGGAGCGCCAAGACGCAGCACTCCGGCGGCGGAGAGGCCAGCGTTGGCGCGTGGAGCGCCAAGGCTCCGCGCTCCGGCGGCGGAGAGGCCAGCGTTGGCGCGTGGAGCGACAGCGAAGGCTCTCTGCCAGAAGCCGCTCACCTGCCCGCGCAGAACGAGCCCTGCGGTAGAGTTAGAGAACCCCCACCAAGGAGGTTCCGCCGTGGCCAGACAATCCGTAGACGGCCTGCGCCCCTTCCGGGCCCTGCCACCCGACGAGCTCGCCGAGCTCGAGCGCATGGCCGCGCGGGTGCACTTCGAGCTCGGCCAGCCCGTGTTCCGCCAGGGTGAGCCCGCCGACCATGCGCTGCTGCTGCTCGATGGGCGCCTGTCCGTGAGCGTGCAGACCGACCGCGGCCCCCGGGCCGTGGGGGATGTCTGGCCGGGCGAGGTGGTGGGCGAGTCCGGCCTGTTCCTGGCGGGCGCGGTGCGCAACGCCAACGTGCTGGCCGAGGTGGACTCGGTGGCCCTGCTCATCGACCAGGAGTTCCTGGACAAGGCCCGGGGCACCCGCGCCCTGGCCCTGGCCCAGCAGCACCTGATGGCCACCACCGCCCGGCGCATCCGGGCTACCAACCTGGCCATGCGCAAGGCCTGGCAGCAGCAGCGCGCCGAGGCTTCGGCCACCCAGGACGTGCCCGCCCCTGGCCGCGCCGGCTTCCGCGAGCGCCTCTCCAAGATGCTGGGAGGGATCCTGTGAGCGCCACCATCAAAGCCGCCCGTTTCCTGCTGGCCGCCCACGGCCTCGGTGCCGAGCTCGAGGACGAGCTGGCCCGCATCATCGACGACTGCTTCTCCCACCACCCCGAGCCCGGCGACACCATCTGCCAGGAAGGCGCCCCGGCCCAGGACCTCTACTTCCTGCTGCAGGGCCGGGTGCAGGTGCGGATGCGCGACTACCTGGGCATCGAGCAGGACCTCGCCGTGCTCACCGCACCCACCATGTTCGGCCACATGGGGCTCATCGACGGCTCCACCCGATCGGCCAGCTGCATCGCCCTGGGGGACGCCCGGGTGAACATCATGGACCGCGACCACTACGAGTCCCTGGTGGGCAACACCGGGCCGGCGGGGGACATGTTCCGCCGCCTGCTGTTGAGCGCCATGAACCGCCAGCTGACCACGGGCAACCAGGCCCTGCGGAACCTGCTGGCCCGACCCGGTGGCGAGAGCGACGACGCCCGCGCCCTGCGACGCATCTCCGGCACCCTCGAGGGCTGGGAACAAGAAGGTTGAGCCCGGCGCGCGGATCACCACCGCGCCCCGCGCCCACCACCGGGGGGAGGACTCCATGACGCGCGCACCGATCCATCTGTGGCTCGCCCTGACCGTGGCCTGCGGCGAGGCTCCCGAGCCCACCGCGACCCCAGAGTCCACCCCTCGAGCCCCCGCCGTGGACGATCGCCCGTCCGTGCTGCTGGTGACCTTCGACACCACCCGGGCCGACCACATCGGCGCCTACGGCTACGAGCCCGCCGAGACCCCCACCATCGACACCCTGGCCGCCGCGGGCACCCTGTACGAGCGAGCCTACAGCACCGCCCCGCTCACCATCCCCAGCCACTCCACCATCTTCACCGGGCGCAACCCGCCCACCCACGGCGTGCGGGACAACGGCGACTTCAACCTTGGAGAGGCCGAGATCACGCTCGCCGAGCGCTTCACGGACGCCGGCTACACCGCCGCCGCCTTCACCTCGGCCTTCCCCACCCAGGCCCGGTGGGGCTTCGACCAGGGCTTCGCCGTCTACCACGATCCCCTCGAGCGGCCGCCCACCCAGCTGGACTGGTCCGACCAGCGCCGCGCCGACGAGGTCGTGGACGACGCCCTGACCACCCTGGGCGCCATGGGCGACGGCCCGCTGTTCGTCTGGTTGCACTTCTTCGACCCCCACTGGCCCTACGATCCGCCGCCACCCTTCGACCCCGACGAACCCGCCTGCGAAGGGCTCGGCACCGGCGCCGATCCCGAGCGCGAGGCCCGCTCCGCCGCCCGCGACGCCTGCGATCTTGCCCGCTACGACGGCGAGATCGCCTACACCGACCACCAGCTGGGGCGCTTCCTCGAGTGGTGGGACCACGCCCACCCGGACAGCTGGGTGGTGGTCACCGCCGACCACGGTGAGGGCCTGGGGGATGGCGGCGAGCGCACCCATGGCTTCCTGCTGCACGACGGCACCATCCGGGTGCCCCTGGTGCTCCGGGGCCCGGACATCGAGGCCGGGGTGAGGGTCGACGATCCCGTCAGCCACGTGGACATCGCCCCCACCCTGCTGAACCTGGCGGGCCTGCCCCTGCACGAGGGCCTGCAGGGCCTGGACCTGCGGGAAGGGGGCTCCGAGCGCAGCTACGCCGAGGCGCTGACCGGCCAATACAGCCTGGGGCTGGCTCCCCTGCTGGCCTACACCGACGCCGACGGCCGCTACATGGAGGGGGGCTGGGGCGCCTGGTACGGCACCGAGGACAGCGCGGTCGCCTTCGAGGCCGCCGCCGGCTGGGAACCTGGAACGGAGGCCGCCATCCTGGCCGAGCTGGTGGCCAGCCTGGAGCCCGGCCTGGCCCCCGAGGCCTCCCTGGACCCCACCGCCCTGGCCCAGCTGCAGGCCCTCGGCTACGTCGGCGGCGACCTGGTCGCGGAGGCCGGAGAGATCGATCCCCGCGACGTCATCGACGTCATCCCCTTGACCTGGCGGGCCCGGCAGGCCATCGCCTCCGCCCCACCGGGGGTCGCCGAGCGCATCCTGGCTCGCCTGGACGAGCGCCTGCCCGGCACCTTCGGCGTGGACCTGCTGCGGGCCCAGCTGGCCCGGCGACGTGGCCACATGCACGAGGCCACCCAGCGCTTCGCCGACCTGTTCATGCGCTCCCCCTCGGCCACCGTGGCCCTGCAGCTGGCCGACCTGGCGGCGAGCATGGGCGACTGGAGCGAGGCCGCCAGCTGGTACCAGGAGACCATCGACATCCAGCCCGCCTCCCCCGAGGCCATGGCCGGCCTGGTGCGCTGCGCCATGGGGCGCGGCGATCGCACCGAGGCCGACGTGCTGGCCGCCACCTGGCTCGAGACCTACCCCGACCACGCCGAGCTGCTGCTGACCCGCGCCGAGCTGGCCCTGGCCGACGGGCGGCTGGACGAGGCCGCCGAGCAGGCCGAGCGGGCCCTGGCCCAGCAGCCGCGCTCGGTGTGGGCCATGTCCACCTCCGCCCAGGTGCTGTGGGCGCAGGGAGAGGCCGATCGGGCCATCGAGCGCCTGCAGGAGGCCGTGCGGCTGGACCCCTACCACGTGCCCCTGCGGGCCACCCTCACCGACTGCCTGCTCGAGGTGGGCCGCAACGCCGAGGCCGTGCGCACGGTGCGCCCCGTGGCGCGGCTGTTCCCGGACCAGGTCGAGCTGCAGTCCCTGCACGCCCGGGCGAGCCTGGCCCTGGACGCTGAACGGGGGCGCTGAGCGCCCGCACCCGGCGCGCTCGAAACACCCCGTCCCAGACGGGGGTTCTGCGGCTATACTCCCCTCCCCCCTTCGCGCTCCTGGAGACCCGTGGATCACGCCCCCCGCTGGCTCAGCGGCCCCGAGAAGCTCGCCTTCGAGCTAGGGCTGCATCTGCGGGTGGCCCGGGCGGTCCGGCGGCGCTGGGGCCTGCGCGAGGGCGCGTCCAGGCTGCGCCGCTACCTGGCCGACGAGCGCGCCATCCCCCGTGGCGGCGGCAACCGCTACCTGCGCCTGGGGTCCCACACCTACGGCATCCCGGCCCTGCCCCCCCTCGACAGCGACGCGTTCGTGGAGCACCTGCTCGACGACCTGGACGCCCTGCACGGCCCGGCCCTGGCGCCCCTGTCCCTGGCCATGCTGTGCATCACCCCCCGCTGCCCCCACCGCTGCCCCCACTGCTACAACCAGATGGATCACGGGCCGGACGAGCTGCTCTCCACCGAGCTGCTGGTTCGAGCCCTGAGGGACCTGGCGGCCGAGGGCGTGCACAACGTCTTCCTGTCCGGCGGCGAGCCCATGCTGCGGGCGGATGACCTGCCCGAGCTGCTGGCCGCCGAGCCAGGGCTGGGCCTGTGGCTGGTCTCCACCGGCTACGGCATGAGCCCGGGGGTGATGGGCGATCTGGCCGCCCGAGGCCTGCGCGGGGTGATGATCTCCATGGACGGGCTGGACGCCGACGCCCACGACGCGATCAAGGGCCGCGCCGGCAGCTGGGAGGAGGCCGCCGCCGCCATGACCACCTGCGCCCGGCTGGGCCTTGTGGTGGGCGTGAACTGCATGGTCGGGCCCTCCCTGCTGGCGCCGGGTCGACTCGAGGCCTTCACCATCCGCATGGGCGAGCTGGGGGCCCACTTCGTGAGCCTCAACTCGCCACACCCGGTGGCCGGTGACGACAGCCTCGAGCCCTTGCCCGTGGGCGAGCTGCTGCGCATCGAGCAGCGCGCCGCGGCCACCCGCAGGGACCCCGGCTGGCGGGCTCGACCTCTGGCCTACTCACCGGACGCCTGGGAGGCCAAGCGGGGCTGCGTGGGCGGCCAGGAGTTCGTCTACATCAGCCCCACCGGGGCGGTGATGTCCTGCCCGTTCCTGCGCGACGCTGCGGGGGACATCCGGCAGCGTCCCCTGCGGGAGATCCTGCCCGAGGTGCGCGGAGCCCGGGCTGGTTGCCAGGTCTGCAAGAGCCTCGCCCAGGCTTGTGACACGACCTGCTGATCCGCCGGCTCGACCGTGCGATACTCGACGGCCCTGCGCGGACCACCGCGCAGCCTGGAGCCGACGTGACCGATCACGCTGACAGCACCACCCGCGCCGACGAGCAGCCGGTCCTCAACACCCAGCTGGTCGCCGCCCTGCTCAGGTACTTCACCATCCACCACGGCCGCGAGGCCCTGGTGGACGCCGTGGAGCGCGCTGGCCTGGACATGGTCGAGCTCGAGGCCAAGGACCAGTGGATCTCCCCTGACAAGGTGAAGCAGCTCAACTACGCGCTGGTGGACGCGAGCGGAAACCCCATGCTGCTGTTCGAGGCGGGGATGGAGACCATCTCGCCGGAGATCCTGGGCGGCTTCTTCTACGTCATCCGCACCCTGGGCAGCCCGGAGTTGGTCTACAAGCAGCTGCCGGAGCTCAACCGACCGATGTCCAAGATCACCAACTGGGAGATCGGCGAGATCGGCGATGGCAAAGCCGTCATCAGCTTCCACGTGGCCGAGGGCCACAGCGACGACACACACTTCTGCCTCAACCGCCAGGGCGCGCTGGCCGGCATCACCAAGGGCCTGGGGCTGCAGCCCGCTCGGGTGGAGCACCCTGTCTGCTTGCACCGGGGTGGCGACCGCTGCGAGTACCACGTCAGCTGGCAGGCCCCGGACATGCTGCTGCGCTGGGCCACGGCCATCATCCTGCTCGCCAGCGCCGGCGTGGCCCTGGCCGCCGCGGTGGGCTGGCTGCCGTTCACCGTGTTGCCGGTGCTGCTGGGGGCCCTGTTCATCCTGGCCGCCTACGGCGCCTGGTCGTTCCGGCGGCTCTACCAGTCCAGCGCCCAGTCCACGGCCTCGTTCATCAAGGCCAACCAGCGCCGCCTGGACGCCGAGTACCAGCGCTACCGCGACCTGGTCACCCTCACCAAGATCGACCAGCTCACCCGCGAGCACCTGCACGTGGACACCTTGATCGCCACCGCGCTCGAGGAGATCACCCTCACCCTGGGCTACGAGCGGGCCCTGTTCATGGGCCTGGACGAGGCCGAGCGCGTGCTGCGCTACCGCCACTCGGTGGGCTACCCCGCCGACCTGCAGCCCCTGGTGAGCGCCTGGCAGGCGCCCCTGGACCACCCCTCCGAGGACGAGCGCTTCCTGGGCAACATCGCCCAACGGCGCGAGGGCACCCTGGTGCGGGATCTGGCCTCCTACCGCGAGGCCGCCAGCCCCCAGACCCGGACCCTGCTGGACGAGCTGGGCACCCAGGCGTTCATGGCCATGCCCGTCACCATCCGGGATCGGGTGCTCGGCCTGCTGGTGGTGGAGCAGGCCACCGCCAAGCGCCTGCTCACCGACCACGACCTCGAGCTGCTGGGCAAGCTGTGCAACCTGCTGGGCCTGGCCCTGGACAATGCCCGCCAGGTCGAGGCCCTCGAGGCCCGCACCCGGGAGCTCGAGGCCGCCCTGCTGCTGGCCAAGAAGTACTCCCACTACCTGCCCGAGCCCGTGGTGGAGCAGCTGCGCGAGGATCCCGATCTGGCCCTCGAGCTGGGGGGCGAGCCCATCGAGGCCACCGTGCTGTTCTCGGACATCCGGGGCTTCACCCAGTGGGCCAAGGACCGCGAACCCGCCGTGGTGGTCTCCACCCTCAACCACTACTTCGCCGCCATGGACGAGGTCATCGCCAGCACCGGCGGCATCCTCGACAAGCGCATGGGCGACGGCCTGATGGTGGTCTTCCTCGAGTCCGCCGCCGCCAGGCAGGACGCGGACGGCGGCACCGGGCGCCACCCCGCGTGCAGCGCCATCGACTGCGCCCTGAAGATGCAGGAGGCCGTCGCCACCATGGCCCGGGATCCGGAGATGGCCGACTTCCCCGGCCTCCGCATCCGGGTGGGCGTAGCCCACGGTGACCTGGTCGCCGGCAACATGGGCTCGAGCCATCGCCTCGAGTACACGGTCATCGGGGATGTGGTGAACGTGGCCAGCCGCCTCGAGGCCCTCTGCCCCCCCGGTGCGGTGCTCACCACCGCCGACACCCAGCGCGAGGCGGGGACCATCCATGTCGAGGCCCGAGCCTTCGGCGAGCACGAGCTGAAGGGCCGCGACGGCACCGTGGAGCTGGTGCAGCTGGGGGGCCCGGCGCCCGAGGACGATCAGCCACCCAGCTCCGGACACTCCACCCCGAGCTGAGCGAGCAGCAGCACCGCGGTGCCCAGCTCGACCTTGGTGCCCCGCAGGGTGCAGGACGCCGCGTGCAGATCGAGGCCGCGGGCGCCGCTCAGGTCCGCCGCGATCAGCGTGCAGCCCTGCAGCCGGGCGCCGGTGAGATCGCTGCCCGGGAAGGAGGCGCGGGACAGATCGCAGTCCTGGAACTGTGCCTCCCGCAGCGCGCAGTCCCGGAACTCCACCCCCTGCAGCGGCAGCCCGGAGAAGCTGGCGTAGTCCATGCGCACACCGACGAAGGATAGCTCCAGCATCAGGGTGCGCAGGGAGGACCAGTCCACGCCCATGGCGCGGCCGCCGATGAGCTCCACGCCGGTCATGGCCGATCCGGTGAGCGCCACGTCCACCAGGTCGCAGCCCTCGAAGCTGCAGTCCACGAAGCGACAGTCCAGCAGCGCGCAGCCCTCGAGGCGGCAGGCGGTGAAGGTGCAGCCCTCGAAGATGGCGCCGCGCAGCGCCGTGTCGCAGAGGGAGAGGGCCTCGAACTGCTGTCCGATGTGCTCGCCAGCGAGGGGGTGGGTCATGGGGAGTCTCCCGATGCTGGCGCTACTCGAACCAGTCGAACATCACCCCGAACCACAGCCCCACCGACCCCGCGATGGCGAGCACGGCGAAGGCGACCACCCACCAGAAGACGCGCTCGGAGTGGGGCTTCACGCCGGGATCGCGGGCCTTGACCGGCTGGACCCGATCGGGGTGGAAGGCGGGCTCGGCGGCGGCGGTGTCGTCGTCGCCCTCGAGGGTCAGATCGATCTCGGGGTCGATCTCGTCGAGCACCTCGGCCAGGCCCAGCTCCTCGCGGGCCTTGGCCTCGTCCCCGGAGAAGAGGCCGGCGTCGTCATCGTCGTCGTCTTCGTCATCCTCGCCCGCCGGGAGCCGGGCCTCGTCGACCCACAGGAACCAGCGGCGCACCGTCTCCACCGGGTGCATGCGCAGCCAGAGATCGTCCGGCAGGTAGTTGGAGGCGTCGCAGAAGCGGCAGGTGATCACCCGATCGGTGCCATCGACCTCGAGGGAGCCGCCGCAGCCCATGCAGGCGAAGAGGATGGGCTTGGCGCCCGCAGGGGCGGGCTCGTCGGGGCCCTCCCCCGGGATCTGCCCCGGGTCCTCGGCCACCACCCAGCGCAGCCAGGGCATGGCGGCCTGGGCGTCCGCCGGCGCAGGGCGCTGGTGCCAGCGCTCGCCGCACTGGGGACAGGCGTAGGGGCCGTCGGCGGCCACGACCTCGGCCATGTCGAAGTCGAACTTGCAGGCGAAGCAGTAGGGATCGAAGCGGGCGTAGAGCAGGTGCCAGTTGGCGCCCAGGATGGTGGTGTTGCCCCCGTTGCCAGGGTCGGTTCCAGGGCGCAGGGACTGTGCGCTCTCGAGCAGGCCGGCCCACTCCGTGTAGGGGTAGGTGCGGTCCCGCTGACAGCTTGGGCAGTGGATGCGCTCATTCAGCGCGTTGACCATCACAGGGTTGCCGCAGTGGGGGCACTCCCCGCGCAGCTCGATGGCGATGCCGAACATGCTCGGACCTCCGGGTGGACCCCGTCCTTTACACCGCCGGCCGCGGCGGTGCTCACCGCTCCGGTCACCGGGCGCGCCTCCCCTGTCGGGTCCGGGTATAGGTCTGTCCTGGCCACCGTGGCCAGCACTCCCCCGGAGCCTCCCATGACCAAGCGTGACTATGCCAAGCTCACGAGCCTGGCGTCCTGTGCCGGTTGAGCGGCGAAGACCTCCCCGGAGGTCCTGGCGCAGGTCGTGCGCCCCCTCATCGGCATGTTCCCCGACGCGGCCCACCCCGACGTGCTGGTCGGGTTGGGCGCCATCGACGACGCCGCGGTCTACCGGCTGGGCGGCGGGCGGGTGGCCGTGGTCACCCTGGACTTCTTCCCCCCCGTGGTCGATGACGCCGCCGACTTCGGCGCCATCGCCGCCGCCAACGCCATGTCCGATGTCTGGGCCATGGGCGCCGACCCGGTGCTGGGCCTGAACATCGCGCTGTTCCCCAACGACATGCCCCCCGCCGTGGGCGCCCGCATCCTCGAGGGCGCGGCCCTGCAGGTGCGCGAGGCCGGCGCCGTGATCGCCGGCGGCCACACCATGGACAACAAGGACCCGGTCTTCGGCATGGCCGTGGTGGGCATGGGCACCGAAGAGACCCTGATGACCAAGGGCGGGATGACGCCCGGCCAGCAGCTGGTGCTGTCCAAGCCCATCGGCTCGGGCATCATCACCACCGCCAACAAGCGCGGCCTGCTGCCCGCCGAGGGCCTGGCCCCCGCGGTGGCGGCCATGCGGGAGCTCAACGGCCCCGCCGCCCGCGCCGGGCGAGCCCACGGTGTGCGCTCGGCCACGGACATCACCGGCTTCGGCCTCGCCGGGCACCTGCTCGAGATGCTCGAGCCCTCGGGCGTGGGCGCGGCCCTGCGCTTCGACGCCCTGCCCCTGCTGCCCGACACCCTGCGCTGGGCGCAGGAGGGCACCCTCGCCGGCGGTGCCTTCCGCAACAAGGGCTACTACGAGCCAAAGGTCTCCTTCGACGGCGCCCTGGACGAGGCCCACCGCATGGTGGTCTTCGATCCCCAGACCAGCGGCGGCCTGCTGATGGCGGTGGACGCCGACCAGCTCGACGGCCTGCTGGCGGCCCTGGGCGGCGCCGCGGCCCACATCGGCGAGGTGGTGGTGGACGAGGGGATCCGGATCGAGGGCTAGCCCGCCGGCGCCACGTGGTCGCGGCACCCGGCCACGGCCGCGGGAGCCGGGATCAGAAGTGGACCTTCCCGATCTTGAGCCTCAGCTCCCGCTGGGTGTTGGTGGTGAACACCGCGCTGGCGATGGAGGCCAGCTTGGCCTCGGCGGAGTCGGCCCGGGAGGTGAGCACCACCGGGGCGCTGGCGCCCACCAGCAGGCCCGCCACGGGCAGCTTCGCCATGTGCACCATGCACTTCACCAGCATGTTGCCGGCCTCGATGGTGGGCACCACCAGCACGTCGGCGACGCCGGCCACGGGGCCGTCGATGCGCTTGTGGGCGGCCGCGGCCGGGCTGTAGGCGTTGTCGAAGGCGAAGGGCCCGTCGATGACGCAGCGCGGGGAGAACTGGCGCCGCTGGAACATGGAGTTGAGGGCCGCGGCGTCCAGGGTGGCCTGCATGGCGGGGTTCACCAGCTCCACCGCCGCCAGCACCGCGACCTTGGGCAGCTCGGTGCCGAAGATGTGGGCGGTGTGCACGGCGTTGAGGATGATGTCGGCCTTGCGCTCGAGGTCGGGCGCGATGTTCATGGCCGCATCCGAGACGAACAGGAAGCCGTCTCGCCCGGGCTGCTCCACCATGAACACGTGGCTGAGCAGGGCGTCGGTGCGCAGGCCGTGCTCGCGGTTCAGCAGGGCCCGCAGGAAGTCGTCGGTGTGCAGGTGGCCCTTCATCAGGATGTCGGCGTGCCCGCCGTGCACCGCGGCCACCGCCGCGGAGGCGGCCTCGAGGGGATCGGGCAGGTGCTGGATCTCGGCGTCGCCCAGGTCCAACTCGTGCTCATCCACCAGGGCGGCGATGGCCTCGGCGTCGCCCACCAGCAGGGCGCTGGCGATGTGGCGACGGTGGGCGTCGGCGACCGCCTTCAGCACCGAGATGTCCTGGGCGACGGCGACCGCCACCCGGCGTACGGGGTCGTCCTGGATGGCGCGTTCGACCTGAGCGAAGCTGTGCATGATGGAGTCCTCGAGCTGTGGAAGAGACGCCGCTCTGGGTAGCATCGCGCTGGGCGTGGAACCAGAGGGACCCCGTTGGAGCGTCGGCCACAGCCGACCCCCTTGTCCACGAGGGCGCAGAGCCCCTATCCTTGGCTTCCACCTCACATGTCCACGAGGTGGGAGGAGATGGCCATGGCGTTCTCTCGGTTCCGACTCGCCCCGGCGGTGCTGGTCGCTGCCTCGCTGTTGAGCTCCTGCTCCCTGTTGCGCGAAGGCAAGGGTGTGCTCGCCACCAGGGAGCTGGACGAGCTGGAGATGGTCATCGACGCTGTCGAGCGCGCGTCGGATGAGACCAAGCTCACCCTGCTGGCTGCGGGCATGGGCGTGATGGCCGAGGATCACTGGCGGGTGGGCAGCTGCGGGCAGGCCTTCGAGGCGATGGCCCACGCCTCGGCCGAGACCAAGCAGACCCTCATCGCCGCCTCCTTCGAGGGCTGCGACCACATGTGCCCGGATGGCAGAGGGCGCGAGCTGGCCTTCGAGAGCATCGCGGTGGCCCCCGGGCTGGACAAGACCCGAATCCTGGTGGCGGCCTGCGACGCGCGGGGTCCAGAGCCGGTCTTCGACGGCGAGGTCCTGGACAGGCGCGAGCAGATGGATCTGGTGGACTTCTGGGTCTACCGGGCCATGTTCGCCATCACCAAGGAGCGGCTGCTGGACGACATCGGTAGCGAGCGGGCCGTGGCGCTCTGGGAGCGCTACGCGACCCTGCGCGACCAGGTGGCCGAGGAGCTGGTGCTGCACCTGCCCCCCAGGACCGACGGGCTGGAGCTTCCGAGCTCCGACGCCCTGGCTCCCGCCCGTGTCGCGACCACCGTGCTGGTGACACCCCACAGCATCTACGTGGACGGCGAGAGCATCGCCTCACTGACCGACCTGCAGCTGGCGGACAGCGAGCTGCGCGGGCAGCTCATCCTGCCCCTGAGCGACGCCCTGGCCGCGGCGGCCGAGCGGCTGGAGGCCGATGAGGCAGAGGACAGCGAGGAGCTCGACGAGGTGGAGGTCGCGCCCCCGAGCGGCAACCCCAGCGCCGGCGAGGGCGCCAAGGCCCGCTACGAGGAGGGCAAGGTCGGCAAGAAGGGCGCCAAGATGGCGAGGGCCAAGGGCCGCAAGGTGGAGCTGCAGAAGGCGCGGATCGACCATGAGATCGCCGAGAACGCGGGGGTCCTCGGAGCCCTGCGCGACGGCAGCGAGCTGGACGGGGTCTTCGGCTCCGGCGGGATCCTGGGCAGCCGGGGGGCCGGCGCCTTCGGCGGGGCCTCGGGCGGGCCAGCGCAGCTGGGTGAGGGCCGCGAGTCCCACCGCCGGCTGCTGCTGCAGTGCGATCGGAACGTCTCGGCGAAGCTGCTCCGGCAGCTGCTGTACACCGCCCGGAACGCCGAGTTCGGCGAGGTGCAGCTCGCGGTCCTGAACGAAGATCGAGGACAGCAGTCGCGCATCGACATCTTCCCCCAGGCCGTGACGCAGCTCCCCTCGAACCCATACCCACACGAGGAGCCTCAGCTGCTGCTGGTGGTGGGGCTGGACAGCCGCGGCATCACCGTCGCCGGGCAGGGCTCGGTCCTGACCCCGGAGTCCGGAGACGACGACGGCCCCACCATCGCGCGGCTGCCCAACGGCGAGTACGACTACGCGGAGCTCACCCGGCTCGCCAACATCATCAAGGACCAGTACCCCGACGACGAATTGGTGGTCCTCGTGGCCAGCGACGAGGTCCCCTACGAGGCCGTCACCCAGACCCTGGACGCGATGCGGGCGGACGCGGAGCAGGGCTACGACGGCAGAGCTCGGACGCTGTTCCCCTACGTGGTGGTGTCCACCGAGGCGGCCATGCCGTCGCCGCCCGCCCGTCAGCTCGACAGCTCTGGTCATGGCGGGGCGACGGGTGGCACCGGCGCCAGGGTCGACACGTTGAGCCGCCAGACCATCATCCTGGGCGCGCTGGAGATGTCGCTCGTCGACGCGGTGGTGCAGCGCCACAAAGCCCAGATCCAGTACTGCTACGAGCGCGAGCTGAAGAGCGACCCCAGCCTGGCCGGCAGGGTGGTGGTCAAGTTCGTGGTGGCCAAGGACGGCAGCGTCAGCTCCGCCACCACCAAGTCCAGCACCATGGGATCTCCTGCGGTGGAGGGCTGCATCAACGGCCGCTTCATGCGCATGCGGTTCCCCGAGCCCAAGGGGGGCGGCATCGTCATCGTCAGCTACCCCTTCCTGTTCTCGCCGGGCTAGCCCCAGCAACCGGACCCGTCATGCTCCCTCGCCTCGTCCTCCCACTCACCGCCGCCATGGGCTGGACGCTGCCCGGTGCCGCCGCGGCCGCCACCGTCGACGATCTCTCCGCCGGCGGCGGCCAGACCTGCGCGGTGATGGACAGCGGCGAGGTCTGGTGCTGGGGGGCCAGCCTCGAGGAGATGGGCTCCGACAGGCCCACGCCCCGGCCCATCGAGGGCATCCGCGACGCTGTGGCGGTCTCCGTGGGCACCCTGCACGCCTGCGCCCGGCGGGCCGGCGGCCGGGTCTCCTGCTGGGGCCACAATGGCAACGGGCAGCTGGGAAACGGCAAGCTGAACGACCGGATGCGGCGCGAGCCCGTGGCCGTGGTCGGGGCGCCGCCGCTGGTGGAGGTCCACGCCGGCGCCTACTTCACCTGTGGACGGGCCGAGAACGGAGAGGTCTGGTGCTGGGGCGGCAACGGCGACGGCCAGGCCGCGCCGGGGGGCCCCGAGTTGGTGCGTACGCCGCAGCGCGTGCTGACCGACGCCACCGCCCTGGCTGTGGGTGGCTGGCACGCCTGCGCCACCATGCGGGATGGCGCGCTGAGCTGCTGGGGTAGCGACGACGACGGTCAGCGGGGCGACGGGGACGCGGCGGAGGGTGGCATCGCTCGCCTCGAGCTGGGCCCCATCCGCGGCATCTCCCTGGGCTGGGCCCACAGCTGCGCCCTGCTCGAAGATGGACAGCTGCGCTGCTGGGGAGACGGCTGGTACGGCCAGCTGGGTGGGGCCAACCAGGAAGACCAGCCCGCACCGGCGCCCGGACCGAGCATCCCCGGAGCGGTCGCGGTGAGCGCCGGCGCCCACCACAGCTGCGCCTCGACCGCCGACGGTGCCGTCTGGTGTTGGGGTGCCGACGAGGCCGGCGAGGCCGGCGTCCTGCCGCCGGTCGAGCGGCTGGAGCCGACCGTCGTGGACGGGATCGAGGGCGCCATCGCGGTGTCCGCGGGCACCCGCTACAGCTGCGCCCGGCGCGCGGAGGGTCCGCCGGTCTGCTGGGGAGACAACTTCCTGGGTCAGCTGGGGCGGGAGACCTCGCGGGAGGGGATCACGCCGGTGAGCACGATCCCGCGGGGGGTGGGGGTGGTGACGGGGTTGCCGTAGGGCAGCCCACAGCCCACAGCCCACAGCCCACAGCCGCAGGCGTTTCAGCCTGGCGGGGGGTGTTCGTCACCCCCGCCGGTTCTGGAACGGATCGGGGTCCGAGCGTTTCAGCTTGGCGGGGGTTGGCCGTCACCCTCCCCGGATCTGGAACGGATCGGGGTCCGAGCGTTTCAGCTTGGCGGGGGGTGCTCGTCACCCCCGCCGATTCTGGAACGGATCGGGGTCCGAGCGTTTCAGCTTGGCGGGGGGTGTTCGTCACCCTCCCTCGAACCGAAACGCCGGGGCCACCAGCCACCCCGAACCACACCACCAGCGCCGCCCGCACCACCGCCGAGCCGTGGGCTGTAGGCTGTAGGCCCGCGACCACCACCCACACCGCCGCCACCACCACGCTGACAGCTACATCGTCCGCCCGCGCAGCAGCTCGAGCACATCGTCCAGTCCCCTGCCCTGGGCCTCCAGCTCCGCCAGCGCCTCTTCGGCCTGCGCCTCCAGGCCCAGGTGCTCGTAGTGGGTCAGGGACATGCACCAGCCCGCGCGGCGGGCCACGGCGTAGCGCTGCTGCTCCCGCAGCGGCCGGGCCAGGAAGCCGTCGATCACCCCCAGCAACGCCGGCAGCTCCCGGGGCAGGTCGCCCCGCAGCTCCATCAGCAGGTTGAGCACGTGGTCGCTCTCGAGCCGGGTGTGAACACCCTGGAGCCCCGCCAGGAAGCGGCGCAGCTCCCGCAGGGTGGCCAGCTCGCCCACCGGGGTCCAGCGACCCTCTTCCCGCAGGGTGTGCAGGGGGGTGCCGGGGATGGCGACGCAGGTGCGCAGGCGCACGAAGTGGGGGCTGATGGCGACGATGGCCGAGGCGGTGTCGTCGGCGTGGGCGTCGGACAGCTCCGCGCCCCCCAGGCCCGGCATGGCGTAGACCGATAGCTCGAAGCCCGCCTCCACGGCCTTGCGACAGCCCCGGATCTGCTGCTCCCTCCGCGCACCCTTGCTGACCAGCGCCAACACGGCGTCGCAGCCACTCTCCAACCCCACGTGCACCCGGTCCAGCCCCGCGGCCCGCAGCGCCAGGAGGTCCTCCAGCAGCAAGCGCGCCAACGACCGCGAGCGCGCATACGCCGTCACCCGCTCCACCGACGGGAAGCGCTCCCGCAGGCCCTCGAGGATCCGCACCAGCTCCGCCGGCTTGGTCGACAAGGGATCGGCGTCCTGCAGGAAGGCGGTGCGGTAGCGGTCGCCCAGCTGCAGCTTCATGGCGTCAAGATCGGCCAGCACCTCGTCGGCCGAGCGCAGCGAAAACGGCGCCCCCTTGTACACCGGGCAGAACGCGCAGCGGTTCCAGGGGCAGTTGCGGTTGACCCGCACCAGCAGGGAGCGGGCCTCGGAGGGCGGGCGGATGGGACCTTGCTCGAAGGACACGCCTAGCCCCCGTGATCCGCCATCCAGGCCTCACACAGCGCCACCAGCTCGTTGGTGGCCTGCTGCTTGGGGTTCTCGATCCAGTCTTCCTGGGTGACCCAGCCACAGACGGTGGTCTGCAGCTGGTCCCGCAGCTCGGTGTCGCTGTCGGCCCGGTTGCTCATCTCGTCGGGGTCGGCGCTCAGGTCGTACAACTCGATCAGCTCGGTCTCGAAGGCCTGGCCGGTGCCGTCGTAGGGCAGGCAGGAGTCGTAGGCGGTGACCGTGGACAGCACCAGCTTGTCGTCGCCGTGGACCACGCTGACGGTGTCGAAGCCGCGCTCGAAGAACACCGGCTCCGAAGCCAGATCGTCGGCCAGCAAGCCGCTCACCAGGCTGCGGCCGCTGTGCTGCTCGGACGCGGGGCCCGCCGAGGCCAGCTCGACGAGGGTCGGGGCGATGTCGGCCAGGCTGATGCGGGTGTCGAAGATCAGCCCCGCGGGCAGGCGCTGGGGCGCCCAGAAGCCCCAGGGGACCTCGTAGACAGCGTTGTAGGGCGAGCAGCCGTGGAAGAAGTAGTCGTTGTGCAGGTGCAGCTCTTCGGCGTGATCGCCGCCCCAGGCCAGCACCACGTCGTCGAGCCGGCCGGCGCCATCGAACAGGTCCAGGACCCGCTGGGAGTTGTCGTCCACCGCCCGCAGGCCGCTGGCATAGCTGGCCTCGACGTGCAGGGCGTCTTCCTCGCTGTAGGGCAGGTGGTCCAGGGTGATCCGGTCCAGCATGTCGGTGTCTTCGGCGACGATCTGGCCGGTGTACTCCTGGGGGTGGAACTCCTGGTAGTAGGCGTCCACGGCGTCGTAGGGGGTGTGGGCCTGGTTGAAGTGGATCCAGATAAACAGGGGCGTGCCCGCCTCGAGGCTGGGCAGGTCGGCCTCGAGCTGTTCCACCAGCCAGGCGTCCTGGGCCGCCAAGGTGTTGGGGGACAGCCCCGCGGTGGTGCTGCAGCGGTGGAGATCGCTGCCCGGCTCCATGATCTCGCACTTGTTCGCGGAGTAGCTCCAGGTGGTGTAGCCGGCGGTCTGGAAGTACTCGGCCAGGCTGGGCCGCCGCATGTCGGGGTTGGAGTTGGCCCGCTTGCCGTGCTCCCGGGGGTAGGTGCCGGTGGTGACGGTGGCCAGGCTGGGCCCGGTGACCCCCATGGCGGCGACGGCGTGGGGGAAGGAGACCCCCTGATCCAGCATGGCCTGGGTGTTGGGCATGACCTCCCAGCCCTGGCCGTTGCCGTCCATGACGCGGCCCACCAGCGTATCGACGGTCAGCAGCACCACGGTGTCGGCGGGCTCCCAGCGCGGAGCGTCGCTGTCCGGCGCCGAGTCGTCGGGCCCCGGGCAGCCGGAGATCAGCAGGGCGACGGTGGACATGGCGAGGGGCGTACGCCACGGCATGATCGAGTCCTCGTGCGGGGGTCTTGCACTATACCCGCCCGGGGCCGCACCGCGTCACCATCTCCGCTGTCGCGGGCCGCGCGGACCTGGGATAGCGTGCTGCCATGCGAACCGCCCTGACCCCTGCCCTGCTCCTGCTGGCCATCACCGCCTGCGATCCCAAGCTGATCGACGAGGATGGCGACGGCTACCTCGACTCGGTGGACTGCGACGACACCGACCCCTCGATCCACCCCGCCGCCGAGGAGATCGAGTACGACGGCATCGACCAGGACTGCGACGGCCTGGACGACCAGGACATGGACGGCGACGGCTACATCGCCATGGAAGCCGGCGGCGACGACTGCGACGACCTGGACTTCATGACCAACCCCGCGTCCCTCGAGATCTGCGACGAGATCGACAACAACTGCGACGGGGTGGTGGACGAGGACGAGGCCGTCAACGCCAGCCCGTGGTTCCCCGACGCCGACGGTGACGGCTTCGGCGACGCAACCCAGACCTACTGGTCCTGCAGCCAGCCCGACGGGTACATCGAGGACCGCTGGGACTGCGACGACGACAACCCCAACATCCACCCCGGCACCACCCTGAACATGGTGGACATCCCCATGGCCTTCATGTGCGAGGGCACCTTCGAGATGGGCAGCCCCTTCGGGGAGATCGGCCGGGAGTCCCACGAGCGGGTCCACACCGTGGGCCTCACCCACAGCTTCCACATCGGCGTCACGGAGATCACCCAGGCCCGCTGGATGCAGTCGATGGACGAGAACCCCTCGGAGTCCGCCGAGTACTGCGAGGGCGCCTGCCCGGTCGAGACCATCACCTGGAACGCCGCCGCCGACTTCGCGAACACCCTGTCCGAGGAGATCGGGCTGCCGCTCTGCTACATCTGCATGGGTGAAGGCCGCGAGATGACCTGCGACCTGGGGCCGGACTGGGAGTCGCCCTACGACTGCACGGGCTTCCGCCTGCCCACCGAGGCCGAGTGGGAGTACGCCGCGCGCGCTGGCGAGATGAACGCCTTCTACAACGGCGGCAACCTGGTCCACGAGGACGACTTCTTCTACTGCGACGGGGACCTGGTCCTGGACAACAAGGAGACCCTGGACTCCATCGCCGTGTACTGCGGCAACTCCGACTACGTGGTGCACCCGGTGGGCGGCAAGGAGCCCAACGCCTGGGGCCTGTACGGCATGGCCGGGCTGGTCCTCGAGTGGGCCCACGACTGGTACGAGCCGATCCTCTACACCGAGATCGACCCCATCGGCGGAGAGGGTCCCGGCTACGCCGAGCGCGTCTACCGCAGCTCGTCGTTCTGGTTCGCCCCCAAGCACTCCCGCAGCGCCGACCGCGGCTACATCGAGCCGGACTCCGCCTGGAACCGCCTGGGGATGCGCATCGCCATCACCCACACCCAGGACCTGGTCCAGGCCCTGCAAGGCGGCGGCCCCGACGACACCGGCGACCCGCCCGACGAGACCGGCGAGCCGCCCCAGGACACCGACGAGCCCGACGACACCGCCGAGACCAAGGTGGACGACACCGCCGAGACCAAGGTCGAGGACACGGGCGAGACGAAGAAGAAGACCGAAGACACCGGCAAGGGCGAAGACACGGAGACCGAGCCGGTCGACGAGCCCTAGCTACGGCGCAGCCTGCCTCGCGGGGCAGTTGTCGAAGGGGCCCAGGGTGTCCCAGAACAGGGACATCACCGCGGTGCCGCGGGCGGAGGTGATGTCCAGCGACTCGGGGATGGCGTAGTCGTGCATGCGCTGCTCGGGGACCCGCACGTCGGGCTCGAGATCCACCTGCCAGTCACCCAGCTGCTGCTTGGAGAGCACGCACTGCAGCATCTCCCAGTCGCCGATGAGCCGCACGCTGACGCCCAGATCCAAGTAGTTCGAGTTGAGCACCCACATGTTGGGGTGGGTGACCTGGGGCGGGCCGTGGTCGTACTCGGTGTAGCCCAGCGCCACGCGGAAGGGCGGCGGGTAGTGCGCGGCGATGTCGTCCATGAAGGGCACCGAGGTGCGCTGGCTCCAGTACTCGGCGGTGGGCCGCGGCTCGGCGATCTCGGCGGGCCACTCGCCCTCGCCGAACAGGCCCAGATCCTCGGCCGCCTGGGCGACCTCGGTGGAGAAGTACTGCTTGCTGGGGTCCGACCAGGTGCTGTGGTAGTTCGGCAGCAGCAGGTAGTCCTCGTCGTCGTCCACGCCACCGTTGCCGTTGGTGTCGGTGGTCCCGCCCTCGGCGGTGTCCAGCTGGCCGTTGCCGTTGTTGTCCAGGTAGAACAGCCCGCCCAGCGACTCGGTGTGGATGAGGAACGGGAAGACGTCGGCCACGGTCATCTCGGGCACGAACAGCATGTTCGAGTAGTCGAGATCGCAGGTGTTGTACGAGGCGCAGTCCCCGTCGTCGTAGCTGGGGTTCTGGCCGTCGTCCCAGGCGTAGCCGTTGCCGTCGGAGTCCACGCTCTTGTCGGTGTCCATCCAGTAGGCGCCGCCATCGAGGGTCACGAACTGCCCGGTGGGCGGCACCTCGAACAGCGCCATGCCCATCACCGATCCCACCAGCTGATCGGGAAAACGAGCCAGGGTCGAGTGGGCCACGCCGGCGCCGCTCGAGGGGCCGGTGATCACCACCTGATCGTCACACAGGGGCATGCCCACCAGCTGACCGATGCTGTGCCCGCGATCGGTCCGCAGCTGCCCGGTGGCGAAGAGCACCCCGTCGCGCACGGCGGCCGCCGAGCGGTAGGCGCCCATGTCGTTGTCGCCAGAGGTGGTGCAGTTGCCCGCCGCCCAGCCCGGGTAGAGGGGCTGGACCTCGACGAAGCCCGCGCGGGCGTCCACCTGGGCGGCGCCAGCCTCCTGGGCCTTGAGCCCCGGCAGCGCCGAGACCACGACGGGGGCGCCGGCGTCGTACAGCCGGGTGTCGCGGTCCTCGGGGAAGCGCACGACCACACAGAGGGGATCGAAGTCGTCGGTCACCAGGCGCACGGTGTAGGCCAGCTGGCCCGGGCTGTCGCCGGGTTCGGGGGCCGGGAGGTCGTCCGGCGCGTCGAGGTAGTCGTCGCTGCAGGTGGTCTCGCCACCACCGAGGCTGTCGATGGCGCCCGGGCCCCAGGGCTCGTGATCCACCGGGGCTTCGGTGTCGTCCGCCGGGGGATCGCTGTCGGGGGGCGGACCGGGGCAACCGCAGAGCAGCAGCGTGGCCAGCAGGGCTGTGACAGGGCGGGTGCAGGAAGCGATCATGGCGGGCATGGTAGCCGCTGGAGACCGCGCTGCAAAAAAAAGCGCCCCGAAATGGACCCCGGTCGCGTTTCCCCGCCGACACCCACCCCACCACTCCCGCGCAAGGAGTGACCATGAGAATCCCCCTGCTGCTCACCGCCACCCTGCTCGTCGGCTGCGCGGGCACCGTCAGCGACGACACGTCCGATCCGGAGGCCGACTGGCGGCCGGACCAGAGCATCGCCACCTTCTTCTCCCTCGATCGGGTCCACCGGCTCGAGGTGGAGCTGGACGACCAGGCCTGGGCCTCGCTGCTGGAGGAGCCCACCGACTATGTCCGCGGCGACGTCAGCATCGACGGCGCCGCCTACGGCGACGTGGGGGTCAGGCTCAAGGGCGGCGCGGGCAGCTTCGTGCCCTTGGACGGCGACTACCCCGAGATCTCCGGCGACGGCAACGGCAACCCCGGCAAGTCGGCCCTGATCCTCAACCTCGACAAGTTCGTGGACGACCAGGAGCACCTCGGCCTGGAGAAGCTCACGGTGAACAACCTGGTGCAGGACGACTCCTGCATCCACGAGACCATGGGCTACGCCCTGTTCCGCGAGGGCGGCGTGGCCGCGCCCCGGACCGCCTACGCGGACCTGACCCTGAACGGGGAGTCCAAGGGCCTGTTCCTGCTGGTGGAGTCCCAGGACAACTCCCTGTTCCTGGACGACCACTACGGCACCGACGACGGCAACCTCTACGAGGGCGCCTACGGCATGGACATCGACGAGGCCTCCATCCACGAGTTCGACCAGGACAACGGCGACGACGAGTCCATGGACGACCTGCGGGAGCTGGCCCTGTGGCTCGAGGAGGCCGAGCTCATCGGCGGCGACGAGGGCTACGGCGTGATGGCCGAGCGCATCGACATGGATGACTACTCGAGCTTCGCCGCCACCGAGATCACCACTGGCCACTGGGACGGCTACAGCCCGAGCATGAACAACTACAAGGTCCACCACCACCCGGACACGGGCACTTGGACCTTCCTCCCCTGGGGCGCCGACCAGCTCTTCGAGGACAGCTTCGGGCAGTACGGGGGCGTGATGATGGAGCCCGGCCCCACCTGGCACGGCGCCCGCGTGCACCGCATCTGCTTCGACTCCCCCGCCTGCATGGCCGAGCTGCACGGCGCCTTCATCGACGTGCTCGAGCGCATCGAACAGATGGAGCTGGACGCCCTGCGGACCGAGGCCCAGGCCCTGATCGAGTCCAGGGCGCTGGCCGAGAGCGAGGCCCACGGCGACCCCGAGCGC
Organism: uncultured Enterobacterales bacterium; assembly: GCA_964481655.1. Lineage (GTDB taxonomy): Bacteria > Myxococcota_A > UBA796 > UBA796 > JAFGLY01 > CALDOK01. Next base: position 4,151 of record CAYZVO010000082.1, on the reverse strand, counting down.
ACCCGGGAGGCCTGGGAGGAGGTCGAGACCTACCTCGCCGAGCGCCCCGACCAGCTGCACGAGTGGCTGGGCTGCCTGGCCGGCGAGCCGGTGGACCACGACGGCGACGGCGACGGCTGGGACGGCTGCACCGAAGACCCCGAGGACTACGCACCGGAGGTGGGGCCCTAAGGCACCGTCACCTCGAGGGTCGCGTGGTCCTCGCCGTCGTAGTCGAAGTCGATGGTGTAGTCGCCCGGCGCCACGTCGGGGATGACCACCTGGAAGTCGATCACGCACATGCAGTTGCAGGCCGTATCCGCCGTGATCTCCTGGAAGTCCACGTGGATGTCGGAGCCGTCGATGGTGATGTCGGCGCCAGGGCTGGGGCAGCAGTTGGCCTCGTAGTCGTCCAGGGTGATGACGATGTCGTCACCGTCGACGCTGGCCGAGATGTCGCTCGAGAGGTGGTCGTTGCCCGTGTCCATGTCCTTGCCGTAGGCGTCCGCCTGGCACTCGGAGAAGCTGACGTTGGGGTCGGGATCGGCGGCGGTCTGCCAGCAGCCGGTGACGAACGCGGACAGGACCACGAAGGAGAGGGAGCGGTTCATGATGTCTCCAACCAGGCCTAGGGGACGGTGATCTCGAGGGTGTCCAGATCGTCACCGTTGTAGTCCAGGTCGATGGTGTAGTCGCCGGGCTCCACGTCGGGGATGCGGATCTCGAAGTCGGTCACGCAGGTGCACAGGCAGGCGTCGTCGCCGGTGACATCCGAGAAGTCCACGCGGATGTCCATGTCGGTGAAGGTGACGTCGGCGCCGGGGCTGGGGCAGCAGTTGGCGTCGATGTTGTCGATGGCGATGACGATGTCCGAGCCATCGACGCTGACGCCGAAGGTGGTCTCCAGCTCTTCGAAGCCGGTGTCCATGTCCTTGTCGTAGGAGTCACCCTCACAGGAGCCGGCCTCGATGGTGGCGTCGCCGGCCACGCCTTCGCAGCCGGTGGCCACGAGCGCAGCGAAGGTGCCGACCACAGCGGCGAGGGAGAGGTAGACGATCTTGCTGGCGGGGACGGACATGGGGGTCTCCGGGAAGGCAGGGGTTGACGGGGTCCACTGCAGGAGTTGTGCCAGGCTCGTGGATCCCGCGGTAACGGGCGTTGGTCGCAGGGAGCTGCGCCAGTGTCCCGCGGACCGTAGCAGCGCGGACCCCCGAGACCGCGACACGCCTGTCAGAACACCAGCTCCCCCGTGCCGCTCCCCTGCTCGATGCGGTAGCGGTGGTCCACCTCGAGGCCGGAGATGGTCTCGCTGCCCGCCCCCGCCGGCCAGCGGATCTCGAGGCTGTCGATGCTCTCGTTGTCCGCCAGGCCGAAGTGCACGATGCGGGTGGTCTGGTTGGTGCTGTGGCCGCCGCTCGACCGCACGTCGCGCATCTGGCTCACACCACCGGCCTCGAGCGTGACCCGCGCCCCCAGCGCGTCGCGGTTGCTGATGGTGCCCACCAGCTCGATCTGCAGCCAGTGGCGGTCCTGGCCCACGGTGTTCTCGAACAGGTGCAGGTAGGGGGCGCCCGCGCGGTCGGCGGTGAGCAGGTCGAGGTCGCCGTCTTCGTCGACGTCGGCCCAGATGACCGAGACCGAGTCGTGCACCGCGGTGCCCGTCTGGTAGGTCACGTCGGTGAAGCCCGCCTCGCCGTCGTTGCGGTACAGCCGCGAGTAGTGGTTGGTGTAGAGGCTGGCCACGGCGATGTCGAGGTCCATGTCGTGGTCGAAGTCGGCGAAGGTCGCGTTGACGTCGCCCTCGTCGTAGATGAAGCCGTACTCTTCCTTCAGGTTGTCGAAGACGAAGTCCGGCTCGCCGCCGTTGACCACGAACATGCTGGGGTCGCTCCAGGGCATGGTCCGGGGGTGGGCCAGGTTGCACATGTACATGTCCATGTCGCCGTCGTTGTCGATGTCCCCGAAGTCGCCGCCGTAGGTGTGCCCGCCCGGGTACTGCAGGTACTCGCTCGGCACGTCGTCGTGATCCACTTGCACATCCCCGGCCACGTCCACGAAGGTGCCGTCGCCCTGGTTCTGCCACAGCTGGTTGTCGTACAGGTGGTAGTTGCCGACGAAGATGTCCTGCCAGCCGTCGTTGTCGAAGTCGTTCCAGAGCACGCCGTAGCAGGACAGGTCCTTGCTCAGGGTCAGCCCCGCGGCCTCGTGCATGTCGACGAAGGTCCCATCGCCGGTGCCCTCGAAGTAGCGGTCCGGGGTGGCCGGGTCGTCGGGGTAGTGCTCCAGCCAGTTGCCCCAGTACACGTCCAGGTTGCCGTCGCCGTCGCCATCGCCGAACGCGGCGGTGGTGCTGTGGTCCACCACCTCGACCCCGGAGCCCTCGAGCAGGGTGAAGGCGCCCGCGCCGTCGTTGATGGCGATCCGGTTGGCGTAGTTCTCGTCCACCTCGTAGTCGCAGTCGTTGTCGTAGCCGTCCTTGACCTCCTCGGCCTCGGGGTGGACGTCGTCCTTGGTGTCGTTGCAGTCGCCGGCCAGCACGGTCCAGCCGTCGCCGTCCCGATCGCTCTCGTCCAGCCCGTCGTCCACGGTGCCGTCGCAGTCATCATCGATGCCGTTGTCGGGGACCTCGTCGTCCCCCGGCTCGATGTCGCTGTCGGTGTCGTCGCAGTCGCCCTCGGCCTTGGTGGTGCCGTCGTCGTCGTCATCGGCGCCCACATAGGGGCCGATGAAGGCGTCCTGGTCGCCGTCGTTGTCCACATCGGCGAAGACCACGTGGCTCGCGTAGGCCGCCTCCTCGGGCCAGCTGCCCTCGAAGAGCTCGAAGCCGCCGTCGCCGTCGCCGGCGTAGACCTGGGGGCCGCCGGAGAGGGTGTAGACGTCCTCGTGGCCGTCGCCGTCCACGTCCACCACCCCGATGCGGGAGCTGCCCGCCGAGGCGAAGGCCACGTCATCATCGGCGTCGAACCAGCGCTCGGCGTCGTCCCAGGCGCAGAAGTGACGGCCGGTCAGCTCCATGCGGAAGTTGCCGGTCATGCCGTAGGCGTTGACGTCGTTTGGCAGGAAGATGAGCCCGCGGCTGGTGGGCTCGTCCCCCTGGGTCTCGGTGGTGGGGCCGGGGCCCCCCTCGACCTGCTCCACCACCAGGATGTAGTGCTGGGTGGGCTCGAGATAGACGCCCCGGTGGCCGATGGGGAACTCCACCAAGCCGTCGGCGGCGACCACGTCGGCGTCGGTCTCGATGGGGGGCATCAGATCGGCGTCGTCCCGATCCAGGTCCGGGTAGGTGCGCCCGTAGGCCCGCACCAGGCGGATCTTGACCGGGCCGTCGTCACCGGCGAAGCCCACCCGCACGCCGGTCAGCTCGAAGGGGTGGGGCGGGATGAACTTCATGGTGAAGATCGTGCCGGGGTCCAGGGTGGTGTAGGAGCCGGTCCAGTTGCCGGTGAGCTCGTGGACCACGGCGTCGTAGGCGCTGCTCTCCCAGTCGGCGTCGCCGCAGAACGCGTCGTAGGCCTCGCCCGGCGGTTCGGGCTCGAACGGCTCGGAGTCGGGGGTGGAGTCTCCCGGCGGCTCGGTCTCCGACGGCTGAGTGTCGTCCGGATCGGACGTGCAAGCGGTCAGACCGACGAGGGCGAGCAGGAGGACGAGGCGCGGCATGGAGGCTTCCCCTGGGGCGTGGACCCATGCAGTATAGGGCATGAGCCCTCCGGCCCCGGAGCCCCCATGCGCCCTCTGATCCTCGCGCTCCTGCTCGCCACCGGCTGCCCCGCCGGAGACGACACGGCCCTCGACCCCGACTGGACCCCGGTGAGCATCGACGAGCTGCGGGCCGTCGTGGACGCCGGCTGCGACGAGGCCAGCCTCGCGACGCTGGAGGGCGCGGAGCCCGCCGCGGTCCGGGCGCTGCTGCTGGAGCTGGACGCCGAGAGCAAGCTCTCCGAGTGGACCACCGGCATCAGCCACGGCCACCCCATCCCCGACGTCGCGCTGGGCACCGCCATGCTCGAGGACTTCGACTTCAGCTACAGCCTGCACCTGCCCGACGACTACAGCGCCGATCCCGACACCCCGCTGCCCCTGTACCTCAACCCCGGCCACCCGGTGGACGACGTGCAGGACGACATCACCCTGCCCTACATGGACAACCTCATCGACGAGCCCATGGTCCTGGT
>CAYZVO010000081.1:0-34630 GCA_964481655.1 uncultured Enterobacterales bacterium | reverse complement strand
CGATCCCACCGACGACGACAGCGACTGCGACGGTCAGGTCGATGAAGAAGAGGTGAACGACTACGGCACGGATCCCAACGACCCGGACACCGACGCCGGCGGCATCAGCGACGGCGCCGAGGTGCTCGAGGACGGCACCGATCCGTTGGACGGCAGCGACGACATCGTGGACCCGGACAGCGACGGCGACGGCCTGACCGACAGCGAAGAGGCCGCCCTGGGCTCCGATCCGGCGGACGACGACACGGACGACGACGGCTTGCTGCCCGGCTACGAGGTGTACACCCTCGGCCCCGATCCCGATGACGAGGACAGCGACGGCTACGGCCTGCTCGACGGCTAGGAGATCTACACCTACGGCACCGACCCCAACGATCCGGACACCGACGCCGGTGGCGTGAGCGACGGCACCGAGGTGCTCACCGACGGCACGGACCCGCTGGACGGGACGGACGACATCACCACCGAGGACAGCGACGGCGACGGCCTCACGGACACCGAAGAGGAGACCCTCGGCACCGATCCCGACGACCCCGACACCGACGGTGACGGCCTGCTCGACGGTGACGAGGTGGACATCTACGGCACCGATCCCAACGACGCCGACAGCGACGACGACGACCTGGACGACGGCACCGAGGTGGACACCACCGGGACCGATCCGCTCGACGCCGACAGCGACGACGACGAGCTGTCCGATGGTGACGAGGTGAACGTCTACGGCACCGATCCCAACGACGAGGACAGCGACGACGGCGGCGTGTGGGACGGCGTCGAGGTGTTGGTCGACGGCACCGACCCGCTGGATGGCAGTGACGATGGTGGCCCCGACGACACCGGGGAGCCCGGTGACACCGGTGACACGGACGAGCCCGACGACACAGGCGAGACCGACGAGCCCGACGACACGGGTGAGACCGACGAGCCCGACGAGACGGGCGACACCGACGTGCCCGACGAGACCGACGAGCCCGACGAGACCGACCCACCCATCGACACATCGGAGCCGGACACGGACGAAGAGCTCCTCGGCGAGTACGGCTTCTACGGCGGCGCCTGCAGCTGCAGCGCCGGGAGCGCAGCGGGCTCGGGCGCCTGGGCCCTGCTGCTGCTCGGCCTGCTCATCCCCGCGCGGCGGAGGGACCGCTCATGAGCGCCTCCATCCTCCTGCTCATCGCCGCGGCCGCCGCCCAGGACGTCAACGACATCGGTGTGCCCGACATCAACGCCCAGCTGTGGCGCCCTCCCATGGACGGCACCCACACCCTGTGGACCCTGGACAGCGGGCTGGCCGAGCCCGGCACCTTCGTGGCCCGGGCCATGGCCAGCTACGCCATGGACCCGCTGGTGGTGATCTTCGAGAGCGGCGACCGCATGGATCTGGTCTCCGACGTGCTGCAGCTCGATCTCATGGGTGGCTACACCGTGGGGCGGGCCCGCATCGGCCTGGACATCCCCATCTACCTGTTCTCCGACGGCCAGATCGTCGAGGGCGGCATGGGCACGGGCGATGTGATGGTGGACGTCAAGGGCACCATCCTCGATCGCCGGGAGGCCCCCCTGGGCCTGGCGGTTGACGGCCGCGTGATGCTGCCGACCGCCACCGTGCAGCTGCCCCTGGGGGCGCAGGGGCTGGGCTGGGAGTTGGCCCTGGTGGCCGACAAGCCCATCGGCCCGGTGCTGCTGGCGGCCAACCTGGGCACCCGCGGGCTGCCCGAGGTGGAGCTGTCCAACGTCACGATCAACGACCAGTTCTTCTACCGACTCGGCGGTGGCTACGCGCTCAATGACGCCGCGGGCATCTCCGCCGATCTCGCCGGCGCCCTGACCTACTCCGAGGGCTTCTCCAACAACGCCAGCGCGCCCCTCGAGGCCATCCTCGGCGGCTGGGGGCGGGTCGGTGAGAGCACCGTGCTGCGGGGTGGCGTGGGCACGGGCTTGACCCGGGGCATCGGCGCCCCGGTGTTCCGCGCGCTGGTGTCGGTGGGCTACGAGCCCCCCCTGGTCAAGGACAGCGACGAGGACGGCTTGGTGGACAGCGCCGATCCCTGCCCCGAGCAGCCCGAGGACTTCGACAGCTGGAACGACGACGACGGCTGCCCGGATCCCAGCGTGGTGGTCCAGGTGCGCCTGGTGGACCGCGACGGCGACCTCGTGGACGACGCGGCCGGCACCCTCCGGGGCGAGGAAGAAGGCGGCGCGGGCTTCGGCGCCTTCGAGGTCACCGTCCACCCCGGCTCCTACCGGCTGGAGGCCAAGGCCGACGGCTACCGCACCCAGGACATCCCGGTCACCGTGCCCGAGCACGGCCCCCACCTTGTGGAGCTGATGCTGCAGCCTCAGACCGGCCAGCTGGGCCTGACCGTGCTGGGCCCAGACGAGGAGCCGATCCCGGCCTACCTCATCATCGACAAGCTCGACCGGGCCGAGGTGCCGGCCGAGGGGGCGCAGCTCGAGCTGCTGCCCGGGCCCCACAGCCTGCTGGTCCAGGCCGAGGGCTACGCCCTGGGGCGGGCAGAGGCCGAGATCGTCGTGGATGAGCTCACCGAGGTGGTGGTGCGCCTCGCGCCCACCCGCGTCGCGGTGACCCAGGACAAGATCGACATCCTCGAGAAGGTCTACTTCGACACCGCCAAGGACACGATCAAGACCGAGAGCTACCCGCTGCTCGACGAGATCGCCGGGATCCTCACGGAGCGCGAGGACATCCTGAAGGTGCGCATCGAGGGGCACACCGACGAGCGCGGCGGGGCCAGCAGCAACCAGAGCTTGAGCGAGCGCCGGGCGGCCTCGGTGCGGCGCTACCTGATCGACAAAGGCATCGCAGACGCTCGCCTGGTCAGCCAGGGCTTCGGCGAGTCCAAGCCGGTCGATCCGGGGCACAACGCGGCGGCCTGGGACAAGAACCGCCGCGTCGAGTTCATGATCGAGGAGTGGGCCGAGGCCGAGTAGGCCGCACCCCGAACGTCAGAGCCCCCGGCAGGACGGCCTGCCGGGGGCTCTTCGCGTCGGTGAGGGGTGTGCCTAGGGGCAGCCACCACCCTCGCAGCTCGAGCCGACCTCGCACCAGCGGTTGGCGGGCTTGCCGTTGGTCTTGCCGTCGCAGTCGCCGCAGGCGCTGGTGCCGTCGCGGCCGTCGCAGCTCTCGCCCTCGTCGCAGACGCCGTCGTTGTTGCAGCCGTCGGCCGGGGGCGGCTCGCCGGTGTCGACCGGCGGGGGAGGCTCGACGCCGCCGATGAAGTCCAGGATCTCGGTCTCGTAGGCGTCCACCCGGGTGCTCACACCGTAGACGGAGCAGGTGGAGTCACCGTAGGAGGTCAGACCGGCCACGTAGGTGCCGCTGGTCCGGTAGATGAAGGCCGGGCCGCCGGAGTCGCCGAAGCAGGGGCCGGAGCTGGGCTGGCTGTAGGAGAACTGGGTGGCGGTGTCGCCCGCGGAGGGGCAGCCGCTCACGCCGCAGCCCAGGGCGTCGATGGTGCCGTCCACCTGGAGCTTGACCCCGGAGGTGCCGGTCTCGGTCTGGCCGAAGCCGGCGAAGTTGATCAGGGCGCCCATGTCCGCGCTGGTGAGACCCTCGGCGGCCGAGAGGTAGGGCACCGGGGTGACCGACTCGGTGATGGGGGTGGTCAGGCGGATGAGGGAGATGTCGTTGAGCAGCTGGCGGGAGTCGTAGCCGGGATGGACCCAGATCTCGTCCACCGAGTAGAGGTGGCTGACGATGTCGGCGGAGGGGTCGTCGCCCACGTAGACGGCCACGGTGTTGGTCCGGGAGCCATCGGTGCAGTGGGCGGCGGTGATGACCACGTCGGTGGTGATCAGGGTGCCCGAGCAGAAGGGGCCGACGGAGACGTACTTGCCGCCGCGGCTCAGGGTGTGCAGGGACACGACCGCGTCGTGCTCGGGGGCGTCGGGGGCGTCGCCGCCGTAGATCTTGCCTTCGACATCCGAGCCGGTGCCCTCGAGCACCTCGAGGTCGGACAGGTCGGTGGCGCAGCCGACGAGGATGAGGAGGCTGGAGACGGTGATGAGGCGCATGGAAACTCCCAGGCTGTTGTTTCGGCGGCTGTATAGCGGATGGGGGTGCGGTCTGCGGGACGATCGGGGGGGCACGTGGGGGTCATGACCGATTCGATGCCGCTCGTACCCCCCCTACGGGTGAGGGCGAGCCCGGGATACTGAAGATCCCGATCCAACTGGAGCGACTGTGGAACCAAGCACGCCCGCCCCCCCCGCCGACGTGGTGATCCTCTCCGATCTCCACTGGGGTGAGGGTCGCGATCCCGGCACTGGGCACACCTCCCGGCTCGAGGACTTCTTCTACGACGTGGAGCTGGCGGAGTTCCTCGACCACCAGTGCGGGCTCTGCGAGGCCGCGGGACGGCCCCTGCGCCTGATCCTGGCGGGCGATGTCTTCGACTTCCTGCTGGTCACCGCGGTGCCGGATGAGGCCACCGCCGAGGCCATGGGCATCCGGGTGCGCCGCCAGGAGCGCAAGTTCGGCCTGCGCTCCACGGAACCTGCCACGGTCTGGAAGCTCGACCGCATCGTCCGAGGCCACCCGGCCATCTTCGACGCGCTGGGGGACCTGATCGCTCGGGGACACCAGCTCGTGGTCCTGCCGGGCAACCACGACCCGGAGCTGTTCTTCCCGGGGGTGCGCGACCGCCTGCGGGAGCACCTGGTGGAGCGGGCGGTGGCCGCCGGGAGCGACGCGGCCGAGGTCGACGCCAGGCTGCGCTTCGAGCCCTGGTTCCACCTCGAGCCCGGGCGGCTCTACGTGGAGCACGGCCACCAGGTCGAGGAGTCCTCGGTGCTGCCGCGCCTGCTGGCGCCCCTGTGGCTCGGCCGCCCGCGGGGCGCCCACCCGGAGCTCGATCTGCCGGTGGGGTCTCTGCTCGTGCGCTACCTGCACAACGGGCTCAAGCGCCGCAACCCCTACATCCGCAACTTCGTCTCCCTGGACGACTACCTGCGCTTCCTCGGCGCCCAGGACATGATCAAGGTGGCGCCCCAGGCCGCCCGCAACGTGCGCTTCCTCTGGCGAGCGCTCCAGGAGGCCCCCCTGTGGAACAGCCCCAGGGTGTTGAAGGCCCGCGGTGAGCACGACGCCCTGATGGACGCCCTGGACGGTGAGCACGAGCTGGGCGGCGCCCTGCAGCAGCTCGCGTCCAGCTGGGCGGTGGCCGCGGGCCAGACCAAGGCGCGGTTGTTCCGCAAGATGGTCGAGCCGGCCATCCGCCAGGTGGGCGTGGCGCTGCTGGTGTTCATCGTCACCCTCTACGCCTGGGCCCTGGTCTTCAACGTCATCACCGCGGTGCCCTGGCTGGCCGAGAGCCCGTTCTCGAAGGCCGGCTGGCTGGTGCTGCTGGCGGTCTTCACCTTCGCCGCGGTGGCGGCGGTGGTGCGAGCTGGGGGTCGGATGCTCAAGACCCGCAGCGACACCAGCTTCGACTCCCTCGAGCCCCACGCCGAGCGCATCAGCCGGCTGGTGGGGGTCCCCAACGTCGCCATGGGTCACACCCACCTGGCCGACCAGCGCAGCCTGTCCACCGGGGGCACCTTCGTGAACACCGGCACCTGGACTGCCATCCAGGGCCCCTGGGACGCCATCAGGCCCCAGGCCATGCAGTTCACCTACGCCAAGCTCGATCCCGCCGGCTTCCGGCTGCTGCGCTGGGACCCCGAGGCCCGGCGCGAAGAGCCGGTGCACCTCTTCGAGGACCCACCCGAGCGGCTCATCCAGCGCATCCTGCCCAAGACCTGAAAGGAGCCCCCATGGCCCAGCTGGGCAACATCTACGATCGCGGCAACCCGTTGGGACCCAAGGGGCAGGACCTCCACCACACCGTGCAGGTACCGCCAGAGGCCGTGGGCCACGCCGCGGGCTGCCGGGTCCGTGTCCCCATGGAGCTGCCCGGTGGTGGTCAGCGCCACGCGCGCGTGCCCGCGCCCGGGGAGTCTGGAGACACGCTCACCTTGATGCTCCCCGAGGGCTTGCCCCATGGCGCCATCCTGCGGCTCCGCGGTCAGGGCGCCGCCGCCGAGGGCGGGCGCCCCGGCGATCTGATGGTCAAGGTCCAGCTGCGGCCAGGAGGCGGCGAAGGCTACCTCGGGCTGGTGGACCCGCCCCGCGCGGGCGCCGGCGACAACACGACCCTGTACATCGCGGTCGGCGTCGGCCTGGCCGCGGCGGCTGCCTTCGTGCTGGCCATGCTGCAGGGTTGCGGCTGCGGACCGGCTGTGGACACCGACACCGCCGGGCCCGATCCGGACGCCGGCTACAGCGAGGTGGAGCTGACGGTGCCCGAGGCGTTCACGTCACGCCAGGCCGAGTACCTGGCCTTCTGCGACGACAACAACGGCCCCGGCATCTCGAGCACCTACGGCCAGGTCTGCCGGGTGGCCATGGGCCACGAGGTGGACACCGACTCCATCGTGCGGGCCTGCGACAAGCTCGACGCCCGCGAGGACACCGCCGACTTCACGGCCACCGCGCTGATCCGGATGCTCTACCTGGACGACGAGACCGGAGCGCTGGACGCGGACACCCGGGCGCTCATCGAAGAGACATTGTTGAACTTCAAGTACTGGATCGACGAGCCAGGTGTCGACCAGATGTGCTTCTGGACCGAGAACCACCAGGCCCTGTTCCACTCGTCCGAGCTGCTGGTGGGCCAGCTGTTCCCGGACACCGTGTTCTCGAACAACGGCATGACCGGCGCCGAGCACGCCGAACACGCCGCACCCTATGTGGAGCGCTGGCTCGATCTCCGGGGCCGCTACGGCTTCTCCGAGTGGCACTCGAACGTCTACTTCAACGAGGACATCCCGGCCCTGGTCAACCTGGCCGACTACGCCGACGACCCCGTCATCCGCGCCAAGGCCGCCGCGGTGCTGGACATCGTGGCCTTCGACCTGCTCAACAACATGGTCGACGGCATCTTCGCCACGGTCCACGGCCGCACCTACGAGAGCAAGTTCATCGACGGCCTGAAGGAGAGCACCGACGAGGCCGCGTGGATCATGCTGGGCCTGGGGGAGTACAGCTCCACGGGCGACTTCTCCGGTTCGTTCCTGGCCACCAGCGGCGGCTACTTCACCCCCGCGATCCTCGAGGACATCGGCCAGGACGCGGCCGACAGCCACGAGCACCGGCAGCGGGACAGCTGGGACGTGGTGGACGGGCCCGACGTGGGCGTCGGCTACACCGAGCACGACGACGTCATCGTCTGGGCCGGCCTCAGCGCCCTGGTGGCCCCCGAGGTGGTCGAGGGCACCTTCGGCATGGTCGAGGATCTGGACCTGTGGGAGGGCTTCCTCTTCGGGGACATCCCCAGCGAGCTGATGCTGCTCATCGACATGGCCATCGCCAACGAGACCCTGCCGGATCTGGCCACCCAGCTCGAGCCCATCGCCCGGGGCATCTGCCTCGAGGCCATGGACACCTACGTCTACCGCACCCCCCACTACCAGCTGGCCGGCGGCCAGGACTACAACAAGGCCCTGTGGGCGTCGCAGACCCGCATGTGGATCGCGACCCTCGATCGCGACGCCTTCGTCTTCACCAGCTACCCCTCCGAGCTGTCCGATGACGGCATGGGGGTGGAGCTGGCCGGCCAGTGGATCGGCTCCTGGCTGCCCCGGGCGACCTTCCACCAAAACGTCGGCGTCATCCAGTACAAGCCCCAGGAGGTGCCCATCGCCGACGCCTACATCTCCTCGGACCACACCCACGCCTTCTTCCCCCGGGACAGCTTCGACGAGGTGGTCCAGGACGGCCACTGGACCTTCGGCGCGAAGGGCGATGGCTACGTGGCGCTGTGGTCTCAGGGCGCGGTCACCTGGAACGAGGAGAACAGCTACGAGCTGGACGCCGAGGGCCTCGAGAACGTCTGGGTGGTGGAGCTGGGCTCGAGCGACGAGTGGGCGAGCTTCGACGAGTTCGTGGCGGCGATCTCCGCGGCGACCATCGGCGTGGACGACGACGTGACCTCCTACGAGTCCCCCAGCCAGGGCCTGGTCCAGGTGGGCTGGGACGGACCCATGACGGTGGGCGGCGACGAGGTCGACATCGGCCCCTACGATCGCTGGGACAACGCCTACGCCCAGGTCGAGCACGGCGCGGGGGTCACCCGCATCGATCTCGACGACCTGCGGCTCGTGTTGGACTTCGAGACGGGCGAGCGGCGCTTGTTGCAGCGGGACTGAGGCCTGTCCAGCAGCTGCCGGGGGACCTATGCCCCCGAAATCCGAACAGCGGCCGACCTATCCCAGTTGGATCCGAACACTTCGGGTCCAAAATGGGCTGTCGGGGCCTGGTTTGGGCGTGAATACGGCTCCCGTGGGCCCGAATGGGCGTGAGATCGGCGCAGGTGTTCGGATCCAACCCACATAGGTCAGCGAGTGTTCGGGAAACGGAGGCATAGGTCCGGCTCCGCGCCTGTGAGCCCTGGATTGGGGGCTATACTCGAGCCACGACTCGAGCCCCCGGAGCGAGCATGAACCGCCTGCTGATCCTCTCCCTCCTCATCGTCGCCAGCGCCTGCCGCACCAAGACCGATACTGGCGCCGAGGTCGAGCTCTGCACCTGGTACGCCGACGCGGATGGCGACGGCTTCGGTGACCCCGGGTCCAGCGTCGAGGCCAGCTGCGACGAGCAGCCCAGCGGAACCGTGGAGGGCGCCGAGGACTGCGACGACGGTGACGCGACCGTGTACCCCGGGGCCGAGGAGCTCTGCGACGCGGTGGACAACGACTGCGACGGAGAGATCGACGAGGACGCCAGCGACGCCGCCACCTGGTACGCCGACGTGGACGGCGACGGCTTCGGTGACCCCGGGTCCAGCGTCACCGCCTGCGATGTCCCCTCCGGCTACCTGGACAACGCCGAGGACTGCGACGACGGTGACGCCGCGGTCTTCCCGGGCGCCGTTGAAGCCTGCAACGGTGTGGACCACGACTGCGACGGCGCCATCGACGAAGACGCCGCCCTCGAGACCAACACCTTCTACGTCGACGCCGACGGGGACGGCTACGGCGATATCGACAGCACCGTCGAGGCCTGCGCGGCCCCCAGCGGCACGGTGGAGTTGGCCTACGCCAGCGACTGCGACGACAGCGACGCCGCCGTGCACCCCGCCGCCGAGGAAGTCTGCAACGGTGTGGACGACGACTGCGACGAGGCCATCGACGAGGACGTGACCGAGACCTTCTACGCCGACGCCGACTTCGACGGCTACGGCGACGCGGCCGCCACCTACGAGGCCTGCGAAGAAGAGGCCGGCCTGTCCGCCGACGACGCCGACTGCGACGACGGGGACGCCGCCATCCACCCCGGCGCCGCCGAGTCCTGCAACGGCGTGGACGATGACTGCGACGGCGAGATCGACGAGGACGACGCCATCGACGCCAGCACCTGGTACGCCGACGCCGACGCCGACGGCTACGGCAGCGCGACGGTCACCACCACCGCCTGCGAGGCCCCTGGCGGCTACGGCACGGACACCAGCGACTGCGACGACTTCAACGACACGGTCCACCCCGGCGCCGACGAGCTGTGCGACGCGGTGGACAACGACTGCGACGGCGCGGTGGACGAGGACGACGCCAGCGACGCCAGCACCTGGTACGGCGACGGCGACGGAGACGGCTACGGCGACCCCAGCGCCACCAGCGTGGCCTGCACCGCCCCCAGCGGCACGGTGGACAACGGCGAGGACTGCGACGACGGCGACGCCGCCGTCAGCCCCGCGGCGGACGAGGCCTGCAACGGTGTGGACGACGACTGCGATGGTGCTGTGGACGAGGACGCCGCCATCGACGCCGGCACCTGGTACAGCGACGCCGATGGCGACGGCTACGGCGACCTCTCCAGCTCCCTGCGGGCCTGTGAGCAGCCCTCGGGCGCGGTGGCCGACAGCGCCGACTGTGACGACGGCGACGCGGCCATCAACCCCGGCGTCGACGAGCTGTGCGACGGCGTGGACAACGACTGCGATGGCAGCGTCGATGAGGACGCCGCCGTGGATGCCGGCACCTGGTACGCCGACGCGGATGGTGACGGCTACGGCGACGCCTCGAGCTCGCAGCTGGCCTGCTCCCAGCCCTCGGGCACCGTGGCCGACGCCAGCGACTGCGACGACGGGGACGCGAGCCTCAACCCCGACACCGTCTGGTATCTGGACCACGACAGCGACGGCTACGGCGACGCCGCCTACACCGTCGCCGCGTGCACGCAGCCGTCCACCTACGTGGCCGACGCCACCGACTGCGACGACTTGGACAGCTCGATGTACCCCGGCGCCACCGAGATCTGCGACGGTCTCGACCAGGACTGCGATGGAGACATCGACGAGGGGCACCCCTCGGGGATGCAGACCTGGTACGCCGACGCCGATCTGGACGGCTACGGGGACGCCAGCGTCAGCACCGAGGCCTGCAGCGAGCCCAGCGGCTACGTCGACGACGACAGCGACTGCGACGACGGTGACGCCGACGTCAACCCCGACGCCGAAGAGCTCTGCGACGGGATCGACAACGACTGTGACGGTGATGTGGACGCCGACTCCCTGGTCTACGGCGACGCCGAGGCCTGCGCGGCCATCTCCTGCGAGGACATCCTGCTCGAGCGCCCCAGCGCCACCGACGGCGCCTATTGGCTCGATCCGGAGGCCGACGGCGGCGCCTTCGAGGCCTGGTGCGAGATGGACTTCCTCGGGGGCGGCTGGCTGGCCGTCTACAACATGATGGAGCGCGACGGCAACAACACGGAGGCCGCCGCCATGCACGCCTCGCTGATCGTCAACGACAACATGAGCGAGCCGATCCTGCCCGACTCCACCTCGGACGCGATCCACACCTACAACCTCCCCCTGGCCGACTTCAGCGAGGTGCTGTACGGCTGGGCTCCCTCGGACGTGGACGACGTGACCCGCTACGGCACCTACAGCGACAGCGGCGGCCTCGAGGGCGAGTGCTACGTCGATGGCTACTGCGGGGCCGGCGTGGCGGTGGCCACCTTCCAGATCGAGCCCACCGGCTCGAGCATCACCATCTACACCGGCAACAGCCCCACCTACCCCCACGTGGGCCTGGGCTGGGACGGTCAGATCATCACCTGGGGCTACGACAACAACGACTCCAGCTACGGCCACTGGGCCAACTGGTACGACACCAAGTCCTGCTGCACCGCCGGCAACACCAGCGACATCACCAACCCCGGCTGGCGCTACGTGATCTACATCCGCTGACCATCAGCTGTGGCCCACCCGCCGCCGCGCCCGCTGTTTGCCCAGCACGTTGATGAGCACGGTGCGCGCGAGGATGCGGATGTCCGCCCGCGCGCCGGGCTGGTAGGCGTCCTCGAGGGCCATGGAGTCGGCCAGGCTGCGGGTGCCGTGGACCTGGGCCAGGCCGGTGATGCCGGGTTTGTGCTGCAGCCTCCGTGAGAAGCCGGGGGCCTTGGCCTCGAGACGGTCGAGGTCGTAGCGGGTGAGGGGACGCGGCCCCACCAGGCTCATCTCGCCCCGCAGCACGTTGAGGAACTGGGGCAGCTCGTCCAGGCCGGTGCGCCGGAGCACCCGGCCCGCCCGGGTCACGCGCTGGGGCTCCGAGCTGGTCATGGTGCGCAGCTTGAGCACGTGCACGGGCTCGCCGTGCTGGCCTACCCGCTGCTGGCGGAAGAGCACGGGCCCGCCGTCGCCGAGCTTCACGGCCGCGGCGGCGAGGGCCAGGGGTGGCCCGTAGAGCAGGGAGCCGGGGACCAGGAGGGTCAGATCGAGGAGGCGTTTGTTGTCCATGTCCCCACGGTAGTCGTCCCCGACTCCGGCTGAGCCCGGCGTCGGTGTGGACGGTCGCTGTGGGTCCCCCAGCGGTCGTGTGACTACAGGATGGCGCTGGCCAGCACCGCGGTGGCGATGAGGACGAGGGAGCCGACGCAGGCCCAGACCTCGGGGTTGTCCCAGCGGGTCGACGGCCGCATCCCGGCCTGGCCCCAGTCGTGGGGCCCGAGCAGTGACGGGTAGGACGACCGGCGTGTGTCGGGGCTGGGCATGGGGGTCCACCTTCTGCTGGTTGCCTACGCTGAGTGGCAGGGACCTCCCGTTCGGATCCCTCGAGGCGACCTTTACGGCAAATCGTCGTCGTCGCTGGGGAGTCCCCCCTCGGCGATCTCGGCGTCCGACCAGGCGCCGCTGACCGCCGGCCGACAGGCGCCCATGAGCAGGGCCGTCAGCAGCGCCGGCTCAGCAGGGCAGCGCGGCGAGGGCGCGCTCGGTGACCAGGACGACGTTGAGGGCCTCGAAGGGGTTGGCGGGGGACACCAGCCGCTGGGTGGCCGCATCCCAGTTCCACGGTCGGTAGCCCATGGGGGCCAGGGCCGCGGCGATGGCCTCGGAGTGGCGGTTGTTCTCCATGAGGATCGGTGGCCGCTGCCGCTCGAGCGTTGCCATCATGCCCCGGATCGCGGCCAGCTCACCCCCCTGGAGGTCCAGCTTCACCGCGACGGGCTCGAGGCCCAGATCGTCGATGCGGACCAGGGGCCGCTGGATGGAGCGCAGCCGCACGGGGGCCCCGCGGGCCAGACCCGCCAGGCGCCGTCGGGTGGGGATGTGCTCCTCGAGGCTCTCCCGGTCGAAGCTGGCCTCGCCGGGCAGCCGCCGTCGGCCGGCGGTGGGGACCAGCAGGGTGGCCATACCCCGCCGGTCCGCGACGCCCTCGCAGCGCACCCGCAGGCGGCCCCGCAGCAGGCGGGCGAGCACCCGCAGGCTGGGGGCCAGGGCTGGGTCGGGCTCGAAGGCCAGGATGTCCCAGCCGCGCTGCACGACGTGGGCGCTCGCGGCGCTCTGGCCCGCGTGGGCCCCCAGGTCCAGGAACAGTCCCCGGGGCGCCAGGTGCCGGAACAGGGCGAAGTCCGCCTCGTGGGGCTGCCGCTCCATCAGCACCCGCAGGGGGTGACGCAGCTGGGCCAGGTCGGCGAGCCCGACGCCGTCGGTCCGGTGGAGCATGGATGGCTAGGCGTCCCGCTTGCGGGCCACCAGCTCCCAGGTGGGGCGGATGGGATCCTCGCCGGGGCGGATCACGCCGCGCACCAGCTCGAGGATCTCGAACTGCGGTTCGAGGGCGCGGACCACCTCGAGGGCGCTGCGGCGCGGGGGGCCGTCGTCCCGCGGCGGGCCGTCGGTGCTGCCGATCATGGCGATGTACAGGCCGCCGGGGTCCAGGGCGTCGGCGAGCTTCGCCGCCAGGATGTCCCGGTGGGCGTCCTCGTCGAAGACGTGGAAGCAGCCGTAGTCGAACACCGCACCGAAGGGGCCGCCGGGGATGGGATCGGCGAGCACGTCGACGCGGTGGAACTCGCAGTCCAGGCCGCCCTGCGCGGCCTTCGCGTCGGCGATGGCCACCGCCGAGATGTCCACGCCCACCATGGAGAAGCCCTGCTGCGCCAGCCAGCGGCTGTTGCGACCGCGGCCGCAGCCCAGGTCCAGGGCGCGCCCCAGCGGGAGGTTCAGGCGGGTGACGAAGCGCTCGATCTGGTCGGCGTGCGTCGGCCGATCCCAGCCGGTCTGACCACTGGTGTAGCGGGCATCCCACCAGTCCTGGCCCTGGCGGCCGGTGGTGGGGCGGGGAGGACGGGACATGCTGACTCCGGGCCGGGTGATGCCCAGGGGTAATCAGAACTCGATCACCATGCTCACCCGCGCCGGGGTCGAGCGCTCCCCGTCGCTCTCGAGCTCGTAGGGCGGGTAGGAGAGCACCTCGAAGGCGCAGCTCTTCTGGCGCCGGGTGAGGGCGTCGGACTGCAGGGAGGGCTCGAGGACCTGATCGCTGACGTGGCCCACCGAGGGCTCCACGCTGGCGGTCCACTTGAGGGTGCCCGGGTTGGGGGCGCCCACGAAGCACTCGGCCAGGCGGGTGCTGCGGGCGGCGACCTGCAGGCGGTAGGCGGCCAGCCAGGGCAGGGCGTCCAGGGGCTCGTTGCCGTACTGCGGCCGGCGGATGCCCTCGAGGCGGCCCTTGGCGGGCTCGCGGCGGGCGACGATCTCTGGCTCGGGGTCCGGTTCGGGCTCGTCGATCTCCGCGGTGTCCACCGCCTGGGGTGGCGCCGGCCCTGGCGGGGGCTCGTTGCACTGGCAGTCGCGCAGCAGCAGCAGGATCAGCAGGATCAGGGCGACCATCACCCAGAAGCGCAGCCGCCGCTGCCGCCGGCCCGCGGCTCCGGCGGCCCGCAGCTCCCGGCGCCGCGCCTTCAGCTGTCTGCGGAGCGCGCGCCTGCGCTCGGCCAGCTGACGCCGGAGCTCCCGGCGCCTCGTCCGCAGGTCCCGGCGCCTCACCCTTCGACGCTCCAGCCGA
This sequence comes from uncultured Enterobacterales bacterium, assembly GCA_964481655.1. Lineage (GTDB taxonomy): Bacteria > Myxococcota_A > UBA796 > UBA796 > JAFGLY01 > CALDOK01. The sequence continues at coordinate 20,281 of CAYZVO010000081.1, read as the reverse complement.
AGACGATCTCTCCGGCCTCGTCGCGCCACTCGATGGGGATCAGCTGCAGCTGGGTGAACACAGAGGGGGCGGCGACCTCGGAGGCCCGGAACGGCCAGGGGAGGGGGTCGGCGGGGGCCAGGCGCACCGCGCCCGCGAAGACCTCGGCGCCGGGGGCCAGGGCCCGGGCCCGGGCCTCGGGGCCGGCGTCGGGCTCGAGGCCGCCGAGGCCTTCGCGGATGGCCTGCATCCGCGCCAGCAGGGAGCCGGCGGTGCGGGCCCGGCGCCCGGCCATCTCGGGGTCCGACGCCACGGGCTGCAGCAGCCGGTCCAGGCGCGTGATGGTGGGCAGCTGCGCCCGGCGCACGTCGGCGTCCTCGCGCTCGAGCCGCTGGATCATCTGGTCGAGGAAGCGCAGGGTCTCGCTGGGTGACGTCTCGAGGCCCGTCGCGATGCCGTCCTCGAAGCGGCCCAGCTCGCCGTGGGCCAGGGGGGCCAGCAGGCGCAGGCGCCGCTCGAGGGCGCCCCGGCCAGCCTGGTTGCGCACCCCGCGCTCGAAGCTCGCGCCGTCGGCGTGGAAGGCGGCCCGCCACATCAGGTCCTCGAGGATGACGCCGTAGTCCCGGCGGGGCACCAGCTCCTGCAGGGTGATGAGCAGCTCGTCGCTGGTCTCGAACTGGGCGGCCACGTAGGACAGCCAGCGGCGGCTCAGGCTGCGCACGGTGTCGGCGCTGCGGGAGTCCTCGGCGTGCTGCAGGGCGAAGGCGAAGGCCCGCAGGGCCCCGGGCATGGCGCCCCGCTCGAGGTCGTCCACGCCGCGGTGCAGGGCGATCACGCTCCGCTCCCGGAAGCCGCTGTCCCGCTCGAGGGCCAGCAGGCGCTCCCCGCGGGCGCCGCCCCAGATGTCGTCGATCTGGCCCGCGGTCTCGGTGCGGTGGGAGATCCAGCGCTCCAGCTCGGCGCCGTCCCGGGCGGCGATCAGCTCGTCGATGATGCCCAGCGCGGTGCGGTCCATGGCGTCGGGGTCGCCGCCGTAGGCCAGGGCGTGGCCCCAGAGGAACAGGCGGCGGTCGGCCTCGAGGGTCATCCACTCGGAGACGGGCCAGTGCACGGCGGCCCGCAGGATCCGGGCGGCCACGGTGTCGGGGTCCAGGGTGGAGCTGGGGGCGGCCTCGGTCATGGCGGTGATGGAGCCCTTGCCCAGACCCACGATGCGACCCCGCCGGGCCCGCTCCCGGGCCTCCTGGCGGGCCTCACGGGCCGCGATGGCGGTGAGCTGCAGGTCGAGGTCGAACAGCCGCGCCGAGATGGCGGCGTGGCCCCGGACCCGCTCGGGGTCCAGGGAGAGGTGGGCTTCCTCGAGCAGGTGGCGCAGCAGGATGGCCACCCGCTGACGGTCCGTCAGATCTCCGAGCAGCGGCAGCTCGGCGTCGAAGGCCTCGGCCTTGTGGCGCGTGCAGCGGCCCCGGTAGAAGCGCACGGCCCGCAGCTCGTGGGCGGTGAGCACGTCGTGCAGGGAGACGTAGCGCTGCTGGCGGCCCAGCTCGAAGGCGTCGAACACCCGGGGCTTGCGCACGACCCCCCGCCGCCCCATGCTCCGCACCACCCAGTTGTGCAGCGCCAGGGGCCACAGGCCCACGCCGTCGCTGTCCTTGGGGAAGCCGTCCTGGCAGATGCCCAGCTGGCCGGTGGCCGCCCAGGTCACGGAGTGGAAGTCGCCGTCGTGGGGCGAGACCGTGCCGGTCAGCTCCTCGAGGCTGTTGCGCAGCAGCCACAGCTTGATGGCCTCGACGGGCTGGTCCTCCCGCAGCGCCATGCGGGCGTTGTAGTAGACGACGGTGTGATCGCTGGGCTGTGGCGCCGCCGCCACCATCGCGCACAGCGCCAGCAGGAGGATCAAAACGCCACGCCGATGCTGAGGGACAGATCGGCCTGGAACCACAGCTCGGAGCCCGCCGCCACGGCCAGCACGGGCACGGCGAACATCACCCGCGGGGCCACGAAGATCCCCTGGCTGAAGTACAGCTCGTCGCCCACACCCAGGAACAGGCCGTAGCGCCCGGTGTCCACCTGCATGGCGTCCAGCCGGCGCTCGTCCAGGATCTCGAGCTCGGACTCGGTGAGCATGGGCGAGGCGATGGCGGTCATGCGCTCCCGGAAGCGCTTGCCCTTCATGGCGCCCGGGTAGATGTGGTAGCTCAGCCCGCCGTAGACACTGAAGACCATCTCCACCGCGGGGAAGATGCGGGGCGCTACGGTGACCACGCCCTCGGCCAGGGGGTAGCCCAGGTTGATGTCCAGCTCGAGGCGATCGGGGCGTCCGGGCTGGCGGTAGGGGGTGTAGGCGAGCTGTTCGCTCGAGGGGCTGTCCCAGACCCAGACCCAGCCCAGGCCCGCCTCGACGATGCCGCCGCCCGCGGGGGTGCGCACCAGCCCGCCGGCCCGGAGGCTGTTGAAGTTGTTGAGCTCGAAGAGGTGCTCGCCGGTGGCGGCCACGTGGACCGTGGTGCGGCGCCAGTCGTACTCCACCGGCCGCGAGGTGGTCCCGATGGTGCGCTCGGTGAGCACCCCGAAGGGGGTCCGGTAGCGGTGGAGGACGTCTTCGTCCTCGCCCTCTTCCTCGGTCTCGTCGGCCTCGCCCTCATCGGCCACCGCCGCCGGACAGACCAGCAGCGAGGCGGCCAGCAGCAACGCCGTGAGCCAGCGGCTGGTGTGGCTAGGGATCACTGGGGAATCCGCCGTCGGAGAGCAGGGGGTAGCGGGGGAGGTAGCAGCTGGTGGCGTAGGTGGTGCGGAAGTCGTCCTGGACCTGGTAGACGCCGGCGCTGTCGAAGGTGGGGTGGTCGCAGAAGCGGGTGCACTGGGTGAGCAGCTCGGCCAGGTCCAGCTCCTCGGCGAGCCACATGGACGAGCCCAGGTAGGCCTCGCCGTCTTGCCCCAGGCCGAAGGGCACGCTCAGGCCGAAGGCGCTCACCGCGCCCGCGGTGAAGATCTCGAACTCCGCCCGCAGCAGGAAGGGGAACTCCCAGAAGATGCCCAGGTCGTAGGCGCTCTCGCCGAGCCACTCGTGCCAGGTGGACAGGTACTCCACGGGGAGCAGCCCCAGGGAGGCCCAGCCGCACAGCTCCGCGTCCACGCCACCGTGGGCGCAGGCCTGGGCCAGGGCTGCCTGGATCTTGGGGTTCTGCATCAGGGGGGAGCGGAACACGTACAGCTGGTACTCCTCGCCTACACAGTAGGAGAAGGCGTGCTCCGAGTCGGCGTTGATGACCTCGTCGTCGAGGAAGGTGACCACGCCGTAGTCGAGGATCTCCACGTGGTCGGAGGTCGTGGAGAACTCGGGGACCCGGAACTCCAGGGAGGTCACGCGGCCGGCCTGCGCCTCGGAGTAGGTGGCGATGAAGTCCAGGTAGAGGCTGCGGGACGGCAGGATGGGCAGGGTGCCGAAGGTGAAGGGGCCCAGCTCGATGTCCGTGTTGTCCGGCGCGATGGCGCAGGTGATGCTGGCCGAGAGGTCGTAGGCGGTGTCGTCCTCGTCGGGCAGCTCCGAGGGGCACCACAGCGTCACCGGGTCCAGCTCGGGCAGGGACATGCCCCGGATGTCGCTGTCGAAGACGAAGGCCCCCGCCAGGCGGGGCGAGGCGGTGCCGCGCTCTTCGGGCACGACCTGCGCCAGGGCCGCCTCGACGGCTTCGGAGACCCCCCGCTCGTCCTGGTGCAGCCCCACCACGAGCACCATGTCGTCGCCCTCGGGGCGGGCGGCCTCGACGGCGTCGGTGAACAGCACGGCCAGGGAGTCCACGAAGGTGGCCGACTCCCAGTCGTCGATGCAGGTGGTCTCCACGTCGTTCATCTGCAGGCGCTGGCGCTGCATGGTCTCGTGCACGGCGGAGATGGTCCGATCGCAGGGGGCGAGGAAGAACTTCAGGAGATTGGCGTCCCGGATGGGGCTGCGCATGATGGGGAACGCCGCGCGCACCTCGGGGTTCTTGCGGGCGATGGCGGCGGTGGTGAAGGTCCCGTTGGCGTCGGTGACGGTGCTCGAGGCGCAGACCAGGGCGTCGTCGGAGGCCTCGATGGGCAGCACGTCGGGGTTGAACACGGCGCGGTCGGTGGTCGTGACCTCGGCCAGCCCGGTGGGCTCGAAGGCCACGGGGCACTCCCCGCCGTAGCCGTAGGGGTTGCCGGCGCTGGAGCCGTAGTCGCTGCCGAAGGCCTGGTCGCTCACGGTGAACTGGCGCCGCAGGCCGTACTCTTCGGCCTGCTCGTTGCGCAGGGTGGGGAACTGGTGGCGCCCGCGCCACTGGATCCACTCGTTGCCCCCGTCGAAGACGCCGTAGACGACGAGGCTGCGGTTGGCGTGGGGGGTGCCGGCGCCGATGGAGTTGTAGTTGGTGCGTGTGTCCAGGGCGAGCTCACCGTCGCGGTGGTAGCGCAGGCGGATGTCCACCCCGCGGGGGGGCAGCGGCACGTGGATGCTGGTGCTGCCGCACAGGGCGTTCACGCCGCAGTCCACCTCCACGTGGGTGTGCACCGGCTCGAACCCCTCGAGGGGGGTCCAGTCGACCTCTTGTTCGTCGGTCTCGAAGCGGATCTCCACGACCGATGGCTCCCCGAGGCCCTGCTCGGCCTCGACATGCCAGAACACGAAGAGGGTGTCTTCCTCGTCGAACCAGGCGGCGTCGGACAGCACGAAGCCGGCGGCGACGTCGTACAGCGGGACCTTGCGACAGGACGCCCCCACCGCGAGCAGCGGCAGGCAGAGGGCGACCCGGCGGAGGATCATGTGTTCGCCGGAGCCTGCGGGACGAGCACGCGCTCGAAGGCGACGCCTGTGCGGGCCAGCTGACGCTGCAGGCCCCGGGCCAGCTCGCGGCGGCCGCGGGTGGCCAGGGACAGCTGCTGGGCTCGGGAGGCGAACTGGGACACGCTGTCCAGCGCGGCCCGCAGGGAGTCGGGGACGGTCGCGAGCAGCTCGGCGCGCAGGGGGCGGTCCTGCAGGGACAGCCAGGCGGCCAGGGGCTGCAGGTCCATCTCGAGCAGCATGTCGGTGCGGGCCTCGGCGTGCACGGCCAGCAGCATGTCGCCCACCAGGATGCCCCGGTACCAGCCCGGGGTGCCGCCGAAGCGCCGCAGGGCGTCGCTGAACAGCTCGGCCCGCTGGGCGGCGGGCATGGCGGCCAGGAGCACGGACAGGGCCCCCGCGGCGTCGAAGGCCGCGCCGCGGTCGGTCACCTCGCCGCCTTCAACGAGGGCAGGCCGGGCTCCACCCAGCGGAGATCCCCGCAGCATCGCGAAGAGCTGGGCGGTCTCGTCGGGGTCCATGCGGTTGGAGCGCAGCAGCCAGGTGGCGGTCTGGACCCGCTCGCCCGGGGACAGCAGGCGGGCCATCTCGTGCTGCTCCTCGAGGGGGGCCATGGCGAACAGGAGCCCACCCATGCGGGGGCTCATGCGGCGCATGAGGTCCACCATGCCCGCGGCGCCGAAGTCCTCGTGCAGGCTCTGCACCACGGCGGCGTCCCGCTGGGTGAGCAGGGCGGCGGACAGGGCGTGGCGGTTCAGCGCTTCGAAGAAGGCCCGGTCAGAGGGCAGGGCGTCGGCCTCGATGGTCTCGAGGGTCGTGGCGAGCTCGAGCTTGGCCGTGGCCACGTCGCCGCCGTGGGGGAAGGCGGTCGGGAAGTGCTCGGGGAAGGTCATGACCGCCTTGGCCAGCAGGGCGGTGTCGCCGGAGCGCAGCAGCTGGCGGATCAGGGCCACGATCTCGGGGTCGGGGTCCTCGGGGTCCATGGCCTCGAGCCGGGCCTGCCAGGCCTCGGACTGGGCCTCGACCCAGGCCTGCTCGCTCTCGTCGGCCTGGGCGATGAGCTCGGCCTCGACGTCGACGGGCTCCGCGGCGCCCTCGTCGCCGGCCAGCTGGGCCAGCAGGGCTTGTTCCTCGGCGGAGACCACGCCCACCCGGCGCCAGGCCCACAGCAGGACGGTGCCCACGATGGCCACCAGCGCCAGCCCGATCATCCAGAAGAAGTGGGGCAGCAGCTCGGTCCACAGCTCGGTGGTCCAGGGGACGACGACGGCGGGCTCGTCCTCGATCGGCTCGGGCTCCTCGACGATCTCCTCTTCGTCCTCGGGCTCCTCGGGCGGCTCCCGCAGGTAGTCGGGCAGGGGCTCGAGGGGCGCGCTGTCCACGGTGACCACCGTCCAGCCCCCAGACAGCTTGGCCTGCAGCCGGCGGATCAGGGACTGGACGTCCCGGGTCGCCAGGGACTCCTCGTGGGCGAAGCTGCAGCTGGCCTTGGTCAGGTACTCTTGAGCGGCCACCGAGCCGGGGCCCGGGTCCTGATCGAGCCCGGGCATGGAGGCTGCGCGGGGCTGATCGGCCACGGCGTGGTCGATGTAGCTGCAGCCCTTGGAGAAGCAGCGCTCGGCGTCGCAGTCGGCGGCCAGGGCCAGGTCGAAGCGGTTCTCGAGGAGCTGCAGCTCCACCAGCACCGAGGGGGGGATCTGCCGGGAGGGCACCCGGGCCGACTGGGCCAGGGCGCTGTGCAGCAGCAGCGTGAGCAGGACGAGTGCAAGCATCAGTAGATCCTCACGACGACGCGGCGGTGGCGGGCGAGGCGCTCGGCCTCGGTGAGCCCGACGAGGGTGTCCTCGGGCAGGGGCTCGGTGTCGGCGTAGCCTTCGACCCGGATGCGCTCCTGCTCGATGCCCACGCCCTCGAGGCGGGTGCGCACGGCGTTGGCGCGGCCGGCCGACAGCTCCCAGTTGGTGGCGAAGACGGTGCCGCCCACGATGGGGCGATCGTCGGTGTGACCCTCGACCGCGAACTCGTAGCGGTCGGCGTAGGGCACCAGGGTGTTCAGCATCTGATCGAGGGTCTCGACCTGGTCGGCCCGGACCTGGGCGTGGCCGGACTCGAAGACCAGGCCCGAGTTGAGGGACAGCTCGAGGCCGTCGTCCATCAGGTCGGTGCGGATCAGATCCTCGAGCCCCTCGCGCTGGATCTTCTCCTCGATCTCCTTCTGGATCGAGGACAGCGAGGCGGGCTGCTCGACCCCCGAGAGGCTCTGGGCGATCTGCTGCATCCTGGTCTTGGACAGGTGCGCCGCCGCCAGGAGCATGGAGAAGAAGATCAGCAGGTTGGTGATGAGGTCGGCGTAGCTGAGCAGCCAGCCCTCGTCGCTGCTGTAGACACGTCGCTGCACGGCCTAGCCCCCCGCCAGCGAGGACTCGCGGCTGCCGCGGGCCACCAGGCCGCCCACGCTCTGCTCGCAGCGCTCGAGGGCGCCGAGGCGCTCGTCCAGCAGGTTGCGCAGGAAGTGGCCGATGGGGCCGGCCACGCCGGCGCCGAAGGCGACGCCGTACAGGGTGGCCAGCAGGGCCAGGGAGACCGCGGAGCCCAGGTTCATGGAGTCCTCGCCCATGTTCTTGAAGACCTGGATCATGCCGGTGATGGTGCCGACCATGCCGAAGCTGGGGGCCAGCTTGGCCAGCAGCTCCCAGTTGCCGATGGCGGGCTGCCAGCGGGACAGCTCGGCGTGGCGCAGCTCGGTGTAGGCGGCCTTGGTGGCTTCCTCCGGCGCGCGGCTCAGGGTCAGCTCCAGCAGGCGGCGGATGGCGTCGAAGCTCGAGCGCTCCGCCAGCTCCACGGCCTGGGAGCGCTTGCCCTCGAGCCACAGCCGCACGAAGGTCTCGCGCTCGGCCTCGAGGGCCTCGGTGGCCGGGGCCAGGGTGCCGGCGCCGGGGATCAGCTCGCGCAGGCAGGTGATGGTCCGCAGCGTGTTGATCGCCTTGCTCGAGATGATGATCGCCGAGAACGAGCCGCCCAGGACCATCACGAAGGCGTGGAAGTCGAAGGCGGAGATCACCTGGGAGTCGCGCTCTCCGAAGCCGTACCAGACGACGAACGCCAGGATTACCAGTCCAAGAATCTGCATCTCGTCTCCGCTTAGTAGGAGTCAGCCGCGTGGAGCTCTTCGAGCTTGTCGCGCACGGCGGGATCGCTCTCGATCTCTTCGGCCTCTTCGTAGATCTCGATGGCCTTGTCCCGCTCGCCCATCATCAGCAGGATGGAGCCCTTGGCCCGGAGCGTCTCCGGGTGGGAGGGGTAGCGGGCCAGGATCAGCTCGCACCACTCGAGGGCCAGCTGGTAGTTGCCGCCGGCCAGGGCCTCTTGCATCCGGGTGCGGGAGCCGCTGATGGACAGCTCGGGGGCGTCGGGGTTCACCCGCAGGCCGCGCTCCCGGTAGGCCTCGTCCAGGGTCTCGTCCGCCAGGCTGGGGGGCGGCGGCACCAGGCGCGTGGCGGGGATGGTCTCGACGTCGGTGGCCCCGGGGGTGTGCTCGATCACGATGCGTTGGCCGCTGGCCAGCATGGGGATCTGCACCTCGGTGATCACGTCGCCGTCGTTCCAGCGCACGGTCATGGCCGTGGTGGAGCCGAAGGCCATCGGCCGCAGCTGGGTCCCCTCGTCTTCCTCCAGCACTGGGTTGGTCTCCGGCGCGGGGCGGATCAGGTAGTGGGTGTAGTTGCGGTAGGCGCACCCTGAGGTGAGCAGCACCAGCAACGCAGCGTGGGTGAGGTTCATGGCAGCACCGGCAGCAGGCTGATGTTCAAGAGGGAGACTCCGAGCGCGACCTCGCCGTTGGTCGAGATGGTCAGCAGGGCACCGTAGTTGGAGCGCCCGAAGGGCACCCGGGTGACCGCCACGGCGGTGATGATGGGGTCGATCACGTCGCCGGTGTCGTCGAAGGAGCGGGCCACGGCGGTGGGCAGGCTCACGATGAGCTTGGCGCCCACCAGGGCGTCGAGGAAGCGGGTGGCGCGGTAGTGGGACGCGCCCAGGCCCACGACGGGGTCGTAGACGCTGATGGTGAAGCCGGACAGGTTGTGGTTGCTGGCGCCCCACTGCTCGGTCCAGTCGATGGAGATGTGCTGTCCCGGGTACAGGCCCAGGTCCACGAAGGCCTGGGTGATGCTGTCGCCCCGGGCGCGGCGCTCGAGCTCCTCGGCCAGGGCGTGGCTGCGCTTGGTGCGCGCGTCCTCGACCAGCATGGGGTCCACGTTGCGGGCGTAGACCACCCGGGCCGAGGCGATGTCCACGATGCGGATGGACACACCGCCGGCGTACTCGTCGACCCAGATGGCCGAGCGGGCCGGGGGGCTGTCGCCGCGGCTCTGCTCGTCCAGGCGCGCGACCTCGTCCAGCCCGATGGGGCCGGTCTGGTAGGTCATGGCGCCCTGGGTCACGAAGGCCCGCGGGGCCATGCAGGCCTCGCACAGGCGCAGGTTTCCTTCGCCGAAGCTCTTCTCGAGCAGGGTGATCACCCGGGTCGCGTACCAGTCCTCGGACCCCCGGTAGTGGGGCTCGGCGCTGACCAGGATCGCGGGGGCGACGTCCTGGGGATCGAGCCGGCCGTCGTGCACCCGCAGCTCGATGAGCTCCTCGAGCCGGTCCAGGGCGTCCCGGGTGATGGAGCTGTCGGCCCGGGCCTCGCCGGCGCCGAGCAGCAGTCCCAGCAGCAGCACCATCAGAAGCACACCGACACCTCCGTGCCCAGGGCCTGCAGCTCGAAGGAGCCGATGGTGACGAAGGAGCCCAGGTTGGGGGAGTCGGCGAAGATGGGCATCGCCTCCATGAAGCCGCCCAGGGCGATGCGGTTGCCCAGCCGCAGGTCGAGCCCCAGGTGCAGGGCGCCGAAGATGGAGCGGGGATCGCCGCTGGTGTACTCGATGATGACGTCGGAGGCGGTGAGCTTGTCGTCCCGGAACGAGCTGGTGGCGGCGCCCCAGACCGTGATCGCGGCGGCGCCGAAGTACAGGTAGAGATCCGGGTGGGTCAGGGAGCGGCTGCGGCCGGTGAGCAGCCGGTGGATCCGGGCCTGGCCCATCAGGCCCTGGTAGGCCTGGGGGATGAAGCTGTAGCCGACGACGATCTCGCCCTTCCAGGCCTGGGCCTGGGTGGCGGACAGCTCCACGCCGGACTGCAACCAGAGGAAGGGGGGAGGGGGCACGCCCCCGCGGGCGTCGGGCTGGGCGTAGGCGCGGATGACCATGCGGACGGGGATGGCGATGTGGCCCCGGGCCTGCAGCGCGTCGAGGTACTCCTGGCGGGCTTCTTCGGCGGAGATCAGCCGGTCCGGCTCCCGCAGCAGGGGCGGGGAGCTGGTGGAGCTGGCGATGGTGTGGCTCCAGACGATGGGCAGCGCGGGCTCGAGGCGGGTGAGCCGCGCCCGGAGGACCAGCCAGGAGCCCTCGGCCTCGATGTCCACGAACAGGGCGTGGCGCCCGGTGTCCGCCCCCAGCTCCGCGAGCACCTCGGGGTTGTCGAAGCCCCGGGAGATCACCGTGGCCTCGGGGCCGGAGTGCACCACGACCGAGCTGCACTGGGGGCAGTGGGCCAGCTGGACGTTGGTGGTGGGGTTGGCCGCCAGCACCGCGGCGAGGTGGTTCTCGACCAGGGCCTGCATCCCGGTCCCGAGCCCCACGGGCACGGTGACCCCCGCCAGCACCACGGGGGTCTCGTCGGGGAAGGGGGGCTCTTCGGTCCAGCCCCAGACCAGCTCGTCCACCAGGTCGTAGGCCGACAGCTGGACCTGGTCGGCGATCTCGCCGCGCAGCTCGTCGAGCTTGGCCAGCTGGGCCTCCTCGAGGGGGTCCGCGGCCTGCGCCGGGAGCGTGATGGCGAGCAGCGCCCCGGCCAGGAATCCGCGCAGGGTGGTCAGCGCAGCCACTGCCAGCCTCCGTCGGCGCAGAGCCCGGCGTGGAGGATGGTCTCCCGCGGGTCGAGGATCATGATGGCCAGCAGCGCGTCGTCGTGGCCGATGCTGCCGGTGGCCACGTAGCGCTGGCAGGCGGCTCCGTAGGCGTCCAGGGGGGCGAGGCGGGTCAGCACGTCCACGTCTCCCACCGCCAGCACGGGGGTGCGGTCGCTGACGGCCAGGCCCTGCTGGACCAGCGCGCCCTTGGCCGCGAAGGCGATCTTGGCGCTCACATCGGCGTTCGTGTGGTGGGCTTCGACCAGCCAGGTGCGCTCGTCCAGATCGGGCCGGGTGGACCGCGCGGCGGCGGTCAGCTCGGCGACCTGGTCCTGCAGGGTGGTGAGGATGGCCTCGTCGGCGTCGTCCCTCAGGCCCGGCCTCATCAGTCGCTCCTTGCAGTCCACGACGTCGCGCTCGAGGAACTCACCGCGGGGCTTGGGGGGCGGGATGATCCCGGGGTAGCGCTGGGCGCCTTCGAGGCCGCTGATGCGCTCGCAGTCCAGGTTGCGGCTCAGGTCCTTGTCGGTGCGGAAGCCGGGGACCGGATCGGCCCGGAACACGAAGGGGACCAGCGCCAGCGCGATGAGGAAGTACCAACCCACCGGATCTCCTAGCTGCCGTCGTCGGCGGGGCTGGCCCGCTCGAGGACGCGACGTCGCATCTTGGCGTTGAAGACCACCTGGGTGAGCTGGGCGTAGAAGTCGGCGGACAGCTCCTGGTGGGGGTTGCTGACGTCGAGGATGCGTTCTCCCTTGTCGCGCCAGAGCAGGTCGGTGAGCTTGGTGCCCAGCCAGTAGCCGCCGCCGCCGTAGCGCACGATGCGGCCCTCGAGGACATCGGTGGCCAGCAGATAGCCGCTGCCGTCCCGCACGATGACGTCCTGGTGGAAGGTGTACTCGGCCACCGCGGGCACGAGGCTGAAGGTGGCGACGCACATCAACCAGGTGAGGTGGTGGTTCTTGATGTGGACCCGGTGGGCGCGCAGCTCGAGGATGAGATCGGTGGGCGGGGGCTCGGCCGCGGTCGCGCCTTCGGCGGGCGTGTCGTCCCAGTCGAGGCTGGAGGGGCTCTGGATCAGGCTGCGGTCGCTGGTGTAGGTGGTGACCTTCGCGCCCTGGTTCTCGAAGAGCAGGCCGACCTTGCGGCACAGGGCGCGGGCTTCATCGGCGTTGACCAGCTCCCCCGGCGGGCAGTGGACCGTCAGGGCGAGGTCCTGGAAGTTGCCCGCGGTCAGGTCGAGCACCGTGGGCTGGTTCAGGCCCGAGACCGGGTGGTAGATCTTCACGCAGCCCGATGCCAGGAACATCAGGGACGCCGCCAGCGCCAGGAACATCGGGCGCTGGCGAGGGCGGACCGCGCTGGCCTCGCAGACGGGGATGCGAACCTCCAGGTCGGCTCAACGTAGCACGGACCTCGCGGGGTCGAGGGTGCCTATTCGAGGCCCTCGACGGGCCAGGTGGCGACGGTGTCGCTGGAGGCCCAGCAGGTGCACTCCTCGTCGTCCTCGCAGTCGTCGCAGCCCTCGGCCTGGGCGGACAGCTCGCCGCTGCAGCCGGTCTCGTCGAAGCCCACATCCAGGAAGTGGGTGACGCTGTCGTACTCGCTGGGATCCATCAGCGTGAACTCGTAGGAGCCACCCATGCTGGTGTGGTCGAAGCTGACGCTCGCGCTGACGATCTCGGGGGCGTAGCTGCGCAGGGCCAGCTCGTAGCTCTCGTCCAGGCCGCCGTCCTCGGTGGTGACGATCATGGAGACGTCGACCTCGACGTAGTCCTCGCACTCGACGCCGATGTCGTTCGTGGGCCCGTCACCCTCGGGGTAGACGGCCTCGGAGGCTACGTGCCGGACCTCGCCCTCGGCGTAGCCCACGCTGACGTGGACCCCGGTGGTGCCGTCGATGCCGTTCCAGACCAGGGTCTCGTCGAAGCCGCCCTCGGCCAGGGCCAGGATGCCGGCGCCGGAGACGCCCAGCTCGTTGGCGTCCTCGAGGGTCATCACGGTGGGGGTGTCCTCGCAGTAGGGGCCGTCCTCGAGGCCGTTCTTGTCGCCCTCGAAGCAGCCGACGATCAGGAGCCAGGCGGGGATGGTGAGCAGCGCGCGTGTCATGGGTGCCTCCGGGGGTGGGTTGCCCGAGCATAGCTGCAAGGGCCGTGCCTGGGCGATTCGGTAGCTTGGACGGTACACCGCGGTGCTGGACGGGCGGATCGGGCGCCCATCCACGATCCCGGTGTCGCGCTGTGATGCGGGCAGCGGGTGTGCCGAACAACTGCGCTGCGACAATTGACGACAGTTCGGGACGGTTGTAGACTCAGGGAAATCCCTTAGTTCCGCATGGGGATTTCCCTTGAATCTATCGGTGATTCCCCCCCGGGCGGGCGGCTGAGGTCGGACCCGTGGCGTGGCCCGTTCGGGGGGGGCACCCATCTCAGGCGGTCGCATGATGATGTCCCGCTCGCGTAGCTCTCGCGCCGCCCCCAGCCCCTGGTATCCAGCGGGTCGGCGGCCGGGATCGGCCCGTCAACTGGACGACTACGCGGTGGACCCGGCCCTCATCCGGGCCGTCGAGCGTGCCGCGGACAGCCGCGTGCGGCGGCGGCTGGCGGATCACGACGGCCTGGTGCGCGAGGTGCAGGTGCGGGTCTGGCGGCAGGTCTCGAGCCGCTCGTTCCTGCCTCCACCGCTGCCGTTGGTGGCGCTGCGGGTGTTCGGGATGGCCTGCAAGGGCAAGGCCAACACCGCCTTCTTGGCGGAGCTCATCGACAGCGATGTCGAGCTGGCCGAGACCGTCCACTGGGCGGCCCTCGGCACGCGCAGGAGGGGCGACGATGCGGCCACGCTGCAGCATGCCGTCGCGTCATTGGGGGCCCTGCGCACCGGCTACATGGTGCTGGGCTGCGCGATGCGGGGGGTCATCTACCAGGGTGATCCCCAGCACGCGCTCGACGAGCTCTGGAACGGCGCGGTGGGGACCGCGGTGGCGGCCAGCATGATCAACCAGATCCGCGGTCGCTCGGCGGACAAGGCCTTCCTGCTCGGGCTGGTCCACGACGTGGGCCGCGCGGCGCTGCTGCCGCTGGTGGAGCGGGAGCTGCTGGAGCTGGAGCGCCCCGACGCCATGGAGCAGGTGGCCCCCAGGGTGGTGCACCTGCTGCACGCCCGGGTGGGCGCGGACATCGTGCGGGGCTGGGGCCTGCCCGCGACCCTGGTCTCGGCGGTGGCCTACCACCACGAGCGCACCCCGCCGGACAAGCTCTTCAACGCCGTGGCGGTGCTGCGGCTGGCGAACCTGGTGCACCAGCGCCTGGTCTCCGGGCCAGATCAGCTGGACGACGACAGCGTGCTGCTGTCCCACTCCCTGGTCCGCAAGCTGGGCATCGATCGGGACACCTTCGCCGCCATGCTGGCGCTGCACCCGGGGGCGCTGCAGGCCACCCGGGAGATCCGGGGCTTCGACTAGCTGGCGGCGGTCGGGGGGCGGTGGTTACTCGCCCACTCCGACCCGGAGGGTCCGTGCCCAGGCCGTTCGCCAGACGTGTGTGCTTCGCGGGGGTGGCGGCGATCCTGGGCCTGGCCGCGCTGGAGCTGGCGGGGTGCGCGCTGCGTCCCTGGCTGCGATCGGCCTGGCCCGATGTGTTCGAGGAGGACTTCCCCGACGACCCCCGGATTCCGGTGCTGGAGCCCTGCGGGCCCGGCTGCTGGACCTTCGCAGAGGCGGTGGTCGACAGCTTCCATCCCCGCCGCTGGCAGACCCCACCCCCGGCGGGGACCTTCAGGATCGTGGCCCTCGGGGACTCCACGGTCCTGGGGCCCTTCCCGGGCATGCTCGAGGCCGGCCTCCGGGTGCCCGGACAGTCCGTGGAGGTGTTGAACTTCGGGCTCGGGGGAGCGGCGAGCACCCACACCCTCCAGGTCGCCCGGGAGGCCCTCGAGCAGGCCCCTGATCTGGTGCTGGTCTACGTGGGGCACAACGAGATCATGGAGGCCCGCGACGATCCCTCGAGCAGCCTGTCCTTGGCCGCCAGGCGGCGCCGGGCCACGCTGCGGAGCTCCGGCCTGGCCACGCTGGTCCGGGCGCCCCTCGCGGCCATCGCGGAGCTGGCGGACAGCGAGGATGAGGACCCCTCCGTGGGGGCGGGCCCCCTCGGCGACGAGGAGTGGCGGCGCGTGGGGGCGGCCTACCAGCGCAACCTGGAGCAGATCTGCGCCCTGGCCGAAGGGGCCGGGGCGCCACTGTTCATGGTCGAACCGGTCTCGTCGTTGCAGCACAGCCAGGACCTGCAGCTCCGCGGGGAGGCCGTGGGCGCCGAGGAGCTGCAGGCGCGCGGGCTCGAGCTGCTGGCCGCGGGGGAGCGGCCCGAGGCGCTGGCGCTGCTGAGCGAGGCCCGGGAGGGCGAGTGGCTCCCCGATCGCGCCCACCGGGGCCACCGCGAGCGCGTGGCGCAGGCCGCCGCCCGCTGCGGTGCGACCCTGGTCGCTGCGCACCCGGCCTTCGAGGCCGCCCCCCGGCTGCTGGACCCCGGTGATCCGCTCTTCGGGGACCCGGTGCACCCCAGCTCCCATGGCGCGCTGCTGCTGGCGGGGCTCATCGCCGAGGCCATCGCCCCGTCGCTCCCGTCGGGCAGCCGGTTCCAGGCCCCCGACCCGGGCTCGTGGCCGACCGCGCCGCCCCACGGCTGGATGCCCATGCTCGAGGGTGGACGGCAGTGAGCGGCCCCGGGGCCCGGCCGCCGCCGCGACGACGCGCCCCCTCGGTTTGGACTATCCTCTGCGGGTGACAGGCTCGCCCCCATCGCTGCGAACCCTCGGCCTGGTGTTGGCCGTCGCGGGGTTGCTGGGGGAACCCCTCGGCGCCGGCTTCGGCGTCCCCGCGGCGCGCTGGGTGGGCCTGGCCCTCTGCCTGATCGGGCTGGCCCTGGCCCTGCGGGGCTCGGGTGTCCGGGACGACGGTGCGCCGGCCGGCCACCACGGCCTGGCCGCTTGGGGGGCCGCGCTCTTCGCGGCGCTGTTCTACGCGCCGCTGCTGGCCGACCCGCAGGCGCTGTCGGCCAACCCCGACTGGGCCAAGGTCATGCTGTCGGTGGTGGTGGGGCGTCAGGGGCTCCTGGCGGGGGAGGGCCCTCCCATCTGGCCCCTGGAGGTCGACGGCGGCTTCCCCCAGCTCGGCCACCCCCATGATCTGTTCTCCGGGCCCTTCGCCCTGCCGCTGCTGCTGCTCGGGGCGCCGGCGGGGCTCAAGGCGTTGGTGGTCGCGCTGACGGCTCTGGGGGCGGCGGGCATGGCGGCGCTGGCCCGGCATGCCATGCGGCTGCGCCCGGGCGCTTGCCTGCTGGCGGGCGCGCTGTTCGCTGTCGGGGCGCCGACGGCGGCCTACATCCGCAGCGGCTCGATCAACAAGTCCTTCCTGCTGCTGCTCCCCTGGGTCTTGCTGGGCTACCACCTCGGCGGCCGGCGCGGCGCGCTGTTCACCGGGCTGGCCTCCGCCGCCATCGCGCTGGACGCGGGCTGGGCCAGCGTCTTCGCCTTCGCCGCCGTCGGCGCCTGGGTGGTGGTCGACCGGATCGGGCGGGGCGCCGAGGGCGGGCGGCGTCCAGGGCTGCGGTGGTGGGCCGGCGCCGGTGGGCTGGCCCTCGCCCTGGGTGCCGGCAAGCTGGCCGGGGCCAGCATGATCGCCGGCATGTCGCCGGTCTCCCTGCCGAAGAAGACCGAGACCGTGGCGCAGTACTTCGAGCGCGCCTCCTTCTTCGAGCCCTGGCGGCTGCCCGAGGCCCTCGTCAGCCCCGTGTCCATGCACGGGCCCTTCACCCCCATCGACCACGACGTGTTCTACCTGGGGCTGCCGGCCGCGGCGCTGCTGCTCGTGGGCCTCGTCGGCGCTCGCCGGCGCTGGAGGCTGGCCGCGCTGACGCTGGCCCTGTTCTTCCTGGCCTCGAAGGCCAACGCGGCCTGGGGTCCCTTCCGCCTGCTGCTGGAGCTCGCCGAGCCGGCCCGGGGGCTGTGGAAGCTGGACAAGTACGCGGTGCTCCTGCTGGCGATGGTGCTGAGCCTCTGGGCCGCCTGCGGCTACCACATCCTGCTGGAGCGACTGGCGCGGGGCCGGGCCGCCGTCGCGGGGATCGCCGCCCTGGCCGGCGCCCTGCTCGTCGCGGCCTCGAGCTTCGCCGCCAACCGACCGCTCGTCCAGCAGCTGTTCCCGCACCACATCGACCCGCTCCCCCTGGAGCAGACCGGCTGCGCGCCCCCCGTCGTGGTGGCGGTGCAGGCCGTGGACGTACCCGCGCAGGTGGGCGGGCATTGGCACGACCACGACGCCCTGCAGCGCCTGTTGGTGGTGCGAGACGGGGGCGTCGTGAGCGGCCTCGGTGACTTCGAGCGCGCCCAGCTCGGCGCCGAGCCTTGCGCGCTCATGATCCGGCGCGGTCCGCCGGACTGGCGCCAGCTGGCCGCCGCCGATCAGCCTGTCTTCGACAGCCTGGAGCCTGCGCCCGAGCCCACGCCCCACGCCCGCTGGCGCGAGGACGGCGCCGCGGTGCCTGCGGCCCTCTCCCGTGGCCTCATCACCGCCGAGCTCGAGCCCGCCAGCGCTGGGACCGTGCTCTTCAACCTGCCCTACCACGCGGGCTGGACCAGCCGGTCCGGGCGGGTGTTCGACGTCGACGGTCGCCTGGCCCTCGAGCTCAACGGCGAGACCGATGGCCTGGAGCTGGAGCTCTCCACGCCTGTGGTGGGTGTGTTGTGGGGTACCAGCCAGGGGATCTGGTGGCTGTCGCTGGTGATGCTGGTGTTTCCGAGGTCGAGGGCGCGGAGGAGCGGATAGGTGGTGCACCATCCCGTGAGCCCCCACGCCAGGACAGAGACCCGATGAAGGCCTTGATGGTCTACCTCTCGACCGAGGGGAACGCCTACTTCTTCAACGCTCGTCACTTCAACGAGATCCGCGCGTTCCCCAAGCTGGGGCTGCAGTACCTCGCCGCGGTGCTCGAGCGCGAGGGGGTGGAGACCGAGGTCTGGGATCAGAGCATGCGGGCCTTCGGTGGGGTCGATCTCGAGCGCGCCCTGGCGAGCGGCGACTACCTGCTCGCCGGCTTCTACTGCTCCTTCACCATGGACGGGGTGGTCACCGACACCGTGCGTCGCCTCCGGGCCGCGGGCATCGAGACCCCCGTGGTCGTCGGCGGGCCGGGAACCACACAGGCGGCGCCGTTCCTGGACGCTGGCGTCGACTTCGTCGTCCGGGGCGAGGGCGATCGCACCATCGTCGACATCCTGGAGCACCTCAGGGGTGGCCGCGCCCTCTCGGAGCTGCGGGGCGTCACCACCCGTCAGGGCGGACGAGACATCACCCACGCACCCCAGCCGCTGATCCCCGACCTGGACAGCATCCCCTTCCCGCAGCGCACCCGCGAGGAGGTGCTCGGGTCCTACGACTACCACCTGCTGTCCGTGCGGCTGCCCTACGTCACCATGATCAGCTCCCGCGGCTGCCCCTACCGCTGCGGCTTCTGCACCTCGGGCAACTTCTGGGAGAACCGCCTGCGGACGCGGAGCCCCGGGAACGTGGTCCAGGAGATCGACCTCTGCGAGCGGCTGTACGGGGCCCGCTTCGTCAGCTTCAAGGACGACGTCTTCGGCTTCGAGCGCCGCTGGCTGGATGAGTTCTGCGATCTGATGATCGCCCGGGGGAGCCGGGTGAAGTGGTCGACGATCATGCACACCTCCAGCCTGCGGCACCTGGAGATCGCGGAGAAGATGGCCCGCGCCGGCTGCACCTCCATCGTCCTGGGGGTCCAGTCCAGCAGTGGCTCCGTGCTCGCGGGCGTGGCCCGCGCCCCCTTCGACGAGGGGGAGCTGATCCGCCAGGTCGAGCACGTCAAGCGCCAGGGCATCCTGGTGAAGCTGCAGTTCATCGTCGGGCTGCCCGGTGACGACCTCGAGACCCACCGGCGCAACTTGAGGCTCGCCCTGGCCGCGCGCCCCCACTACGCGAGCTTCTACCCGCTGCTCTACCTGGACGGCTCGGACCTGTGGGAGCGCGCCAGCGAGGAAGAGCGACGCAAGGGGCCCGACCAGGCGTCCCGCTCGCTGTGGTGGAAGGCCCACCTGCGCTACTACGCGGAGCCGCGGCTGTGGGCGCAGAACCTCTCCTACATCGCGCGCCACAACCCCGGCTGGGTCCGCGCCCTGCCGCGCTTCGGTCAGTACGCCCGCAACGCCCTCTCCGCGCGCCTGGGCTCCTAGTCCAGGTAGCCGGTGTCCCAGTAGCCGGTGTCGTCGTCCAGGTTCTCGCTGGGGGGCAGGCTGTCGGCGTCGGTGGCGAGGCGGATCTCGAAGGCGCCGTCCAGGTCGGTGATGGTGGTGGCGTAGAGGCGCTCGGTGCTGCCGTCGCGCACCTCGACCAGGGCGGCCTGCACGGGCTGGCCGTCGTGGACCACCTGGCCGGTGAGCAGGCGGCCCAGGGCCAGCTGCAGGCCCCTGGGGAAGTCGTCACCGCGCACGTCGAGGTGGGTCACCGCCGCGCTCGAGTCGCCGGGGGTCAAGGCCACGTGCAGCTCGGAGGCCGGGACGCGCAGGGTGAAGGCGCCCGCGGTGTCGCTGGTGGCGGTGAAGGTGCGGTCGGAGATGGTCGGCTCGCTGACCACCACGGTCACGCCCGAGGCGGGCTCGCCGCCCGGATCGCGGACCACCGCCTGCACGGTGACATAGGGATCGAGGGCGGTCACGCCCAGCTCGAGCTGCTCCCCGTCGGTGGGGACCGAGACGCTGGCGGTCGCGGGGCTCAGCTCCTGCTCGGCCTGGGCCACGACCTCGACCTTCCACTGGCCGGGCAGCAGGTCCACGCTGTAGGCGCCGGCCTGGTCGGTGGTGACCTCGCGCTCCATGGCGGCGCTGGGGTGGTCCACCAGGCCCCGGGACCAGAAGCGGAGCTCCACGCCCTGCACCGGGCGGTTGGTCTCGGCGTCCACGACCCGGCCGCTGGCCGGCACGGCGTCGAGGGAGCCCATGGCCAGGTCCACCCAGCGGACCCCGTCGGTCTCGGCGTCGATGGTCAGGGCGGTGGTGGGCCAGGCGCCGGCCTCGTCGCCGCCGATCTCGATGACGTAGGCGTCGGGCTCGAGGTGCAGGCTGTACTGGCCGCCGGTGCGGGTGAGCACCGCGGGGCCGGCCACGCCGGTCTCGGCGTGCACGGCGCGCACGGGCACGTCGGCCAGGGCCGCGCCGTGCTCGTCGGTGACCGTGCCGCGGACCACCGCGCCGTTGTCCAGGCTGTGGTTCCAGTCGCTGCGGTCGTGGGCGATGTCCAGGTCGGTGATGACCCGGAAGGGCAGGGTGGAGCCGTCTTCGGGGACCACCGCCAGGGCCCAGCCCCGCTGCGGGGGCAGGTCCATGGTGTAGGAGCCCGACAGGGCGTCGCTGGTGGTGGAGGCGGCCATGATGGAGCCGTCGATCCAGGCGGCGACGTTCGCGCCCACCGCGCGGAGCCGGCCGAGGGATTCGTCCCGGGGGCCCGCGACGGTCATGTGGGTGGTGATGGAGCCTTCGACGCTGAC
>CAYZVO010000080.1:10173-35355 GCA_964481655.1 uncultured Enterobacterales bacterium | reverse complement strand
CTCCATGGGGTGGCTCTCGACGGACCAGTCGTTGAAGGGGCCCGAGACGTAGACGGCCTCGGGGCTGCCCTGCTGCCAGTACTCGAAGCTCACCGCGCAGGGGTTGACCGGGACGTCGGGGTCGTAGGTGTCGATGGGTTCGTCGGTGTCGCCGGTGTCCTCGATGGGCTCGTCGCCGTAGATGACCTCGACCTCGTAGTCACGGACGGAGCCGCACTTGTCCTCGACGCTGAGGGCGACGGTGGCCGTGGAGCCTTCCTCCCAGTCGGGGGAGGCCTGCAGGCGCAGGTCGTCGCCGTCGGCCCAGGCGATGAGGCCCTCGTCCGAGGAGGCGGCCTCGAACTCGAGGGCGCCGCCGTCGTCGATGATGTACTCGCTCAGGTCCACCTGGGTCTCGGCCTCTCCCACATAGAGGGGGCCGAAGGCGACCCAGTTGGGGTCGTCGTTCCAGCGGCAGCAGCCGGAGGCGGCCAGCAGCAGCAAGGCCGGGGCGAGGCGCGTGGCGACGGGCCGAATGCGAGGGGTGACGCAGGTCATGGTGTCGTCCAGGTCTGTGGGCTAGGGAGGTCGAGAGCGGCTGACGACTTGAGCGTAACTCAAGACTGCGTTACGCTCAAGCACCCGCTGGGAACACGCCCTCTCCCAGCTCGATTCCTCCGCCCCAGATCGCGAGACCACCATGGCCCTACGCCCCACCATCCTGCCGGCGATCGTCCTGCTCGCAGCCACCATCGGCTGCGCTTCAGAGGACTACACCCGGCTGTACTACACCCAGCCTGTCGCCCCGAGCATGGTGCTGGATGACCTGACCACCTTCGACTTCATGGGCCCGGTGCTCCTGGACGACGGCGTCAACTTCTGCGTGTACTCGGAGAACGCCGAGCGCATCGAGATCGCGCTGTTCGACGACCCCGAGTCCACCCAGCCCACCCAGCAGTTCGAGCTCACCCAGTACGGGAACTTCTGGAGCATCTACGTCGAAGGCGTCGGCGAGGGCCAGCACTACGGCTACATCGCCTGGGGCCCCAACTGGACCTACGACGAGGAGTTCTACCCCACCTCGGAGCTGGGCTTCGTCACGGACGTGGACAGCGACGGCAACCGCTTCAACCCCAACAAGCTGCTGACCGACCCCTGGGGCAAGGCCTACCACCGGGGCCACGACTGGTCCAAGGGCTCGGTGGCCTCCGGCCCCTGGCGGACCGACTCCACCTACGCCGGCGGCACCAAGTCGGTCATCGTCAGCTCCGACTACGAGTGGTCCGAGCACGAGACCCTCTGGCGTGAGAAGCGGTCCAACAACACCCTCGAAGGCCACGACTACAACGACCTCATCTTCTACGAGGTCCACCTCAAGGGCTTCACGGCCAACTCCGCCTCGGGCGTGGACCACCCGGGCACCTACCGCGGCATGGGCGAGAAGGCCGAGTACCTCGGCGACCTCGGCATCACCGCGGTCGAGCTGCTCCCCATCCACCAGAAGGAGTACAGCCTCGGTGGCTACTGGGGCTACTCGAACCTCTCCTACTTCGCGCCCGAGATCGGCTACTCCGCCGACTACGAGGTCACCAGCGATCCCACGGTGGTGCTGGACGAGTTCAAGTACATGGTGGACCAGCTCCACCAGCAGGGCGTCGAAGTCATCGTCGATGTGGTCTACAACCACACCGGCGAGGGCGGCCTGTGGGAAGACAAGATCTACTACGGCCCCAACCCCGACGAGTACTACACGGTGGCCTGGAACGAGGTCGCCAGCATCTTCTCCATGCGCGGCCTGGACAACCAGACCTACTACCTGACCTCGAGCGACGGCCAGGGCTTCGAGGACCACACCGGCGTGGGCCACGACGTGCGCTGCAACCACGAGGCCACCCGGCGGCTGATCCTCGACTCGCTGCGCTTCTACGTGGAAGAGCTGCACGTCGATGGCTTCCGCTTCGACCTGGGCGCGGTCCTGGGCCAGGTGGACGGCGACTCCAGCAGCTGGAGCCCCCAGACCACGGTCCTCAAGGACATCATCGACGACCCGGTCCTGCAGGCGAACAACACCCGCATCATCGCCGAGCCGTGGAGCATGGGCTCCTACAACGGCTACAACTTCCTCAACGGCTCCTACCCCACGGCCACCGACAAGCCCGGCTATGCCTGGAGCGAGTGGAACGACGCCTTCCGGGACTTCTGGCGGCACTTCACCAACTCGCCGCAGCTCGGCTACGACTACGCCATCAACTCGGCCCTGTACTGGGACACGGTGGACGGCGGCGGCACGCTCACGGGCTCGGAGGCCTTCTACGGCGCCAAGTACCCCTACAACAGCGTCAACTTCGTCACCGTGCACGACGGCTACACGCTCTACGACCTGTTCAGCTTCTCCGAGGCCCGCAACATGTGCGGCCCGCTGAACCCCGTCTGCTGCAACGACCCCTACTCGGTGTGGTGCGACCTCGAAGAGCCCTGGGCCCAGACCGAGGCCGACTGGGGCGATGAGACCATGAAGCGCCAGCTGATGCGCAACATGTTCACCCTGCTGCTGGTCAGCCGCGGCTCGCCCCTCATCCTCGGCGGCGACGAGTGGATGCGCACCCAGTACGGCAACAACAACGCCTACTCCCTGGACGCCGACAACGCGGCCAACTGGTTCCGCTGGGGCGAGTGGCAGAACACCTCCTCCGCCAAGCGCTACCGGATGCACGACTTCGTGCGCCAGGCCATCGCCTTCCGCAAGGAGCACAAGGCCGCGTTCGCGCCCCTCGAGTACGACGGCGGCATGAACTTGAGCTGGCTCGACGAGAACGGCGACACCAAGACCGACTGGACCGATCGCCACCTGATGATGCACTACTCCGGCGGCGACGCCAACGGCGAGAAGCCCGTGGCGGTGCTGATCAACGGCGAAGGCTACGACCTCGAGTTCGCGCTGCCCTCTGGCTCCTGGGCCCGGGTCATCGACACCGGGACCTGGTGGGACACCACCGACGGCTACTTCTCCAGCGCCGAAGGCTCGGAGGCCGACCGCCACGTCAGCGCCAACATCTTCGTGGACGACCCCATCGCCCTGACCCAGAGCTCCTACACCGTGTCGGCGTACTCCATCGTCGTCATCGAAGGCCAGTAGGGGGTGAGATCATGAACCGCAACGCACGCATCGCCCTGCTCGCCTCCTCCCTGCTGCTCCCGTCCGTGGCCGTCGCCGGCGACGCCGACGTCGGTGGCTACTTCCGCATCGCCGCGCGCCCGGACCTGCAAGGCGGCGACGGCAAGCTCGGCTACTGGAACCTCTACGGCCGCCTGCTCAACGAGGGCCCCTACGCGGCCGTCGAGATGAAGTGGGACATCCTCGAGCGTGACCCCGCCACCCGCGCCGTCTGGACCAGCCTGCACGCCAAGGTCGAGGGCGGCTCCATCATGAACGCCGACACCGGCAACGGCACCCTGGACAACCTCCGGATGTCCCAGGTCTACGTCAAGGCCGGCAACGTGGCCCTCGATCGGGTCACCTGGCGCTTCGGCACCCTCGACACCTGGTTCGGCCAGCTCGGCCTGTACGACATGTGGCCCACCCGGCTGTTCTACGAGACCATCGGCGTGTCGGCCAACTACCAGACCGACTGGCTCGACCTGCTCGTGGGCGTGGGCGACTCCGGCTACGGCATCAAGGGCCACGACTACAACACCATCATCACCCCGGGCGGCTCCGCGCGCTTCTCGCTGGGCAACCACCTCGAGCTGGGCCTGGGCGGTGAGTACCGCCACGAGCCGTATGTGACGGGCAACACCAACGCGGCCTACCACACCCCGGGCGTGCTGTACGAGGACTGGATCCGGGGCGAGGTGGTCGAGAGCTGGGTCGAGGAGAACCCCGATCTGCTGGACTACTTCCCCGATCCCGTCGGCCGCGACGCCTCCAGCTGGAAGGCCATCGGCTACATCGGCTTCGGCGGGCTGGGCCCCCTGCGCTGGAACAACCTGTTCGCCAACTACCAGCTGCTGCACCCCCAGGGCTACACCACCGAGAGCTACGATGGGCGCGACATCGACGTCTGGGTCCACGACTTCACGGATCAGCGCTACCAGATCAACGTCGGCAACGAGATGCAGCTGACCCTCTGGCCCAACCGGCTCGAGGCGGTCTGGGGCGTGCTGTACGGCAAGTACTGGGACGACGACAACAGCATCGTGCCCACCGACTACGACCGCACCTTCTACTCGACCGTGCTGCGCCTGCAGGCCTTCGCCACCCCCACGGTCCACTTCCTCGGTGAGTCCTCCATCGCCCAGGAGATCTCCGAGAACGGCAACGCCTACCGCGAGCACTGGGACTCCATCTTCGCCAACACCGACGGCGTGTCGGACTCCCGCGGCCTCGAGTACGGCGACACCGACACCCGCACCACCTGGCAGGGCAAGGTCGGCGTGGTCCTCAACCCCCTGGGGCCGGGCATCTACACCCGCCCCTCCCTGCGCCTGCTCTACGGCGTGCAGTACTCCAACCAGCACGCCGCCTTCGGCAACGCCTTCGTGCAGACCCTCGATCAGTACTCCGACTTCGAGCTGCCCGAAGAAGATGTCCACTGGCACCACCTGGTCGCCCTCGAGACGGAGGTCTGGTTCTGATGTCTCGCCTCATCACTCTGCTGATCCCGCTGTTCCTGTTGCTGTCCGGCTGCCTCTCGAAGCACCAGCCCGTGCAGGCCCCTCAGTCCACCACCGTGGCTGTGGCCTCCGCCCTGGCTGTGCTCGACAGCACCGAGGTTGTCGCCGTGCCCGACAGCCTGGCCGAAGGCATCGTGGAGCTGTGCACCGAGCGCAACCTGCAGCCCTCGGCCATCTCGCCTGCGGCCTACACCACCGAGTTCGTCACCAAGCGCACCAGCCAGCACCGGCTCGAGCACGTGGCGGGCCAGGCCGGCTCGGCCGAGCTGCTGCTGCTGGTGGAGACCACGGTGGCCTACTACTCGCAGATGAACGGCCGCTACCGCTGGACGGTGGACGTCAACGCCACCATCAGCCCGGCCGATGACCTCAGCCAGGCGTTCTCGGCCCAGTTCTCGGTGCCCGTGTTCCTCGAGCACTACCACGAGAAGGAGGCCGCGGCCCTCGAGGCGTCCGTGCCCCTGCTCGAGCGGCGGCTCGGGGCGCTGCTGGATGCGTACCTCGGCGGGTTGTGATGGAGCTGTCAGCTGTCAGCTGTCAGCTGTCAGCGTGGTCGTCGTGGCGCCGATGGGCTGTCGTGGCGGCCGCGTTGCTGCTTGTGGGGTGCCCCAAGGAGGCTCCTCCGGAGCCGGTCGTCGAGGACGCGGCACCCGGCTGGCAGCCCGCGCCGCCGCCGGCGGACGACGTGATCTACTTCGTGATGGTGGATCGTTTCTCCAACGGTGACACCGCCAACGACGGCGCCATCGACCCCTCGGATCCAACCGCCTTCCACGGCGGGGATCTGCAGGGGGTCATCGACCAGCTGGACTACCTGCAGGAGCTCGGGGTGGGCACCGTCTGGCTGTCGCCCGTGTTCCAGATGCGGACCGAGAAGTTCTTCGAGTGGGGGGCCTTCCACGGCTACTGGGTCCAGGATCCCACCGCCGTCGAGCCCCGCTTCGGCGATGAAGCCCTGCTGCGGGAGCTGTCGGATCAGCTGCACGCCCGGGACATGCGCCTGCTGCTGGATGTGGTCTGGAACCACGTCAGCTTCGACGCGCCGTTGAAGGACGAGCGCCCCGACTGGTTCCACCAGCACGGGGGCATCGAGGACTGGGACGATCCCTTCGAGCTGGTCAACCACGAGGTCCACGGCCTGCCCGACTTCGCCCAGGAGGACCCCGAGGTCTACACCTACCTGCGGGACACCTCGCTGGACTGGGTGCGCGCTGCACGGCCCGACGGCTTCCGGGTCGATGCCGTGCGGCACATGCCGAACGAGTTCCTGGCGGGCATCAGCGCGGACCTCGAGCGCCAGGCCGGCGAGGGCTTCTTCCTGCTGGGTGAGGACTTTGATGGGGATCCCGTGGCCCTCGCCGAGACCTTCGAGGCCGGCGGCTTCGACTCGATGTTCGACTTCCCCCTGCACTACGCCATGCTCGATGTGTTCTGTGACGACCGGCACCCCGGGCGCCTGGCCGCGATGTTGAGCGGCGACTCGGCCTACCCCGACGCCCAGCGGCTGGTCACCTTCCTGGACAACCACGATCTGCCGCGGATCATGTCCCGCTGCCACGGGGATCTTTCCCGAGTCCGCAAGGCCCTGGCCTTCCAGCTGACCACCCGGGGCATCCCGGCCATCACCTGGGGCCTCGAGGCGGGCTTCGAGGGCGACGGCGAGCCCGAGAACCGGGCGTCCATGGACTTCGACGCCGGGCATCCCCTGGCGGACGACATCCGCACCCTGCTCGAGTTCCGGCGGCGGCATCCGTCGCTGTTGGAGGGGGTGACCCACGCGCCATTCAGTGGGAACAGGACCGCCGGCTACAAGCGGGTCGCGGACGACGAGGTGGCCATCATCACCATCCAGGAGCCGGGGAGCTCCGCGCGGTTGAAGCTCGGGCCGAACTTCGGTGAGGTGTTGGTGGTCGGAGATGAGGTCCAGGTCTTCGAGGCCGGGCCCGACGCCGCCGCGCGTGTGGTCGAGGTTCCCCCTGGTGCGCTCGTTGTGGCCACGGCGCTGGACTCGGACTTCGAGCTGCCAGCCGTCATGCCTGTGGCCCTGCGGGTCGTCGCCGAAGGCCTCGAGCTCGAGGTCGGCGATGAGCTGATCCTCACCGGATCGGGCCGCGGGTTGGGCAACTGGAATCCGGCCGAGCCGGCCGGGGTGTTCCAGCTGGACGGGGACGTGGTGGTGCTCGCGCTCGAGCAGCCGGCTCATACCGTTCTCGAGGTCAAGCTGGTGATCCGCCACGCCGACGGGAGTGTCACCTGGCAGGAGGGTGAAAACCGCTATGTCAGCGTCGGGGATGGTGAGCGCACGGAGCACACCATCGCGTGGTGAGCGGTGGTACGATGCGCGGATGACGCGCGCGCTCTCGCTGGCTCTGGCCCTCTGCGCCTGCTCTCCCCCCGGGGTGGCCGGGGACCCGGCTCCGCGGGACACGCAGCCTCCCGAGCACGAGGACACCGCCGACACCGCCCCTGAGCCCGACGACACTGCCCACGACACCGAGGACATCCCCGACCTCGACCTGCTCGAGCAGAGCGACTGGCTGTTCCAGCTCGACACGGTCCACCAGATCGAGATCGAGCTGGGGGACGAGGGCTGGCGGGCGCTGGGGGTCGATCCCTTCGAGTACGTCTCCGCCGCGGTCCGCATCGACGACCAGCCGCTGGCTGAGGTCGGCGTGCGCATCAAGGGGCGCATCGGCTCCTACCGCACCCTGGACTACAAGTCGGCCTTCAAGCTCGACTTCAACCGCTTCGACCTCGAGCAGGAGTTCTTCGGGCTCGAGAAGCTCAACCTCAACAGCATGGTCCAGGACAACAGCCAGGTGCACGAGCGGCTGGCCTATGCAGCCTACGCCCTGGCCGGCGTCCCGGCCCCGCGGGTGGGCTACGCCTGGGTCACGGTCAACGGACACGACTTCGGGCTGTACACCATGGTCGAGGCCTACGACGACGTCTTCCTCGACATGCGCTGGGCCGACGGCGGCGGGAACCTCTACGACGGCGACTACGTCTGGCACGGCGGCTCGAGCTACACCAAGCTGGACTTCACCACCTCGCTGCAGGACTCGATGGTGTTGGACGAGGGTGAGGACGTGGGCCACGCCGACGTGCACCGGGTCACCAACGCCCTGAACCAGGTGCTCGCCAGCCCCGACTTCGACGAAGAGATGGCCGGCGTGATCGACGTGGACGCCCACATCCGCATGTGGGTCGCCGACGTCTGGACCGGCCACTACGACAGCTACTCCTTCAACCAGAACAACTACCGGGTCTACTTCGACCCGGAGGACGGGCTGGCGGAGCTGCTGCCCTGGGACCCGGACTGGGCCTTCTACCACCACACCCCCATCACCAGCCCCAGCGGCCTGCTGTCCTATGGCTGCAAGGCCGATCCCAGCTGCCACGCCCGCTTCCACGAGCGGCTCGACGAGCTCTGTGCCGCGGTGGAGGGCTCGGATCTGCGGGAGCAGCTGGACACCGCGGCGGCGCTCATCCAGCCCTATGTCGAGGCGGATCCCCGCAAGGAGACCGACGCCCGCACCATCGGCTACTACCAGGATGACGCGCGGGTCTGGATCGACACGCGCTGCGGCGACCTGGCGATGCTGGGGAGCCTGTAGCGCTCAGGGCGCGTCGTTGGCGTCCAGCCAGGCCTCGAGATCGTCGTGGCAGTCCTCGAAGAAGCCCAGCACCAGGGTCTTGGCGAGGTCTTCGGGGGTGTTGTTGTCGTCGGAGTAGACGGTCCACTGGGCCTGCAGGCGCCAGGCGCCATCGCTGCCCGGCACGAAGAGGTTGATGTAGGCCTGCTCGTCGACGCTCATCAGGTCCGAGCTGGTCTCGGGGGGCTCGACCTGCCAGTTGCGGTGCACCATGGCCCAGCCGGCCTCGAGCTCGGCCCAGACGTATTGGTTGTGGGCGGTGCTCCAGGTCTCGAGCCCCAGGGGGAAGGTGCTGTGCAGATCCTCGAGGGCCTCCATCCGGTCGCAGCTGCGATCCACGAAGCAGTCGGGGCCCGACAGGTACTCGCGCTCGTACTCGGCGAAGGTGTCCGGGAAGATCTCGCTCTGGTCCACGCTCACCAGCGCCCAGGTCGAGTCTTCGATGGGGTGATGGGACAGGCGGCTCAGGGACAGGCCGACCATGCCCTCGGTGCTGCGGTCCTGCTCATCGACCGCGTCGATGGTCTCCTCGGTCAGGGCGCCGATCTCGTAGCCCTCGAGGGCGGCCTCCTGGTTGGCCTCCACCCAGGTCGTCAGCTGCTCGAGGCCGACGATCAGTGCCTCCTGGTCCTCGTCCCAGCTGTGCTCGAAGAGGTAGGCGGCCAGCTCGTAGAGGTCCTCGGGGGCCTCGGGGGGCGCCTTGCAGCCGGCGGCCAGGGCGCCGAGGGTGAGGATCGTGATGGGGGTTCGCATGCGGCCATGGTACCCTCGGCGCGATGCCCCTGCCAGAGCCCTCCATCCCCCGAGCCGCCGCGCTGGTCTTCGCCGCGAGCCTGCTCTGCGGCTGTCCCCCGGAGCCGGACACCGGGGCAGGGGAGACGGGGACACCGTCAGCCTCTGTGCCCGAGGACCTCTCGGGCTGCTTCTTCGACCCCGGCTGCCCCTATGTGCTCTCGGTGGCCCACCGGGGCGCCGCCCGCCACGCCCCGGAGAACACCCTCGCCGCCATCGACGCGGCCCTGGAGCTGGGGTCCCACGCGGTGGAGCTGGACGTGCGCACCACCAGCGACGGCGTGCTGGTCCTGATGCACGACGGCACCGTGGACCGCACCACCGACGGCACGGGCGACATCGGCGCCATGAGCTGGGCCGAGGTGCAGCAGCTCAGCGTGCCCTCGGAGTTCGCGGCCTGGCCGGATCAGGCGGTGCCGAGCTTCGTGGAGGCCCTCGAGCACATCGACGGGCGGCTGGTGGTGGACGTGGACGTCAAGGACGCCGCCGCCGAGGCCCTGGCCGCCGACATCCAGGCCGCGGGCATGGTGGATCGGGTCTTCCTGCTGACCAAGAGTGTGGAGAAGGCCGACGCCTACCGGGCCGCCGATCCCGACATCGCCATCATGCCCAACCTCGACAGCTCGGACGAGCTGGCGGACTACGCCCACGCCGAGCCCGAGCTGGCCGAGGCCGACTTCCTGGACATCGCCGAGGCCGCCTCGGTCTTTGCCGAGGCCGAGGTGCGGCTGTTCACCCACGGGCTGGGCTTCGAGGCGGTGGCCGCGGGCAACGGCAGCATCGAGGACAGCTGGCAGGGGATGGTCGACGACGGCGCCCAGATCATCCAGACCGACTACCCGGAGCTGCTGGTCCCCTTCCTCGAGGCCGTGAACGCCGAGCGGGTCGAGTCACGATGAGCTGGCGGGGGGTGCTGGGGTGGGCGCTGCTGCTCGTCGCCATGGCGCTGCTGGCCCCGGTGTACGCGCACCCGGTCTCCAGCGACGTGCCCTTGGCGTCCCGGCGGCTGATCGTCGGCGGAGACGCGGACTTCCCGCCCTACGAGTTCCTCGGGCCCGATGGTGAGCCCACCGGCTTCGATGTGGAGCTCTTCCTCGCGGTGGCCGAGGTGATGGACCTGCAGGTCCAGCTGGAGCTGGGCCCCTGGAGCGAGGTGCGGGAGCGCTTCGAGGCCGGGGAGCTCGATGCCGTCGTGGGGATGCACTACTCGGTGGCCCGGGACGAGCGGCTCGACTTCTCGAACCCCTACGCGGTGGCCCACTACGCCGTCTTCGTGCGCGAGGGCGAAGACCGCATCGCCGGGGTCCACGACCTGAAGGGGCGCTCGGTCCTGGTCCAGGCCGGGGCGCTCATGGAGGACATGGCGCAGCAGCTTGGCATCAGCGCGGGCCTCGTCCCGGTCCGCGGCCCCGAGCAGGCCCTGCGCTCCCTGGCCCGGGGGGAGCACGACGCGGCGCTGCTGTTCCACCACCAGGGCCTGTACTTGGCCGCGGAGCTGGAGCTCGACGGCGTCGAGGTCGTGGGCAAGCCGCTGGCGCCCGAGGAGTACTGCTTCGCGGTGCACGAGGGCGACACCCAGCTGCTCACCGCCCTGAACGAGGGCCTGGCCGTCGTGGAGACCACCGGCCGCTACCAGGAGCTGCAGACCCGCTGGCTCGGTGTGCTCGAGCCCGCGGGCTGGTCGTGGCAGCGGACCCTCGAGATCGTCGCCTGGATCGCCGTGCCCGCAGCCCTCGCGGTGCTCCTGGCCCTGCTGTGGGCCTGGCTGCTGCAGCGTCGGGTCCAGGAGCGCACCCGGGAGCTGGTGGACCAGCTCGCGGAGCGCCGCCGGGCCGAGGCCGCCCTGGCCCAGGAGCGGGAGCGCCTGCTGGTCACCCTGCGCTCCATCGGCGACGCCGTGGTCACCACCGACAGCGAAGGGCGCGTGGAGCTGATGAACCGCGTGGCCGAGACCCTGCTCGACTCCAGCCTCGTGGAGGCCCGGGGCACCCGCCTCGACGCGCTGCTGCCCCTGGTCGACGCCTCCGACGGGCGGCCCCTGCCCGTGCTGCTCGACCGCCTGCTCGGCAGCGACGCCGAGCGCCTGGTCGTCCACGCCGCCCGCCTCGACCGGCCCCTGGGCCCGCTGGTGTCCCTGGTGGCGGCGCCCATCCTGGACCACCAGCTCCGGCGCCAGGGGGTGGTGGTGGCCCTGCGGGACGTCACCGCCCAGCACCGCATGGAGCAGGAGCTGATCCGGGCCGAGAAGCTCGAGTCCGTCGGCGTGCTCGCGGGGGGGATCGCCCACGACTTCAACAACATCCTCACCGGGGTGCTGGGGCACCTGTCCATCGGGCGGGCCCAGCTGGATGACGAGCACGGCGTCCAGCACCACCTCGAGCGGGCCGAGGTGGCCACCCTGCGGGCCCAGGGCCTCACCAAGCAGCTGCTCACCTTCTCCAAGGGGGGCGTGCCGGTGCGGCGGGTGCTGGCCTTCGAGCCCCTGCTCCGGGACGCCGTCGAGCTGGCCCTGGTCGGCGGCACGGTGGCCTCGCGGGTGCACGTGACCCCCGGGCTGTGGCCGGTGGAGGCCGACGCCGGTCAGGTCAGCCAGGTGCTGCACAACCTGCTGATCAACGCCTCCCAGGCCATGCCCGATGGCGGCATCATCGCCCTGCGCGTCGAGAACCTCGAGCTCGAGGATGGGCACCACAGCGGCCTGCCCGCCGGTCGCTACCTGGCGGTGCGGGTCCGGGATCAGGGCCCCGGCATCCCGCCCCATGTGGCCGAGAGCATCTTCGAGCCCTTCTTCACCACCAAGGATCAGGGCAGCGGGCTGGGCCTGGCCACGGCCTACTCCATCGCGCAGCAGCACGGTGGTTGGCTCGGGCTCGAGGCCCACGCCGGCGCGGGGGCCTGGTTCCTCTGGCTGCTGCCGGCCATGCCGGGCGCGGTCCCGGTGCAGGGTGAGCCGGAGCGGCCGCCCACCGCCGGCACCGGCCGCGTCCTGGTGATGGACGACGAGGAGATCGTGCGCGAGGTGCTGCAGGCCATGCTGACGACCATGGGCTACGAGGTGGACCTGTCCAGCGACGGAGAGCAAGCGGTGCAGGCCTACCAGCGGGCCATGGAGGGGCACGACCCCTACCAGGTGGTGGTCATGGATCTGACCGTGCCGGGGGGCATGGGTGGTGTCGAGGCCATGGCGGCCATCCGCTCCCTGGATCCCGACGCCAGGGGGATCGTCTCCAGCGGCTTCTCCGACGACCCCGTCATGGCGGATCCGGGCCGCTTCGGGTTCTGCGGCGTGGTGGGCAAGCCCTACCGGCTGGCCGAGCTGTCCGCGGCGGTGCGGGACGCCCTCCGGGGAGGCGGCCTGTGAGCCCCGCCCTGTTGCTGGCGCTGGCCTGCCACTGCGGGCCCGCCCCCGAGAGCGCTCCTCCCGCCGAGAGCGGCGAGACCGCCGACACCCACGACAGCGCCCCGCCGGTTCCCGTGGTGCTCAGGGTGGAGCTCGCGATCCCCGAGGACACCGACCTGGGCGCGGAGCTCACCGTGGCCGTGGTCCACGTCTCCTTCGGCGACGGGCCCGCCATCGGGGAGACCCTCGCCAGCGCGGTGACCAGCGGTGAGCCGGTGGAGCTCGCGCTGCCCGCGGAGGCGCCGGTCGCGCACCTCGACGCCCTGGGGAACCTCTACCTGCCCGTGTCCGGCTCCCTGTACATGGTCGCCGCCTTCGTCGACGACGGAGACGGCGCCTACCAGGAGGGCGAGCCGCTCATCGGCGTGGCCATGGACCGCTGGGCGATGTGGTACGCCCTCGACCTCGAGCTCGACGACACCGGCCCTCAGGCGCCGGTGAACGCCTGGCGGGTGGTGGACCTGGGCATCGCCGGGCAGTACGCCCCCAACCGCTGCGCGCTGGACTCGAGCTGGCCCCTCGAGTGGATGATGGACGACGGCTACCCCGTCTACCACGAGCCGAGCGAGCCCATCACCCTGACCCTCCGGGGCCTCGAGGCCCAGCTGAGCCTGGCGGGGAGCGTCGTGGGGCTCCCCGAGGACCCCCTGCGCTTCGCGGCGCTGCCCTACCCCCATGTGGGGGAGCGCGCGGTGGAGCCGGCCTTCGACCTCGCGCTCGAGGCCGACGCCTTCGCGGCCAGCATCGTCGCCGCTCCCCCAGCCGAAGACGACGTCGGGTCCGATCCCGACTGGCGCTACACCATGCACCTCCCCCTGGCCTACGCCGACAGCGACGGCTCCGGAGGCTTCAGCGAGGGGGACGCCCTCGAGGGGACGAGCACCTGCTTCGAGGGGGAGAGCGCCTGGCCGCGCTACACCCGCCCGGTCTCCAGCTACCGCGGCTACCGCTTCCTCGACTGCTACAGCGGCACGGTGGGCTGGCGGCTGGTGCACTACGCCGATCACGGGGGCGTGGAGTATCTGAGCAGCGCTGATGCCCGGGAGCTTGTGCTGGACTTCACGGACTGTCGCCTCGACTGACCCCGCGGTTGCGCGGGTCGGCATAAAGGGCCCCCATGTCCCTCCGCACCCGCCTCCGTGAGCCCGGTCCGCTGCTGTTCGCCACGGTGCTCACCGCGCTGCTCGCCCTGGGCCTCGCCCGGGTCCTCGCCGAGCCCTTCGCCGCCCGGGAGCAGGCTGCGCCCGTCCTGGCGCTGGCCATGCGCTCGGTCCTGTGGGCGGCGCTGGCCGCCTGGGCCGGCCACGGCCTGACCCTGCGGCCCCGGGTCCAGAGCCTCGCCCCCCTGGCCATCGGGCTCGGGCTGGGCACCGGCGCCTTCTCCGGGATCGCGCTGTGGATCGCGGCGCACCGGCTGCCCGTCACCGCGCCGTTGATGCCCGAACCGGCGGCGCTGGGGGCGCTGTGGCTGGGGGTGTTGGCGTTGGTGGCGCTGCTGTTGGCGCCCATCGGCGAGGAGCTGCTCTTCCGCGGCACCCTCTACGCCGGGCTCCGCGCCGAGTTCGGCACCAAGGCCGCCATCGCCGCACAGGCCATCGCCTTCGCGCTGTTCCACCTCAACCCGGTGCACCTGGTGGTCGCGGCGGTGGCGGGGCTCGCGCTGGGCTGGCTGCGGGAGCACAGCGGTCGGCTGTGGCCCTGCGTGCTGGCCCATGCCTGTCACAACGCCCTGTGGCTGTTCAGCGGTGTGCTCCAGGGGAGCTGACGGGCGAGCCTACCAGCTGGCTGGCTCGGCCACGAAGCTCAGGGCCGCCGAGATGCCCGGCAGGCCACCCTCGAGCTCGATGTCGGCGACGCTGTCGCTGGACAGCAGCTGCTCGATGTCCTCGAGCAGCTCTTCCTTGGTCTGGTCGCCGTAGCCGTCTTCGGGGATCAGGGGCTCGACCACCTGGACCATCAGCAGATCGACGGGGATGGCCCCGCCGATGGTGCAGGTGGTGCCCTCGGCGGACAGCTCGCCGGTCGCGACGCTCTGCCAGACCGGGATCATGATGGCCGGCTCGTCGGGGTAGAACGCCACGGGGATCTGCACGTCGTTCGGGCCCAGCTCGATCATCGTCTGGTCCAGGAACACACCCTGGAAGCGGGAGTAGGGGGTGCCGTCGCCGTCGTAGGACTGCTCCTGGTCCAGGGTCAGGGTGCCGTGGTCGTCCACGTCGCCCAGCAGCAGGTCGTAGTCGAGGACCAGCTCGGCGTAGCTGGCGTCGATGAGCTGGACCAGGTCGCCGTTGCTCAGGGCGTCGGCGATGGTGGTGTTGAGGCCATCGCGGGACATGTCGTCCTCGACGGCCAGGTCCAGCAGGGTGAGGACCTGGGGCAGCTTGTTGTTGATCTCGCCATCTTCGTCGAGATCGAAGCCCTGATCGGTGTCGAGCAGCTCCATGGCCGTGACCCGGTACCCCCCGGCCTCGTAGTCCGAGGGCGGCTCGATCACGGTGTCGGTGTCACCGGTCTCACCGGGCGTGGTGTCGCCGGTGTCGTCCTTGGGGTCGTCCTCACCGCAGGCGCTGAGGATCAGGGAACAGGCGAGCAGATAGGGAAGTGCGCGGGTCATGGGTCTCCTCCTGTGGGGCTCATAGCCTAGCGCATTGTTCAGCCACTGGACAGCGAACGTTGCACCGCGCCCCAGGTCGGATAGTCGCCCTGGCTACCTCCAGGGAGTGGTCCATGGGTCTCCTCGAGCTTCTGCTTGCCGACGACGTGAAAGGCTTCAACGCATCGCGCGGACGGCACGCCTCCCCCGATCTCGCGGCGGCCGATCTGAGCGACAGGGCTCTGCAGGGGGTCGACCTCACCAAGGCCGATCTCGAGAACGCCGATCTGTCCGGGACCGTGCTGCTCGAGGCCGTCCTGGTGCAGGCCCGCCTCGACGGCGCGGACCTCACCGGCGCGGACCTGCGGCAGGTCATCGCCCACGGCTCCCGCTGGCGCGGCGCCTACCTGGGCGAGGCCCGCCTGGACGAGGCCGAGCTCCCCCGGGCCGATCTCAGCGACGCGGAGCTGCCCGGCATCGTGGCGGAGCACCTGGATCTCAGCAACGCGCGGCTGCGCAACGCCGACCTCGAAGGCGCCAAGCTGCCCGGCGTGGAGCTGCTCGAGGCCCACCTGGGCGGCGCGCGGCTGGTCGGCGCCGACCTCACCGGCGCGCGCATGGCCAAGGCCAAGCTCGACAAGGCCGACCTCACCGGCGCGAACCTCTCCGAGGTCGATCTGCGCGAGGCCCGCCTGAGCAACATCATCGCCGACGGCGTCGTGCTCCAGCGCGCCTCCCTGGTGGGGGCCGACCTCACCAACGCCAACCTCGAGAACGCCGACCTGTCGGGCGCCAACCTCACCCGGGCCGATCTGGGGGGCGCCAAGCTCACCGGCGCCAAGCTCGAGGGCGCCCTGCTGCGCGAGGTGCGCCTCGACGGCGCCGAGGTGGGTCAGGCCGAGCTGGCCGGCGCCCTGCTCGACGCCGCCACCCTGGGCGAGCCCCCGGCCGAGGACGCGCTCCCCGAAGCCGGCCTGCAGCTCGAGGATCTCGACGGCTGTGTGTCCTCCGGTGTGGCGGGCCTGCTGTGGGACAACCACGACGCCCCCGGGCGCTCCAAGCTCCGCGTGGTGACGGTCCCCCTCGATGGCGAGTGGGATGGCCGGGCTCCGGCCCTCACCGAGCCCGCCGACCTCGTGGTGGCCCGGGCGCTGCTGCCGGCCGCGGTGGGTTTCGAGGCCGTGCTCTTCGTGCGTCGCCCGGGCGGACTTGTGTGCCGCATCACCGAGATCAGCCCTCAGGGCGACGTGGGCGCGACGCGCTCGGTGGCCTGCGAGGTCAACCCCGTGGTGCGCCCCGTGTTCTTCGAGGGCAACGGCGCTCGCCTGATGGGCGCCCTCGGGCGGCGGGGGCCCAGCTTCCAGCTGCACCGCCTGGACGAGGGCGGCTTCACGCCGTTGATGCGCAAGGTCCTCGCCACGGCCCGTGGCTTCGTGGGTAACCTCGAGCCGGCGGTGCTCTGCAAGGGCGGCGTGGTCTACCCGGTCGAGATCGACGGGCTCGGCGGCGCGTCCAGCGTCCCCGACGGCTTCCCCGGGCGCGCGGCGGCCTCCGCCCGCTGCGAAGGCGAGCTGTTCCTCACCTGGACCCCCAGGGTGGGGATGGGCCTGCGCTGGGCCCTGATGCAGCGTGGCCGGCCTGCCCAGCAGGGCACCCTGGCCCGGGATCAGGTCGTGGCCAACCTCGACTGCATCGGCGTGGGCGACCGCGTGTTGGTGGTGTGGACCCAGGAAGGCGAAGATCCGGACGAGCCCGCCACCCTGCAGGGGGCGCTGCTCCCCGGCGGTCGGTCCTTCCCGATCCTGCCCGGTGAGCTCGAGGAGCCCGACGAGATCCGCATCCTCTGTGGCGGTGACGAGCCCGTCATCTCCGTGGTCACCGGCCTCGGCGCCACCTGCCTGGTGGCCGTGCGCGACGGTGTCCCCCGCAAGATCGACTGCGTCGGCAAGGCCCCCGCGTCAGTCTCGTAGGTAGGGGTAGCCCTGGGGCTTGACCACCAGCACCGAGCAGGGTGAGCGGCGGACCCACTCCTCTGTGTCGGTGCCCCAGAAGGTCTCCAGCAGGCCCTGGCGGCCGTGGGTCCCGACCACGATCGCGTCGATCTCGTGCTCCTCGACCAGGTTCTTCACGGCGATCTTCCAGCTTCCACCGCTGACGTGGGTGTGCAGGGTCGGGTGGGCCCAGCTGTGGCCGGCGTCCCGGGCGCGGTCCAGCTCGGTGCGCACCGCGGCCTCGAGGGCGCCCTCGTTGTTGCGGATGGCGCGCTCCACCGCGAAGCCGTCGGGCTTGGTGGTCAAGCGCTTCTTCATGACCTTGTCCAGCCTGGGGAGCACCGCGACCATGTGCAGCTCGGCGTCGTGCACATGGGCGAGCTGCAGGGCGAGGGACACCGCCGCGCGGGCGGTGTCGGTCTCGTCGAAGGGCACCAGGAGCTTGCTGATCGTGAACATGGCGTGGCCTCGAGGGGGGCGTGGTCCGAGGATAGTCCAGCCGGCCGCGATCGAAAAGGTACGCCATGCTGGGCGACGGCGCGTTAATAGAGATGCGGAGTCAAACGGCTGGAGGCTCCCTCGACCGCGCGAATGCGGCAGTGACAGCCCCTAGCCATGCGCGAAAGCGCTGGAGGCAGCATGATCAGGCGCCATGTGATCATCACTGGAGGTGCGAGCGGTGTGGGGGCGGCGGCCGCCCGTCGCTTCGCGGCCCTCGGAGATCGCGTCACCATCATGGCGGCGACCACCAAGGAGATCGAGCCGCTGGCCGACGAGATCGGCGCTCGACCCGTACGTATCGACGTGGGCGACCCCGCCAGCGTCGAAGCCGCGTTCATGGCGGCCGGCCCGGCAGATGTGCTGGTGAATTCGGCTGACATGATGAAGATCGGCGCTCTGGTCACCACCAACGTCCGCACCTGGGAAGAGATCCTCAAGGTCAACCTGACCGGGGCCTACCTCTGCTCCCTCAAGGTGCTGCCCTACATGATCCGCAAGGAAAAGGGCCGCATCATCAACGTCGTCGGCTCCGCCGGTCTCAAGGGCTACAAGCTCATGGTGGCCTACTCCGCGGCGCTCCACGGCCTGGTGGGCTTCTCCCGCGCCCTGTCGGAGGAAGTGGCCGAGCACGGCATCACCGTCAACGCGGTGTGCCCGGGTATGCTCGACACCGAGGCCGATCAGGAGCAGATCGAGGTCATGGCCGAGAAGCTCGACAAGACCCCCGAGGAGGTCCGCGCGGCGTTCGAGGCGCGCAACCCCCAGGGTCGGCTGATGGCCCCGGACGAAGTCGCCGCGACCATCGTCTTCTTGGCCTCCGCCGAAGCGGCGGGTCTCAACGGCCAGGCGATCACCGTCTGTGGTGGCGAGCTGAACGTGTAGCGCTTCGCGCTCCACGTGGCTGACAGCTGAGAGCTTCTAAGGCTCGAAGCGGTAGCCCGTGCCGTAGACCGTGAGGATGTGGCGCGGGTTGTTGGGGTTGTCCTCGATCTTCTTGCGGAGCTTGAGGATCTGGTTGTCGACCGTGCGGGTGGCGATGGTGGGGACATAGCCCCAGACCTTCTCGAGCAGCTCGTCCCGGGGCACGTCCTTGCCCGGCCGGGCCACCAGGTAGCCGAGCACACCGGCTTCGTGGGTGGTGAGGCGGATCTCTTCGTCGCCGCGCTGCAGGATGCGGTGCCGCAGGTCGATGCGGACGCTGCCGAACTCGATCCAGCCGTCGCGCTCGGCCATGCGCTGGGTGGTCCGCAGGCGAGCGCGCACCCGGGCGGCCAGCTCGCGCAGGGAGAAGGGCTTGACCACGTAGTCGTCAGCGCCGGCGTCGAGGCCCCGCACGCGGTCCTGCTCGGAGATGCGGGCGGTGAGCATGATCACGGGGATGGAGGGATGGTCCCGCTTGAGGGTGCGGAGCACGTCGATGCCGTCCATGCCAGGGAGCATCCAGTCCAACACGGCCAGGTCGGGCTTGGCGTCGGCCACCGAGGCGAGGCCGTCCTCGCCGGTGGTGAAGTGGTTGACGCGGTAGCCTTCCATCTCCAACATCCGGACCACGCCCAAGGCGATGGTGCTGTCGTCCTCGACGAGCAGGATGGTGGGGGTGTTGTCCGTAGCAGCGTTGCCCATGCGAGCCTCCTGGATGACGTATCATCACACATTCGCGCGCCTCACCCAAGGGTCAAGGGCGCCTGGTGTACCGCTACCTGCGGATTCGCAGGATGAACCGGGCTCCCCCCTCGAGGCCCTCTCTGCACTCGGCGCGACCTCGGTGGACCCGCGCGGCGTTCGCGACGAACGACAGCCCCAGCCCGTGGCCTCCCGACATGCCGCGGCCGGGCCCTTCGACCCTGGCGAAGGGCTCGAAGATGGTGCGCCTCTTGGCCGGCGGCACGCCGATGCCGTTGTCCGACAC
The DNA here is from genome assembly GCA_964481655.1 of uncultured Enterobacterales bacterium. Taxonomy (GTDB): domain Bacteria; phylum Myxococcota_A; class UBA796; order UBA796; family JAFGLY01; genus CALDOK01. The sequence continues at coordinate 15,860 of CAYZVO010000080.1, read as the reverse complement.
CTCGATGACGATCCAGCGTCGGCCGCTGACCCTGGCCTCGACGCGGACCTTCGAGGGCCGGGTGGGATCGCGGTACTTGATGGCGTTCTCGAGCAGGGCCCCCAGGGCGTCCCGCAGCAGGGCCTGCTGGGCCTGGATCGTCGGCATGGGGCGGATGTCCAGCTCCAGCTCGATCTCGCTCTGGTCCAACAGGTCCCGCCAGCGCTCGGCCACCTCGTGGCAGAGGGCGCCCAGGTCCGTGGGCTCGAAGCGGAAGTCCGCGGGTGCCCTGGACATGTTCAGCACCTCGTCCACCCGCTTGGCGAGGCGCTCGGACTCCTTGAGGATGCGCTGGGCGAGCTCGGTGTGTTCCTCGGCGTCGCGGTAGGCGCCCAGCTCCAGGACCTCGGCCATGACCCGGATGCCGGCCAGGGGGGTCTTGAGCTCGTGGGTCACCCGGGTGACGAACTCCGAGCGGCTGGTCTCGAGCTCGAGCCGACGCCGGATGGCGGCGCTGCGGGCCAGCAGCGCCAGGGTCCCCATCAGGACGGTCAAGCCGATGGGCAGCAGCTGGATGAGCAGCAGCCGGCCTCGCCCGGCGTCGGAGGGCCCACCACCCCGCGGGATGTTCACCCGCAGGTACTCGAAGACCAGGGGGAAGGTGAGCTGCCGCTCACGCCAGTCGGCGGTGGGGGGCCCGGCGATGCGCCGCCCTGCGCCGTCCTGCACCATCACCGTGGCTCCCGAGCCTTCCTCGACGACACCGAGCAGACGCTCTGCGAGCACCGACTCGTCGACCTGGACCGCTACGGCCAGGCCCGGGGTCGCCGCGCGCCTGAAGAGCAACAGGTAGGGCGGGCGCCCGAAGGGGTCTCGCAGCAGGTGAGGGCGCTGCCCGGCTTCCGGGAGCTCGCTGCGCTCCGACAGTCGGTCGCGCACCTCGCGCCAGGCGTCCACCCGTCGCTCGCAGCGCTCGAGCTTCACCAGCAGCTCCGACCAGCTGGGAGGCGGCGCCAGCTCGGCCAGCTGGGTGGTGAGGGTGGGGGTGACCTCTGCGAGGATCGCCCCCAGGGCGGAGCCGGGCAGCTCCACGATCTCGGTCGCCAGGCCCAGGGCCTGATCCTGGGCGGCGTCGAGCTGGCCCAGGGTCATGAGCAGGTCGATGCGCAGCAGCCGCCAGTGGGCGAGGTCGGGGGCCGGGATGCCTCGGGTGATGCCCAGCTCGAGGGTGGTGTCATCGGACAGCTGGCCGGCGTGCATGGCCCGCAGGGCGGCAACCGGGAGCTCGGCCTCGGACAGCAAGGTGGCGGCGCGGGTGGTGATCAGCACCTCGACCCGCGGCGGGGCGGGCAGGCAGCTGATGTAGGCCAGGGCTTCGGCCGGCGCGTGCAGCACCGGCGCGGCCCGCTCCACGCCCAGGACGCAGGCCAGCTCGTCGGCGCTCGGAGGTGGTGGAGGCGGCGGCGGATGGATGAGGCTGCCGTCTGACGTGTCCCAGAGGTAGAAGGAGTCCATCCATGGGATGTCTTCACGGCTGCGGTGTTCGAAGCCAGCTCGGTCCTCGGCTGAGGCGAAGTCGGCCAGCCAGGTGGAGGCGGCGTCGAGCACCTGCCGCTCCCACAGCTCCATGGCCAGCTGGGTGGACGCCACGAAGCGCGCGGCCTCGCTGCGCTGCAGATCAGCGTGGAAGCGCTGGGTCGCCGTGGCCGCGAACAGGCCGAAGGAGATCAGCGCGATGGCCCAGAGCCAGAAGCTCAGGGTGTTCAGCACGAGGGGGCGGAGACGCAGCACGCTCCAACCCTAACCCCTGGCCGGGCGGTGGGATATGCGTCATTCGATGCGCTACCGAACCTTGTTGATCCCCGCTGTGCTCGCCAGCGCGCTCGTGCTGGTCGCTGCTGTCGACGAACCCCCTGTGCCCGAGTCCGCGGACAGCCCGGCTCTGAGGCCGGTCTCCGCCGAACGCGTCGAGGCGGTGCTGCAGGGCATGAGCCTGCGGGACAAGGTCGGCCAGGTCGTCATGTCCTACCCGCCGCTGGACAAGACCGCCCCGGTGCGGGTGGGCGGCGTGGTGATGGTGGGCAACCTGCTGAAGGACCCGGACAAGGCCAAGGCCCGGATCGCGGACCTGCAGGCCCGGGCCACCGTGCCCCTGCTCATCGCCGCCGACGTCGAGGGCGGCAAGCTCAACAAGCTGGGCTTCGTCCCCGGCCTCGAAGAGCTCCCCTCGGCCCGCGAGATGGGGCAGGGCAGCATGGCCGAGGCCCAGGCCTGGGGTGAGGCCGTGGGCGACGGCATGGGCACCGTGGGCATCAACGTCAGCCTGGCGCCGGTGCTCGATCTGGCCGGCTCGGGCCTGATGTTCGAGTCCGGGCGCAGCTTCGGGGCCGATCCCGAGCGGGTCGCGGCCATGGGCAGCGCCTACGCTCAGGGCCTGGCCAAGGCGGGCGTGCTGTCGGTGGGCAAGCACTTCCCCGGCTACGGCGACCTCGAGCAGAACACCGACTACCACCTGCTGGTGCGCGAGGTGGAGCGCGCCGCCCTCGAGCGCGAGCTGGCCGTGTTCCGCCAGGCCGGCTCGTCCCTGGACGGCGTGATGGTGGGCAACGTGGGCTACTCGAGCTTCGGGAGCAAGCCGGCGATCCTCTGCCCCGAGATCGTGGAGATGGCCCACGCCCAGGGCTGGCCCACGATCACCGACGACCTGGCCATCGGCACCCTGGCCCAGGCCACCGGCGACGATCCCGCCGAGCTGTTCCTCGAGGCCTTCCGGGCGGGCAACGACATCCTGCTCACCACGGCGCCCCCGGACTGGGACGAAGGCATCGACTACCTGGGCATCCTCGAGGCCGAGCTGCGGGCCGATCCCAGCCTGCTGCCCTCCCTGGATGAGCGCGTCCGCCGGATCCTGAGCATGAAGGATCGGCTGGGGCTGCTCTAGATCCCTAGTCTCCCACCGCCCTCACGGCGCGGTTTCTTCCGGCGCGCTTGGCGGTGTACATGGCGCGGTCGGCGCGGCCGATCCAGGCGCCGAGATCCTCGTTGACCCGACGGCGGGCGACCCCACAGGAGACGGTGACCGTCAGGCCCGGGTGGGCCCGGCCCCAGTCGTAGCCGCGCACGGCCCGGCACAGGCGCTTGGCGGCGGCGATGGCGTCGTCGATGGATGAGCCCTGCAGGACGGTGACGAACTCCTCGCCGCCGTAGCGCAGGCAGACGTCGGTGTCGCGGCAGTCCAGCAGCGCCAGCTGCGCCACGGTCTCGAGGACCTCGTCCCCCACGGCGTGGCCGAAGCTGTCGTTGATGCGCTTGAAGTGGTCCAGGTCGAAGAACAGGCAGCACAGGGGCACGTCGGCCTGAGCACAGGTGGCGGCCATGCGCGGCAGCTCGTCCTCGAGGAAGGCGCGGGTGAGCAGCCCGGTGAGGGGATCGCGGTTCTCGGCGGTGAGCAGCCGCGCCCGCACCCGGGCCAGGTGGGAGATCTCGGCGTCGGTCATGTAGTCCAGGCGCAGGGACACGGTGCCGAGCTCCAGCCGGGCGCCCTCGATCACGATGCCGCGGCTGACCTTGCGCTCGTCGAGCCGGACCCCGTTGGTGGAGTCCAGGTCGGTGACCATGGCGGAGCCGTCGGGCTGCAGGACCAGGCGCGCGTGGCGGCGGCTGACGCTGGAGTCCTGCAGGCGCAGATCGGCCTGTTCGTCGCGCCCGACGATGGTGGGGTGCTCGGGCACCAGGCGGGCGAAGGCCAGCAGGTCGGGGCCCGCGGCCACGCGCAGCACCGGGTAGCGTCGCTCGTTGCGGGTGGGCCAGGCTTCCCTGGGGACCTTGGCGGTCACCTCGAAGCGCGCCTCCCAGCCGGCCTCGGGGGAGGCGGGGTCGCTCGAGGACGGGCCCGCCAGCCCCGGCGCGTTCCATGCTCGATCGGTGCCATCGGGGCGGTCGGGTCCGGTCATGATCGCAGCCAGCGGGGGAGGGGAGATCCCGACCGGTCGGCTCTGCGGGAGCCCAGGTCGGTCGCGGGCTTCATCGTAAACGCGCCCAGTGCTTGCGGCCATCTCGTTTACTCTCTACATTGCCCTGGATTCTCACGGATCTCCCATCCCCAAAGGCTCACCGCAGGAGGAACCATGCGCGCCTTCACCATTCTGCTCCTCACGGCTGGTACCCTGGCCCTCATCGGCTGCCCGCCGACCGATGAACCCACCGACCCGCCCGACGGCGACGCCGACACCGACACCGACGCCGACACCGACACGGACACCGACGCCGACGGCGACACGGACACCGACGTGGGTGACGACTGCGCCTCGGCCTACGCGGTCGAGTTCGACACCGATGGCAACGCGGGCATCGCCGAGCGCATCGGCGAAGCCGGCGACCGCGACTTCTACTTCGTGGCTGGCGACGGTGGCGAGACCATCATGGCTTTCACCGCCTCCTACATCTACGACGAAGACGGCGAGCCCGACACCGTCATGCGACTGTACGACGCCGACTGCAACTTCCTCGGCGAGAACGACGACTTCCCGTACTGGTCCTGGGGCACCGACTCCTCGATGTTCTTCCAGGCCTACGACTCCGCCGGCTACTACGTCGAGATCCTCGAGTGGGGCGACTGGGCCGATGGCTACGACGCCTCCGGCGGCTCGACCTTCGACTACGAGGTCTACTTCTCCCAGCTCGACCTCGCCGAGTACGAGTGGGGCGCCAACGACTCCGCGGCCGACGCCGCGGCCAGCTACGACGAGTCCGTCGAGTCCTCCGAGGACGACCTCTGGTACTTCTGGTGGCTGTTCGGCGATGTCGCCACCGACCAGACCTACGCCCTGCAGACCTTCGGCGAGCTCGAAACCGCCGGTGATGTGGACTGGTTCGCCTTCGAGGTCGACGACAAGTCGGTCGGCAACTACCTGCACATCTCCTTCTGGCAGGACTACGTGGGCATGCTCGAGCCCATCGTGACCGTCTACAACCCCATGGGCGACGTCCTCGCCCAGACCACCGACCCCGGCTACACCACCGGCTCCGCCCTGTGGTACTACGACCCGGGCTGCACCGTGAAGGTCACCGAGGCCGGCAAGTACTACGTGAGCGTCGAAGACGCGAACGGCGGCGGCGGCGAAGGCGCGGGCTACTTCTACCCGCTGATCTTCTCCGGTCCCTGGTACTTCAACACCGATCCCTGGGAGATCGAGTCCAACCACCCGACCGGCCTGGCCAACACCGTCGCCATGTCCGAGTCCACCAACACCCCGGGCTACTTCTACGGTGGCTTCGCGGGCGCCCTGGACAGCAGCGACGACGAGAGCGACAACTACAAGGTCCTGGCTGACGACACCGACGGCCTCGACGGCAAGTACATCAGCATCTACGTCGAGACCGCCATGCACGGCTCGCTGCTGGACGCTGTCATCACCATCTGGGAAGACACCGGTGGCGCCAACTTCTCCGAGCTGACCACCGTCTCGGCGCACCCCTCCAGCGGGAGCGACGACGACCCGGCCGTGCTCGACATGGAGCTCGAGAGCGACAACAACATCTACATCACCATCGAGCACGAGAGCGGGATGGATGATGCGGACGCGTCGCACTTCTACTTCGGCGAAGTGATCGTCTACGACAGCCCCGTCAACTAACGAACGCTCACCCGAGCGCCCCGGGGCCGGACCCCACCACCCCCCCGCCCGCCGCAAACAGCGGGGGGGTGG
>CAYZVO010000080.1:5713-10163 GCA_964481655.1 uncultured Enterobacterales bacterium | reverse complement strand
CCGCCCCCGTCAACAACCCCCCCCCCCCCCCCCCCCCCGGGCGGGCCCCGCCGCGGGGGGCCGCCCCTCGTGCTTCAGGGGGTGGGTGCAGGCTACCAGCCGTCCCCGAACAGCACGCCGACGGAGCCCAGGCTGCTGCCCGGTGAGCCGATGGCGACGTCGCCGAAGCCGTCCTCGTCCAGGTCTCCGACGGGGAACAGGTGGGTGCCGCTCCAGGCCTCCCCAGCGGGTCCCGCGATCGAGAGATCGGCGCTGGCGCTGCTGACGGAGCCCGAGACCGCGCCGTAGAACAGATGGGTGACCCCGGCGTCGGCTGCGGGATCGTCGGCCTTGGGGGCGCCGATGACGAGGTCGGCGTGACCGTCCGCGTCGAAGTCTTCGACCCCGGCGATCCCGGTCCCGAAGCGCGCCCCAGGCTCGCTGCCCTCGATGGTGGCCTCGGCGGCCCCCACGGTGCCCACGGGGTTGGTGGCGCCGAGCACCAGGTAGACCACGCCGGCCTGGTCCTCGGCCCCGTAGGGTGCGGCCAGGAGCAGGTCGCCGCGGCCATCGGCGTCCACGTCTCCCGCGGGCGCGACCGTTCCCAGCAGGTCGTTCATGGCTTCGCCGACGTAGCTCTGATCCGCCGCGCTTCGGTCGAAGGACGCGTCGAGGGGGGAGAGGAAGAGCAACACCCGGCCCTCGTTCGCGCTGCCGCCGCAGGGCTCCCCCACGGCCAGCTCGGCGAGCCCGTCGCCGTTCATGTCCGGCACCAGCGCGACGGACGACCCGCTGAGGTCCGCGGCTTCGTCGCCCTGGATGACGCCCAGGGCCGACGCGCGGTCGGCGTAGCTGGAGATGGGCCCGCTGAAGAACAGGGCCTCACCGGCCTGGCTGTCCGCGCCGGGGGCGCCGATGATCAGGTCCGTCAGCCCGTCGCCGGTGGCGTCCAGGCCGCCGTCCAGGGCGTAGCCCAGGTTGTCGCCGTCATCGGCGAAGTCCAGGACGATGGAGGACTCATCGACCAGGTCGCCGTGCCCGGAGACCAGCGGGGTCTCGAGCAGGTAGACCGCGCCGGCGTCCTGGGATCCGGTGTCCGGGGGCGCCGCGCCCACGCCGATCCAGCTGCTGCCGGCGCTGTTGAGGGCGCCCAGCAGGGCGATGCTGCGCCCGGCGCCGGGCTCGGCGTCGATGCCGTCCAGGGTCGTGACCGCCTCGCCGACGGCCACGGTCTCGTCCATGGCGAAGGGGCCGGCGAACACCGCGACGATGCCCTGGTTCCCCTCCCAGCGGGAGGCGCCGATGACCAGGTCTGGCTCGCTGGTGGAGACCAGGTCCACCCCGCCAGCGCAGGCCCGCCCGGTGCCGTCGTCGAAGCTCGCGCCGTAGAAGCGCAGGCCCGTGAAGGTCCAGCTCTGGTCCCCCTCGGGGCGGCAGTCCCCGGCGTCCTCGTCGCAGTTGTTGTCCACGCCGTCGCTGCAGATCTCGGTGGCGCCGGGGTGGATCGAGTCGTCACCGTCGTCGCAGTCCTCGGCGTCGTCGACGGCGACGTAGCCCTCGGGCTGGGTGCAGGCCATCGTCCAGGACTCCGGGTCCCCGTAGCCGTCCCCGTCCCCGTCCTGGTACCAGCGCCAGGCGTCTACGGCGTCTGCGCTGTCGATCTCACCGTCGCAGTTGTCGTCGATCTCGTTGCACAGCTCATCGGCGTCGGGGTGCACCTCCGGATCGCCGTCGTCGCAGTCCGTGCCCGAGCTGAGGTAGCCGTCGCCCTCGGGGCAGGTGGTCGGGGACGCGGCGTCGCCGAAGCCGTCACCGTCGGCGTCCGGGTAGTACAGCTGGCCGGCGTCGGGGCAGTCGCAGGTGCCCTGGGCCTCCGCCAGCTCGTCGGGAGTGATCCAGGCGCAGCCTGGGAGCAGGAGCAGGACGGCCAGTTGCTTAGACACGCGCCCCCCGGGGTCGTCAGGGCCTCGCCCGTTCCTGGGCGGGGCAGGCCTTGTCGGTGATGATGATCTCGACCTGGTAGTGCTCCTTCTGATCCTGCGGCTCGTTGCGGGTGCCCTTGTCCAGGTCCACGCAGTGGCTGAAGGCGGGCGGGATCTCGAAGGCCTGCTTGACCGCGCCCGCGCGGGCGAGGTGCAGCTGCTTCTTGGTCTCGAGCTCCGCCGGGGAGGCGTAGCCCTTGATCTCGACGAAGTTGCCCTGCAGGTGGGCGCCCCAGAAGGCGCCGAGGTCGGCCAGGCGGTCCGGCATCTTGAGGCCCAGGCTGCTGTCGCCCTCGGCGAACTGGATGACGCGCCAGCTGGGCTTGAGCAGCACTCGGCCCTGCTTGCCGACGTTGAAGTCCACCGGGCCGGCCTTGGCCTCGAGGGCCACGGGCAGGTCGGTGACGCCCTTGGGCCGCACCACCACCGTCTGGGTCACCGGCATGGCGCCCGCCGCGGTGACGCGCACGGTGTAGCGGCCGGGCTCGAGGTCGAGGAAGACGCGACCGTTGCCGTCGCAGCGGGAGCGCACGGCCGGGCGCACGGTGCGATCCGTGCGGGCGTCGACCTCTTCGAACAGCTCGAGGGCCACCACGTGGGCCTGGACCGGCTGGGCCTCGCCGTCGACCATCATGGTCGCGGTCACGCCGACGCCGTCCTTGTCAACGGGGAAGGGCTCCACGGCGGCGACGGGCTGGACGCTGGGCTCGGGGGCCGTCTCGACCAGGTTCCAGGTGGTGGTCTCGCGGGGGCTGGGCACCCAGGCCACGCCGGCCAGGCCGCGGATGTCGGGGTTGCCCACGCCCTGGCTCAGGGGCAGGCCGCCGCCCAGGGTGATGAGCAGGTCGTTGTCGGTGGGTTTGAGGCGCAGGGACAGCAGCGCCTCGAGGGGCAGGGCCCCGGGCTGCTCGCTGTTCTTCATGACCCAGGCGCCGGCCAGCTCGGCGGTGGCCCAGACCGGCGGCGCGAAGGCGAAGGAGGCGCCCACACCGAAGGGCATGCGCATGCCCCAGTGCAGGTCGAAGACCTCGTCCAGCTCGCCGCCGCCCGTGGCGATGCCGGCGTTGGCCGCCAGCACCAGGGCCTCGGGGTTGTTCGCCATGCCCACCGTGGTGGAGGCGCCCAGCAGGGCCCTGGCGGTGATGCCGCCGGCGCCGACCCAGGCGTCGCTCGAGCCGGTGGGCAGGCCCAGGCGGGCCGAGGCCGACAGCCCGAAGCCGTCGCGCCGGTCCAGCATGGTCACCTTGGTGTCCAGGGCGATGTCACCCAGCAGGTGGCCGCCTGTGACGCCGTCGCCGGTCACCACCGGGTTGATGGGCAGATCCATCCCCAGCCGGAGCCGGTCGGCCAGCCGAAAAAACACGAGGGCGTCGATGGTGCCGATGCCGTCCACCACCGACAGCTCGCCGCCGTCGTCCAGGCGGTAGACCACCGGGCGGGCGGCGTAGTTGAACACGATCCCGCCGCCGGGCCGGGCTTCGGACTCGGGGTAGAGGACCTGGTCGTCGAGGACCAGCAGGCGGTCGCCGTCGATGCTGGGGCTGAAGCTCTGGGCGTCGAGGCCCTGGGCCTCGGCGGAGGGGACCAGCAGCAGCAGGGTCAGCCCGCCCAGCAGCAGGCTCACGGCGCCAGCACCGAAGCGCCGCAGGCCGATGAGCACTACGCCCAGCAGCGCGGGCACCAGCAGCAGGCCGCCGGCCGCGGCGTTGCAGCCACCGCCGGTGAGCTTGCCGCCGCAGTAGACGTCGCCGGAGTCGCAGAACGCGTCGGTGTCGGTGTCCGTGTCCGTGTCCGTGTCGGCGTCGGCGTCGGTGTCGGTGTCCGGCTCGTCGGTGTCGGTGTCGTCCGGGGGGCAGGCGTCGTCGTCGTAGTCGTCGAGCCAGTCGTTCTCTTCGTCGCAGTCGAGATCCTCGCCGTACTCGTCGCCGTCGTCGAGGCCGTCGTCGTCGGAGTCGGTGTCACACCAGTTGGGGTGGCCGTCGTCGTCGTAGTCGTTCCAGTCGTCGGCCTTGTGCTCCTGGTACTCGGTGCTGTCGGAGATGCCGTCGCCGTCGCGATCGTCGGCGGTGCCGTCGCTGCCCTGCTCGCAGTTGACTTCGTCGTAGTCGTCGATGCCGTCGCCGTCGGAGTCCTGCTCGGTGGGATCCAGGCCGAGGTCCAGCTCGTCGCTGTCATCGAGGCCGTCGCCGTCGGAGTCGGTGTTGCAGGGATCGGTCCCGTGGGTGTAGACCTCGTCGCCATCCAGCAGGCCGTCGCCGTCGCTGTCGTCGTCCAGGGGGTCGGGGCAGCCGGTGATGTCCTGCAGCTCGACCTCGTCGCCATCATCCAGGTTGTCGAAGTCGGAGTCGGAGAGGGTGGGATCGGTGCCCCACTCATCGACCTCCTCGAACCAGGTCAAGCCGTCGAAGTCGCCGTCGACGGAGATGGGGTCGGCCAGGCAGGAGGGGAGGTCACCGATGCCGGAGGAGTTGTTGGGGCCGGCGGTGTCG
>CAYZVO010000080.1:0-5613 GCA_964481655.1 uncultured Enterobacterales bacterium | reverse complement strand
GGATTCGACGCATTCCCAACGATGTCCCAAGCATTCTCCCCCGCCGAAGACGCTTGGTCTTCGGCGTCGTCCGTGATGTCCGTCCCGATGGTCAGGGGGTCCCACTCACTCGTGGCCGGCCAGGCCAGGACCACGCTGGGAAGCAGGAGCAGGGAGGCGGAGACGAGGGTGCGGAGCATGATGGCCTCATGACGGAGTCTTGACATGGGTATACCACGTCCCAGACCCCGCGTGAACACATTGCGGCGGGTGGTGCTCACGCCATCATAGACCAGGATGCGCACCCAGGCCCAGGGGTCTGTCCACCCGCATCGATGCCCCGGTCTCCTGGGCGATCAGCGCCGGCGACAGCTCGACGCCCCGGGGGGGGCGGTCCTCGCCTTCGGCGGGCTCGAGGGCGCCCAGGCCGACGGCGATCAGGCGCGCGGCGTCGATGCCTTCGTGCTCGACCAGCCAGTCCCTGGCGGCGGTGGCCTGGGCGAGGGAACGGGCGGTCGCGCCCGCCGGGTGGTCCTGGGGGGTGACCCAGCCAGCGACGGTGACCAGGAGCAGCTCGGGGTGGGCGCGCAGGCTGTCGGCCAGGGCCTGCAGGGCCAGCTCCTGATCAGGGCCCAGCTCCCGGCCCTCGAAGGCGATGGTGCGGGGCCGCAGGCGCGGCACGCCGTCGTCGCCCGCGGCGGCCAGCAGGGGGTCGAGGACCAGCAGCAGGGGGGTGGTGGTGTCGGGCTCGAGCTCGACGCCGCCGTGGTGGGCCCGGAAGCCGGGGCTCGAGATGTGCAGCTGGTAGGCGCCAGCGGGCAGGGCCAGGGGCAGGAAGCCGTCGTCGTCGGTGCTCCGCAGCAGCTCGAGGGGGCCCTGGGCCCAGGCGCGGGCGGGGATGGGGGCGCCGCTGGCGTCCTGGACCTGGAGCTCCAGCCGGGCCAGGGCCGCGGCGGGCTCCATGGTCAGCTCGACGCTGTGCTCTGCGGCCTCGGGGACCTCGAGGCTGTGCTCGAGGGCCAGGTAGCCCTCCGCGCGGGCCACCAGCAGGTAGGAGCCGGGCACCAGGCTGCGCTCCAGCGCGCCATCGGGCGCGGTCCACGCCCCGGTCAGGGGCCCGGAGACCAGCATGAGCTGGGCGGTGGGCAGCGCGGCTCCGGCCGCGTCTGTCAAGGCGAAGCGGGTGGTGGTCAGGTAGCCGTCGGGGCAGCCGTCCTCGTCGTCGATCTCGTTGGGGTCCTCGGGCTGATCCGGGCAGGCGTCCCGGTCGCCCCGCAGCCCGTCGCCGTCGGGGTCGCCGCCGCCGTTGTCGTCAACGCGCACCCGGCCGCCGCCGCTGCGCTCCGGGGGGCGGGCCACCACGCTGTGGGCGCGGCCCTCGGCGAGCTCGAGCTCGAAGCGCAGGTCCTGGTAGCCCAGGGCGCTGATCTCCAGCCGCTGGACACCGGCGGGCAGGGCCCGCACCAGCTCGCCGTCGGTGATGCGCCAGCTGTCCTCGCGTCGGTCGCCGCTCAGCAGCGCCACGCTGCCGCCGGGAAGGGGCTGGCCGTGGGCGTCCTGCAGCTGGACCCGGACCGGGGCCATGCCGGCGTCGGGGCAGCCGTCGCGGTCGCTGCGGCCGTCGAAGTCCTCGGCCTGGTCCGGGCAGGCGTCGTGCTCGTCCACCAGGCCGTCGCGGTCGCCGTCGACGAAGAGCCCTGGCGGGGCGTCGGGGGCGCGAGGCACGAAGGCCAGGCCGGTGACCAGGCGCAGACCGGGGGCGCCGACGCCCTTGGACAGACCGCTGCCCAGGGCGATGGACCCGACCCAGTGGCCCACGGGCCGGGAGCGGATCCCCAGCAAGGCCTCCATGGGGTGGGCGCCGACGGCGTCCATGGACTGCAGCATGTGGGCCCCGCGCAGCTCGAGGACCATGGTGAGGGGGTCGGTCAGGGGGGCGCGCAGGCCGGCGCCCCAGCGGAGGCGGGGGCCGATGACGAGATCGTCCAGCAGGGTGCCGTTGCCCGTGACCACGCCGGCGTTCGCCGCGACCACGACGCGCTCACCTGCGGCCAGGTCGAGCTCCGCGGCCCAGGTGGGGGTGCCCATCCCGACCCAGGCCTCGGGGTTGCCCGTGGGCGCGGTGGCGCGGGCCCGCAGGGCCAGCCCGACCGGGTGCTTCATCCGGTCCAACAGCAGCAGCTTGGCATCGAGCGCGAGGTCCCCGATCCAGTGGGCGCCATCCACCCCGCTGCCGCTCGCCACGATGGGCAGGGGGGCGTGGAGGCCGACCCGCGCCGGTCCGATGCGCCACCAGGGCTGCAGGTCGATGGTGCCCAGGCTCGCGACGACCTGCTCGGGGGAGCGGTCGGGATCGTCGTAGTGGTAGACAAAGGGGGACTGTGCGTAGCCGAAGCCCGCGGCGACGCCCAGGCCCTCGGGGGTGTGCACGGCGTCCTCGAGCCCGATGAAGACGCCCTGATCGGGAGCGGGAAGGAAGCCCTGGATGTCCAGGTCCTGGGCCTGCAGGGCGCGGGGAGTGGCGGCGGCGGCCAACAGGAGCACCCACGGCGCCGCGCGTCTGCGACGGGGCAGCGCCAGCAGCGCCGCGAGCCCCAGCAGCCACGCCCCGGCCGCTGGCGCAGCGTGGCAGCCGCCACCGAAGTGGCCGTCGGTGAAGCTGGGGGGTGGGGCCTGCTGCTCGGGATCGCCGCTGTCGGTGCCGAAGCAGTCGTCGAGATCGTCGGGGAAGGAGGTCGCGTCGAGGGGGTCGGTGCCGCACTCGGCTTCCTTGCCGTTGATCCAGCCGTCGCCGTCGGGGTCGCCGCAGGGGCCGTCCTGGTGCCAGGGGTCGACGCGCTCGGCCAAGCCGTCGCAGTCGTGGTCGGCGTCGGTCTCTTGCGCGTCGGAGATGCCGTCGTCGTCGGAGTCGGCGTCCTGGAAGTCGGGGGTGCCGTCGTCGTCGGCGTCGTCGTCGCCCTCGTCGGCGTCGGGCCAGCCGTAGGCGTCGCTGTCGAGATCGCAGAAGTCGGGGTCGCCGTCGCTGTCGCTGTGGACCAGCCCCTCGTCGTCGTCGTCGATGCCGTCGCCGTCCCGGTCATCGCTGTCATCGCCGCCGCAGCGGTCCTCGAGGGCGTCGGGGATGTCGTCACCGTCGGCGTCGATGGCGTCGTGGGGATCGTTGGGGTCCAGCTCCCACTCGCCCACGGCGCCGTCGGCGTCGGCGTCTTATTAGCCGTCCAGCAGGCCCTCCCCCACGCAGTCGGCGACCGCAGGAAACGTGGGGGGGTACGGGGAGGCGGGGGGGGGGGGGGGGGGGCGGGGGGGGGGGGGGGCCCCCCCCCCCCCGGGCTCCTGGGTGTCGGCGTGCTGGGTGGCGACGCCAGCCTCCATGCCGTCGATCAGGCCATCTTCGTCGCTGTCGCAGAGCAGGGGGTTGGTCCCGGCCGCGACCTCCTCGCCGTCGAGCAGGCCGTCGTCGTCGCTGTCGGCGTCGAACTCCATGGTGCCGAGCTTGGCTTCCTGGGCGTTCGAGAGGCCGTCGTTGTCGATGTCGTCGGTGATGGCCACCGGCTCGACGCGGTGGACCAGGGGGCTGCAGTCCTCGGCGGAGCCGTCGCAGCCCATCAGGTCGTTGTCCAGCCGGGCCTCGCCGCCAAGGCCCGTGGCGACGAACAGGCCGATGGTGCTGTCGTGCAGCAGGCCCAGCTGGTTCATGAGCAGGTCGTTGGACAGTGACAGATCGAGGAACACGTCGCTGCCGCCGCCCACGCTGCTCCCGGCATCCACCACCCGCAACGCGCCCTCGGCGAGGGGGTCGTGCAGCTGCCACAGCAGCAGCTCGCTGGTGTCGTCCCAGCCGGTGGTGGGATCGCTGTTGAACCACAGCTGCAAGGCGTCGGCGCTGCCGTCGAGGATCAGCGCGGCGTCGTCACGGCCGCTGTAGCTGCCCAGATCGAGCAGCGCGCCCCAGGCGCCGTCCCGTAGCTGCCCGCCGTCGAGGGGGCTCTCCGCCAGGCGCATGCGCAGGTAGACGGTGTCGGAATCGTAGGCCCAGGACGCGGCCCGGGTCTCGCCGCATTCTTCGCCGACGATGTCGAGGTGGGGCTGCTCGGCGGCGTCGTCCCCAACTGCATCCCAGGCGTAGGCGGGGTCCTTGTCGCAGCTGCCCACGCGCATCATCAGCGGTTCCCACGCCTCGTCACCGGGCCAGGCGAGGGCCGCGGCGGACAGCAGGAGGGGCAGCAGCGCTGGCATGGTGCCGGGCTAGGGGTCCAGCCGCGCTTCCTGGGTCAGCTGCTCGCGGTCGGCGTCGGTGAGCTTCAGGGACAGGCCGAAGCCCGACGGCATGATGGCGACCACCTGGCCTTCGCATGCGATGCGGGCGCTGCTGGGGAGCATGAGCTCGACGGCGACCTCGGCCTTGTGGCCGGGCTTGGTGCCGGTCCAGCGCACGAAGGCGGCGTTCTTGGACAGGTAGTCGGTGTAGTCGGCGAGGTAGCGGGCGAGATCGCGATAGCGCAGCGACACCAGGGGCGGGCGTCGGTCGAGGGCGATGTGGATCTCCACCCGCTTGGGGGCCGGGCCCTTGCTCGAGGTGGCCGAGGGCGCGAGCGCAGAGGACGGCACCGGCTGCTGGCGTGAGCTGAACTGCTGCTCGGCTTCGGGGGAGTGGGTGATGGTGATGTCACCGCCACCGGCGGTGCGGCTGCGGAGCCCGCGGGCCTTGTGAATCTTGGAGCTGAACTCGGCCTCGGCCGCAGGGGAGCGGGCTGGACGTTTGTGGCGTTCAGGCGTGCCGGGCTTGGCCGCGCCCCGGGCCTGGCTCAAGGTGGAGGCATCCATCCCATAGCGGCCGACCGGTTCATTGCTGGGCTCGGCGGGCGTCGCCGGGCTGGGCGGGGTGGTGCGCCCCCGGCCGGAGAAGCGCGCCCGCAGGGCCTCGCGAACCGCCGCTCGGCCCACGCTGTGGCGGGCGCCCGAGGCGGACGGAGAGGCCGACGATGCCGCAGACCACTGCAGATCAGGGCCCTTGCGAGCAGCCGGAGCAGCGGGCGCGGGCTTGGACGGCGGGGGAGGGCGCTCGCCGGTGGTGGAGACGATGGATGAGACCACAGCGGAGCTGCGTGAAGGCGCCCCGCCGACCTGCGCGAGCTCGTAGAGCCACTGCTGGTAGAGGTTGCGGTCTTTGGTGGAGAGCTGCGCGATGGCCAGCAGGTAGCGGTTGGGGGCGTCGTTGTAGGCGGTGACTCGGGTGACCTGGGCCAGGCCGTACACCGTGGCCCCGTAGGCTGGCAGCTCGAGCTGGAACTCCAGCTGAGATCCGGGTCGGAACTTCGTGTCCGCCGCGACCAGCAATTGTTTGTCGCTGACCTGGAGCAGGCGCCCCAGCGTGACCCCGTACTCGCTGCGGATCGAGATGGAATTGTCGACGCGAATGGCCATGGACGCCTCGGTGGTGCAAAGAGAAGCATACCTTGGCCATCCCCCGCGGTCAAGCTGGACAATCCGCGATTCACCGCCCCAAAACCAGCGTTCGACCACCAAGATCGGCGTTGCACCCATCGACCGCCCGGAAACACCGCGTTAGACGCCATCCACGGCGGGCGTTGTCGTGCTGGTGCCGGCCCCGGTCTTCAAAACCGGTCGGGGTGC
>CAYZVO010000079.1:0-35551 GCA_964481655.1 uncultured Enterobacterales bacterium | reverse complement strand
ATGGTCCTGGTGCAGGACAACTTCTTCAACACCCTGTACACGACCCTGGGGGACGAGGGCTACGACGAGCAGGTCTACCGCAACCCGGACTTCGGCCTGGTGGCCGCCTACCAGGATCACCTGGATCTGGTGGGGTCGATGATCGCCGAGCTGCTCCGCAGCTACCATATCGACAGCTCCCGCATCTACGTGGGGGGCGTCAGCGCCGAGGGCAACGCCTCGTGGAGCCACGGCATCCAGACCTCCGACCGCTGGGCCGCCATCCTGCCCGTCTCGGCTGGCACCGCCGGCTACGACGAGAGCCTGTGGCGCAACCTCGAGAACGTCGGCATCCTCGCCGTGCACGGCACCGAGGACGAGCTGTGCGCGGTCGAAGACGTGGACGAGACCGTGGAGATGCTCGAGGGCTGGGGCTTCGACGTGGAGTACTGGCGCTACGAGGGCGAGGGCCACGGCACCATGTTCTACAGCGACTGGGATCTGATGGTGGACTGGCTGTGGGAGCGACAGCGCCCGCTGCAGCCGGCCCGGGTCCACAAGGCCATCAAGAGCCCCCGCAACACCGGCACCTATTGGCTGCGCGCCACCGACGTGGACCCCGCCGTGAGCGACACCGAGGACATGTACCCCGAGCCCCCGCCCGCGGTGCTGGACGCCAGCTGGGAGGGTGAGGCGGTGACGCTGGAGAGCAGCGGCGTGACCGAGCTGGAGCTGTACTGGATGGAGGGCACCCTGGGCCCGGGCAGCGGCACAGCGGGGGACAGCCTGACCGTGACCGCCAACGGCACGGAGCTGGGCAGCTTCGAGCTCGCCGAGGACCCCACGGTGGCGGTCGAAGCCTACTGCCGCACGGGCGATGTGCAGCAGGCCTGGGCTGGCAGGGTGGTGGTGGGGCTGGAGTGAGGGCGGGTTGGGGCCCACAGCCCACAGCTCGGGTGGTGGTGCGGGTCTCGCAGTGGCTAGCCGCGGCCCGCTTCCGTGGCCAGCCCAGCGCGGTCAGCAACGAGGATCGGCCTGAACGTTCCGATCCTGCGACAGGGTCCGGCTGAACGTTCCACACCGCGCGTGTTCGCGCCCAACCCGGCGCCTACGCCACCAACAAACCTACACTTTCGACGAGTCGGCTTCCCGGCTCGACCCCAAGTGGAACGTTCGCACCGACCCTGTCGCGCGTGTGGAACGTTCGAGGGGACCCTATGCGCGAGGTGGCCCCGAAATCCCGCCGGCGCGCTACTGCCCCTTCAGGCCCGGGTACAGGTCCGCGTCCAGCGCGTCGTTGGTCAGCTGGGCCGCGCCTCCGCCGTTGGCGGGGCCACCGCGCCAGCGATCGAGGAAGGGGTCGGTGTCCAGGTTGCCGACGGCCTCGATGAGCAGCCGGCGATCTTCAACCGCGGCCCGGTAGCTGTGGTAGCGGGGCGCGGGCTGCTCGAGCCCCAGCGCCGCCCAGTCGGCGGGGGTGTCCTCATCGAACAGCCGGTACATGTCGTGCTCATCCCGGTAGCGCTCCTGGGCCTCCTCGAGGGCCAGGATGGTGCTCGAGGCGGTCATGGATCGAGCGTCGATGCGCTTCTGCCGGAAGAAGCGGGTCACGGCCTCGCGGGCCTCGGCCTCGGACTGCGGCGCGACGCCCCCAGGGGCCTCCACGGGCCCCTCGTACTGGTCGCCCCGCTGCTCGGCCAGGCAGTCCATGGGCTCGGCGGGTGACAGCAGATCGCGCGCAGCGCTCACGGACTCCGAGCTCGAGGGCTCCGCACCCTTCGACACCGCCTCCGCGCCGTCGCAGACCATCGTCACGGCGTCGTCCACCTTGTCGCAGCCGGTGGTGGCCAGGATCGCCAGGGTCGAAAGCAAGGAACGCGTCATGGTGGTCCTCCAGGAGGACAGCCTACCACTCACACCCCCGGCAATTCCTCCACCCCAAATGCCGCCAGCTCCGCCAGCATCAGCCCGTCCAGCTCGGCGGCCAGCTCGGGCTCCATCGCCGCGCCGCGGTCCTTCTTCAACCGCTTCTGCACCTGCCTCGCCGCCCGCTCGTGGGCCCACTGGGCGCCGCCCAGCTCCCAGTCGCCGTAGCTGCCGCGGTCGAGCACGGGGTTGGTGACCCCCAGCTCCGACCGCCAGTGCTGGCGGGTGTGCGGATGAGCCAAGAGCGACCCCTTGTCCACCAGGGCCCCGAACAGGCCCAGGATGTCGGTCTCGTGGGTGGCCATGCCGGCCTGCAGGCGCAGGGCCTGGGCGCAGGCCTCGTGGTCGAGCAGCAGCTTCTCCATGCTCTGGGTGAGGATGAAGTCCAGGATGCCGGGCCCTGAGACCAGGTCGAGCCCGGCCAGGGCCGCCAGCACGGCACCGATGCCGGACTCCATGCCCGCCTGGTAGTCGGGGACCTTGGCGTCGGACAGGCCCAT
Source organism: uncultured Enterobacterales bacterium (assembly GCA_964481655.1). Classification (GTDB taxonomy): domain Bacteria; phylum Myxococcota_A; class UBA796; order UBA796; family JAFGLY01; genus CALDOK01. The sequence continues at coordinate 33,146 of CAYZVO010000079.1, read as the reverse complement.
GTAGGCCTGCACCGGCAGGCCCAGGCGCTTGCCCACCTGGGCGTAGCCCAGGTCGATCATGGCGGTCTGCATGGCGCCGATGGGGGTGGTGCCCGTGCGCATGTCGAAGCTCGAGGGGCAGCCCCCGTAGATGATGGGGGAGCAGGGCCCGGCCAGCTGGTGCAGGGTGATGCCCGAGAGGCACTCGGCGCAGTGCTGCACCACGCACTCCCGCAGGGTCACCGGGGCGGTGGCGCCCGCCAGGGGCATGGAGATGAGCTGGGCCGGGATGCCCGCCCGGGCGCAGCCCAAGAGCGCGTCGCAGGTCAGCGCCGACCAGATCAGCGGCGGGCTGGGGCAGCAGTCGAAGATGGCCAGGGGCTTGGCCCGCAGGGCCTCGGCGCCGCCTCGGACCGCGGCTAGCATGGCCCGCATGGGGGCGAAGCCTTCCGTGACGAAGGTGCCGGTCACCACGGGCTTCTCGGCATGGCGCAGGGCCAGATAGAGCCGGTAGCGGTCGGTCACATCCCGGGGCACGTCGCTGGGCGCGATGGCCGTGGACTGGGCGTGGTAGCAGGGCAGCCCGTCCACCAGCCGGGCCAGGGCCACGGCGTCGGCGGTGGTCACGTCACGGCGGCGCATGGTCTCCGGGTCGAGCAGGTGCAGGGCCGCGGACCCGGGATCGAAGTGGGTCCGGCCCTCACCGAGCACCATCGCCGGCTCACCGGCGCGGTCGTAGAGGGTCACCACCGACGGCACCGTGTCCAGGGCCCGGCGCACCATGGCCTCGGGCAGCAGCACCCGCTCGCCCCGCTCCCGCGCGCCGTGTTCCAGCAGCAGCGCCCGGCCTTCCGCGTGCTCCACGAGCACCCCCACCCCCTCGAGCACGGCGATGGCCTGCTGGATGATGGTCTCGACCTCGGCGTCGGTGAACAGCTGCAAGCGAGGGGTCATGGTGTGCTCCGGGAGCGAGGGGTCAGGTAGCGACAGCGCCGCAGTCCACAGCCGCGGCAGCCGCTCAGGCCCACCGCGGGGCGGCGGGCGGCGCCCAGCCACATGGCGAAGGAGATGGACTTGCGCGGGGTCATCATCATGCCCGCGCTGAGGGTCACGCCCAGGGCCGGGGCCCCGAGACGATCGAGCAGGGCCGGCTGGCTGTCGAGGCTCCAGTCCCAATAGCCGGGGCTGAGGCGGCAGCCGGGGGCGCCGGCGGGCGGGTGCTCGTCGTCGGCCAGCCCCAGCCGCGCCAGCACGTGGGCCGACAGCAGATCCGCGGCCTCCTCGGCCGCGGCGGAGCCCACGGCGTCGAGCACCAGGGCTGCGGTCAGGGAGCCCCCGGCCTGCAGCGCCGCCACCCGCTGTTCCAGGCCTGGCCCGATGGTCACCAGGCCCAGCACCAGGCCCTCGGCGGGCACGGGGCTCAGGCCGACGTCACCGCAGCGGGCCAGCTCCTGGGTGCACCAGCTGCCCCGGGTCTCGATGAGTCCGCGGGCTTCGGCGAGGGCCTCGGCCAGCAGCGCCTCGATGCGGGCTGGGGGCTGTCGGCCCGGGGGGTAGTCCAGACAGCGCAGCACGGCCTCCCGCTCGAGCGGGGGGGTGATGGGGACCAGGCCCGCCCGGGTCACGAATCCAAGGCTCCACGCAGCCGGGCGATGAAGTCGGGATCGGAGCCACAGCAGCCGCCCACCACCCGCACGCCAGCGGCGGCCATGGCGGCCACGTCGAGCACGAACGCGTCCACATCCTGGTCGTAGACCACGCCGTCCGGGGTCACCCGGGGCTGGCCGGCGTTGGGCTGCAGCACCACCGGGACCTCCACGGCCGCGAGGGCCTCGGCGGCCAGGGCGCGCATGTCGGGGCTGGTGATGGAGCAATTGGCGCCCACCGCCGCCGCGCCGTCGGCCGCCAGAGCCTGCAGGCTGGGCCCGAGCCGGTCGCCCATGACCGTGAAGAAGCCCCGCCGCTTGCGGTCGAAGGTCATGGAGACCATCACCGGCAGGTCGGGGGCCACCAGCTGGCAGGCGTTCAGGGCGATGCGGGCCTCGCGCAGGTCGCTCATGGTCTCGATGTGGAAGCCATCGACGCCGCAGCTGGCCAGCAGCGCCGCCTGCTCCTCGAAGGTCTCGCGCCAGCGCTCGGGATCGCCGTGGCCCACCGGCGGCAGGTACTCGCCGGAGGGCCCGATGTCGCCCACGACCCAGCGGGCGCCGGCCTGTCGGGCCAGCTCCACCGCCCGGCGGTTCAGCCCCTCGATCCGATCCTCGAGCTCGAAGGGCCGCAGCCGCAGCCGGTTGGCGCCGAAGGTGCAGGGGTGGATGAGCTCGGAGCCCGCGGCCACGTAGGCCCGATGCACCGCCAGCACCCGCTCGGGGTGCTCGAGGACCCAGCGCTCCGGGGGCTGCCCGGGCTCGAGGCCCGCGGCGATGAGCTGGGTGCCCAGCCCGCCGTCGAGCAGCAGGGGGCGGTCCTGGTTCAGCCGCAGCGCGAGGGGGGGGATCACGCGCTCAGCTCCCGGGCCAGCTCCACGGCCCGCTGGGCGTTCTCGGCATGGTGAGCGCCGATCTCGGCGGCCCAGGCCGGCGAGGTGGGGGCGCCACCGACCATCACCCGGGCCTCGAGGCCCGCGGCGGCGAGGGCGTCCACCAGGCGCTTCTGCACGGGCATGGTGGTGGTGAGCAGGGCCGAGGCGGCCACGATGCCGGCCCCCGTCTCCTGGGCCCGCGCCACGAAGTCCTCCACCGGCACGTCGGCCCCCAGGTCGTGGACCTCGAAGCCGTGGGCGGACAGCAGGGTGCCCACCAGGCTCTTGCCGATGTCGTGCAGGTCACCCTGCACGGTGCCGATCACCACGCGCCCCGCGGGCTCGCCGCTGCCGCTGCCCGCCTCGAGGGCCGGGCGCAGCACCGCCATGGCGGCCTGCATGGCCTCGGCCCCCTGGATCAGCTCGGGCAGGAAGTACTCGCCCTCTTCCCACAGCTCGCCGACCTCGCGGATCCCCTCGGAGAAGCCCTTCTCGATGATCTCCAGGGGCTCCAGGCCGGCGGCCAGGGCGGCAGCGGCCAGGGTGCCCGCGGCGCCCACGTCGCCGTCGATCACGGCCTGGGCCAGGGCCTCGAAGCTGGGGGCGCTCATGCGCCACCCTCGACCGGGGCGGGCTCGGCGGCGGGTTCAGCAGGGGCCGGTGCGCCCGAAGCGGCCCCGTAGATGAGCACGTACTGCTCGGGCAGCAGCTCGAGGGTCCCCTGCTGGGTCCAGCCCACGGCCTCGAGCTCGGCCTTCACCGTGTCGGGCGCGATGCGCATGGCCGCCGGTGGGCCATGGGGGCTGTCGCCGGGCTTGTAGTCGACGATGGCCAGCCGGCCGCCGTCCTTCAGGGCTCCCGAGAGCGCGCCGAAGTAGGTCGAGCGGTCCGGGACGTGGTGGTAGGTGTTGACCATCAGGATGAGATCGGCCTCGCCCGCGGTGAGCTTGGCGTCGCCGCCCGCGGCCTGGCGCACCTCGACCTGAGCCAGGGGCTCCTTGGCGAGCCGCTCGTTCATCCACGCGACCATCTCGGGCTCGCTGTCGATGGCGATGACCTTGCCCTCCGCACCCACAGCCCCCGCCAAGTGGCTGTTGAAGTACCCGGTGCCCGCGCCGATGTCGGCCACGGTCATGCCGGGCTCGATGGCCAGGCCCGCCACCAGCTCGGCCGGCTTCTGCCAGGCGTCGCGGTCCGCGGCGTCGAAGATCCCGGCCCACTTCTCGGCGTCGGCGAAGGAGTGGCCGTGCTCCATGGGCATGGAGCCGCCGTGGTCGTGCCCGGCGTGATCGTGGGAGTGACCGTGGTGATCGTGGTCGTGGCCGTGATGATCCGCGGCGGCGGGCTCTGCCGGGGCCGGCTCGGCCGGAGCCGGGGCCTCGTTGCAGGCGAAGGCGAGGGGCAGCATGGCGAGAAGGATGGTCCGCACGGAGCACTCCGGGGTTCGGGGAGATCGAACCCGTATCCCGCCGCCCCCAGGGAGCTCACACGACCGACAAAGGGGCACGCCAAGGCCTGTGCCACACGATACATCCGACGCGGAGGGCCGATGATGCGCCGCATACCACACGTCCTGTCAATGCTCCCACTGCTCGCAGCCGTCAACGCTGGGACCGCCCACGCCGACGCCGAGCTGGACGCCATGCGCGCCGAGCTGGACCGCGCCATGGCCGAGCTGGGGACCCAGGACGCACCGCCCTACTTCATCTCCGCCGAGCTGACCGAGCTGCACGGCGTGGACATGGCCGCCGAAGAGGGCGCGCTGCAGGGCTACAGCCCCGTGCACCAGCGCCACATCGACGTGGACCTGCGCATCGGCACGCCCGAGCTGGACTCGAGCCACGCCCTGCGCTCCGGCCGCGGCGAACGCCCCGGCCGCTTCGGCCGCCCGGTGCCCGTCAGCGAGGACCCGGCCCTGCTGCAGCGCTCCCTGTGGCGGGAGATCGACCAGCGCTACGCCACCGCACGCGAGCGCTGGGCCAAGGTCGCCAGCGATCAGCAGGTGCTGGTCGAGGAGACCCCCTCCCCCGATCTGGTGATCGTGGAGCCGGTGACCACCGAGCTGCCCGAGCGCAGCTTCGAGCTCGACCTGGCCGCCTGGGAGGACACCCTGAGGGCCGCCTCCGCCGCGATGACCGACAGCACCGTGATCCACGACGGCGCGGTGCGCCTGTCCGGCCAGGCCGAGACCCGCTGGTTCGCCAGCACCGAGGGCACCGCCCTGCGGCACTCCATCAGCCGCTACACCGTGGTGGTCTCGGTCAACACCGTGGCCGACGACGGCGCCTCCCTGTCCCTCGCCCGCACCCACAGCGCCCACAGCGCCGCGGGCCTGCCCGATCGCGAGGCGCTGGTCGCCGAGGTGGACGAGCTCGAGGCCCTCATCGCCCAGCTGCGCCAGGCCCCCGAGCAGGAGCCCTACACCGGCCCCGCCATCCTCACCGATCGAGCGGCCGCGGTCTTCTTCCACGAGATCCTCGGCCACCGCATGGAGGGCCACCGCCTCAAGCAGGTCAGCGACGCCCAGACCCTGCGCAGCATGGTGGGCGAGCGCATCATGCCGGAGTTCCTGACCCTCTACGACGATCCCAAGATGTGCTGCTGGAACGACACGGAGCTCAACGGCTTCTACCAGTACGACAGCCAGGGCGTGCCCTCGGAGCGCACCGTGCTGGTCAAGGACGGTGTGCTGCAGGGCTTCCTGGAGAGCCGCTCCCCCTCCGCCGCGGGCCTGGGCAGCAACGGCCACGGCCGGCGCCAGCCCGGCTACGACGCCGTCACCCGCCAGGGCAACCTGGTCGTGGAGGCCTCGCGGATGGTGCCCGACGCCGCGCTGCGGCAGGAGCTGATCGATCTGGCCCGCGAGCAGGGCCTCGAGTACGCCCTGCTCATCGACACCATCAACGGCGGCGTCACCACCACCCACCGGGGCAACCCCAACGCCTTCAGCGTCGATGTGCAGGTGGCCTGGCGGGTGTTCGTGGACGGCCGCCCCGACGAACTGGTCCGCGGGGTGGACCTCATCGGCACCCCCCTGGTCACCCTGGATCGCATCGTGCGCGCCGGGCAGGCCGACCGGGTCTTCAACGGCATGTGCGGCGCCGAGAGCGGCATGGTGCCGGTGGCCGCCATCGCCCCGGACCTGCTGATCTCCCAGGTGGAGACCCAGCGCAAGGCCAAGGACCAGGGCACCCCGCCCCTGCTGCCGGCGCCCGGGACCGACGGGGAGGTGCAGCCATGATCGCCGCGCTGATCGCCGCCCTTCTGATCGCCCCGGCGAAGGCACAGGAGGCCGATGAGCCCCTGCTGCTCGATCGCCTCGGCCACTGGGCCGATCTGTCGGTCGAGGAGCTGGCCCTGGCCGAAGGCCTGGCCCCCTCCCGCAGCCTGCTGGCCGCCGCGGACCTGGACTTCTACCAGATCCGGGCCGAGCTGGGCGCTGTGGTGGGCGAGGCTGCCCATCGCCGCCGCCCCGGCCGGGTCGAGGTGGTGGTCGGGGACGACACCCTCAACTCCGCCCGCTTCCAGCTCATCGACCCCTCGCTGCGGGTGGTGGCCCGCCCCTCGCTGGTGGTCGAGGACGTGCCCCTGGCCCTGGACCGCGACCTGTGGCTCACCGCCGATCACGCCTACAAGGCCGCCGTGGTCCAGCACCAGGTCAAGCAGGCGGCCCTGGCCGCCCTGGGGGGCGAGCCCCCGCCGCCGGACTGGTCCCCGGCCCCACCCACCGTCTCCATCGACACCACGGCCCTGCCGCCGGTGGACACCGAGCGCCTCCGCGCCCTGGCCGTGGACGCCTCGGCCCGCTTCCGTGCCGTACCCCAGCTGCGCACCGGACGGGTCGAGATCCACGCCTGGACCGGCCACTACAACCTGGCCACCTCCGAGGGCACCCGCATCGTGCAGCCCGAGGGCTGGGTCGCCGTGTTCGCCCAGGCCAACCTGCTGCGGCCCGACGGCGTGCGGATCACCGACCAGCGCCAGTGGCTGGTGCGCAGCGTCGACGATCTGCCCGACGAGGCCGTGATCTTCGCCGAGATCGACGCCATGGCCAGCTCCCTGGCGGACCGCGCCGAGGCCACGGTGGTGGACGACTACGAGGGCCCGGTGGTCTTCGAGGGCCGCGCCGCGGCGGAGCTGTTCCGCTACCTGGCGCCCAAGGAGCTGAGCGGCACCCCCCCGGTGCCCTCGGCCCAGCAGAGCTACCGCCAGCTCATCCGCGGGGGCTCCCGGGTCGGCCGCCGCCTGCTGCCCGCGGGCTGGAGCATCGTGGACGATCCCGCCCGGCCCGTGCCGGGGCTGCCCGGCGAGTACACCTACGACCGCGAAGGGGTGCCCGCCGAGCGGGTGGAGCTGGTGCGCGACGGCTACGTGCGCGACCTGCTCATGTCCCGGGTGCCCCGACACGACCTGCAGCGCAGCAACGGCCACGCCCGGGGCTCGGTGCAGGGGGGCTGGGAGGCCCGCCTGACCACCTGGGAGGTCAGCCCCGATCGCCGGCTCTCCGACCGTGCCTTCGAGCGGCAGGTCGCCCGCGCCATCAAGGCCTCGGGCCTCGAGCGCATCCTGGTGGTGCGCGGCCTGGGCCTGGGGCGCCTGGGGGACCTGCCCCGGCCCGCCGACGCCGTGTGGCGCTACGCCGACGGCCGCGAAGAGCCCGTGGTCAGCCTGCAGTTCGACAACGTGGACCGCCGCGCCCTGCGGGACATCCTCGCCGCGGGGGGCAGCCAGCAGCAGCACGCCTACCTGGCCACCTGGACCCTGCGCAGCCACGCCGACGGCGACTCCGGCCTGCCCACCGTGCTCATCGCCCCCGAGCGGGTGCTGGTGGGCGAGCTCGAGGCCGTCTTCCCCGGCCCCGACGAGAAGCCCCACACCTACGCGATGCCGGGCCTGGACTAGCGCGCTAGCCCTCCCAGCTCTTCAACAGGTCCTCGATGGCGACCTTCACGCTCTCGGGGAAGGCTGTGCCCACCCGGGGATCCATGATGTTGCCGCCGAAGCCGGTCTCCTCGGTGGAGGCCTGGGGCAGGTAGGCCAGCAGCGCCTCGGCCTGGTCCCTGGCGTCGAGGCGGCGCAGGCCCCAGACGGCCATCACCCGGGCGAAGGCCAGGCGGCTGTCGTCCTTGACGAAGGCCAGCAGCCGGGCGCGGCCCTCGGGCGAGTCCACGGCGCTCAGGGCCCGGGCGGCCGAGATCTGCACGTGCCCGTCGTCGCTCTTCAGGAAGGGCTCGAGGCGCGCGAGGTCCCCGGCGCCGCAGAAGTAGTAGCAGCTCTCGAGGGCCACGTGCTGGGCGAAGAAGCCGTCGGCGTCCATGGCGTAGCTCGCCGGGCTGCGGTCCAGCTGGGCCTCCATGCTCGCGCGCTGGGCCTTGGCGTCGACGGGCTGGCCGTGCAGGTGCTGGAAGATGGCTGTGGTGGCGTCCCGGTACTGGTCCTCGACGACCAGGGCCTGGTGGTAGGAGTGGCGGAAGGTGGCGGTGACCAGCCCCTGGCTGACCAGCGCGTAGCCCGCGGTGGGGCTGGCGATGGACCAGCGCTCGGCGTCGTCGGTGGCCCCCAGCAGGAAGTAGCCCTCGTCCCCCGGGTTGAACAGCAGCGGCAGGTGCCCGCTGGGTGACCAGGAGGTGATGGTCATGCCCCCGAAGCGGTCGATGACCCCGGTCTCGGGCACCGGATCGCCCGCGAGCTGCTCGAGGCGCTCGAAGCGGGCCTCGGTCTCGCTGCCCTCGACGATGCGCAGCTTGACCAGGGAGGCGGCGCTCTTGACGACCTCCTCCTGCCAGGGTTCGTCGTAGGTGGACGCGGACGCGAGGGGGATCAGGAGCGCGAGCAGGGCGGGGCTGGCCATGGGGACCTCCGGCTGGGTCGTGGGACACCGTACCAGCAAACTTCGTTCCAGGGCATTGGGACATGGGTCTCCCACGTCGCACCCGGGGCGAGCACCCCACGCACAAATCGTCGCACCCTGATCAGGGGGCACGCATATGGACCGTTGCAAGGCGTTCTCCGGCCCGGCATGGCGCTTGCAACGCCTGAGGCCACCCCCAATGCTCGAAGTCCCTGGCGAAACCAGCGCGTTTCGTCGAGGGGGAGGTGCGGCCCGAAATGACCTTCCTTCCTACCATCCTGTTCGTCCTGTGGGGCACGCTCGCCACAGCTGCGACGCCCCACCCGCTGCAGCAGGCCCTGATCCAGCCAGCCCCCGGGCTGGCGCTGGTCTACGACGACACCCACGGTCCGTGGGGCGGGCTGCGCTTCGATCTCACACCCGAGGGCCAGCTGACCCGCACCATGACCCCCGAAGGCTTCGGCGAGCCGGTCGTCCACACCGTGACGCTCACCCCCGCTCAGCTGCAGGAGCTGAACTCTCTGCTGGCGGGCCTCGAGATCTGGGAGCAGCGGGTCCCCGCGCGCACCCCGGTCCCGGGTGAAACCAAGGCCGAGCTGACCGTCTCCAGCGGCGGGGCCGAGGCCTCGATGTGGGAGTGGTACAACGAGCTGGGCGCGACCGACCGGCTGGCACGCGTCAAGGGCTGGCTGGACGCGAAGGCGGGTGCACGATGATGTGGACCCTCGCTCTGTTCGCCCTGTTCACGGGCCTGTTCGCGGACGCCCAGGCCAGCGACAGCTGCGTCAGCCCCTCGTGTTCGGTGGCGTCCGACCTGGCCATGGCCGCCGAGGCCACCGCCGAGGCCAAGGAGGCCGACAAGGGGGACGCCTACCACGCCGCCAAGGACGTCAAGGATCCCCTCAGCTACGGCAACGGCAACGGGGACAACGACGGCGACGGCGTGCGCAACCGCTCCGACGCCTTCCCCAACGACCCGCGCAACACCAAGGACAGCGACGGCGACGGCGTGGGCGACACCGCCGACGCCTTCCCGAACGACGCCAAGGAGACCAAAGACTCCGACTGCGACGGCGTCGGCGACAACGCCGATGACGAGTTCGACGGCATGGGCTGTGTCTCCCACGCCCGGCGCTGGTCCGGCGACGGCGTGTACGGCCAGAACATCGCCTTCGACATGGTGACCACCGAAGAAGGCAAGATGCACGTCACCATCCGGGTGAACCTCTCGGGCTCGCGGGACAAGCGCCGCGAGGCCATCTGGGAGCACTGGTCCGAGATGATGTGGACCAACGACGAGATGGTCGTGGACGTCATCTGGACCGACGAGAACCCCCACAAGACCGTCAAGGTCTACCGCGGCAGCGGCCGGGCCAACTCCGGCACCTACTACACGGCCAGCTCGAAGTGGGTCGTGGCCCACGAGATCGGCCACCTGCTGGGCCTGCACGACGAGTACTACGACCGCTCGGACCCCAACCGCCTCATGGGCGAGGGCGACGCGCTGATGGCCTACAACTTCGACGGCGCCAAGACCTACCCCCGCTACCACAAGCAGATCATGGAGCACTTCGACACCGACAAGAGCCGCCCGGCGGCCCTGGCGGATCTGCCAAAGGACCAGCAGAAGCACTGGGTCGCCCCCGAGGCCGAGCTGGTGGCCTGCCCCGCGGGCACCACCAAGTACGAGTCCGTCAAGGCGGACTACAAAGACCTGTTCTGCAAGAAGGACGGCGAGAAGACCTACATGGCCTACACCCGCGGCAGCTGGTGGGAGTGGTCCGATCACCACGACGACGGCAGCGCCACCCTGACCCACCCCAGCACTCGTGAGCGCCTGCTGGTCAAGGCCGGCGACCTGGTCCCCGTGGCCCCCCCGGGCACCAACGTGGAGCCCGCCCCCAAGCCCCGCCGGGTGACCCCGCCCCCCGAGCCGCAGCTGGTGGCCTGCCCCGAGGGGACCTCCAAGTACAAGTCGGTCAAGGAGGCCTACGAGGAGCTGTTCTGCCAGAAGGACGGCGAGAAGACCTACCTGGCCAACATCGACGGCGAGTGGTGGACCTGGGACGAGCACCTGGACGACGGCTCGGTCCTGCTGACCAACGACGACGGCGACTACCGCGTGTTCACCCCCGACGACCTGACCCCCACCGCGCCGACGGGCACCGTCATCGAGGACCCGGTGGTCGAAGAGCCCGCCGTGGCCGACCCCGAGCCGGTGGTCGAGGACAGCGAGGACCCCGCCGTCACCGAGGAGGAGATCGAGGAGATCGAGTGGGATCCGGTGGTCGAGGTCGAGGAGGACCCAGCGGTCGAAGAGACCGAGGAGCCCGTGGTCACCGAGCCGGAGCCCGTGGTCGAAGAGACCGACGACGGCGTCGCCGAGGTGGAGCCGGACCCCGTCGAGGAGACCGAGACCGGCGAGGACGAAGAGGTCACCAGCGTCGAGGAAGAGGCCGTCTGGCCGCGCCCCCGCCCCCGGCCCGGACCGCCCCCCTGGCTGCGGGACGGCGAGCCGCCGCCCCCCTGGCTGCGGGGTCGCCGCGGACGCCCCCGGCCGGGGTGGCAGGCTTCGGGGCCGTAGCGCGACCTCAGGTCGGGGAGGCTAGCGCCCCCCCGCCTTCCGATGCTTCTTCCCCTTGTGGGGCGGCCCGCCATCCCCACCACCGTGGGACCGGGGCGCCGAGCCCTGGCCGTCGTCCATGCTGTGCTGGCGGGTGGGCAGGGCCTGCTCGTTGACCAGGGCGAACATGTCCTCGATGTAGTCGGGGTACCAGTCGTAGAGGGTGGCGAAGCCCACGTTGGGCATGGTCGCGGTCTTCACATCGGCGACCGCCAGGTTGGGCTGGAGCAGGTTCATGCGCACCCACGGGCTGTCGCCGTCCAGTGCCGCCTCGTACAGAGCGTGGGCGTGGCCGTGCTCGGTGTCGTGCACGTGGTCGTGGACCCGCTGGATGCGCTGGTAGGGGATGCTCAGCTGGGCGATGTGCTGCTCGGCCTCTCGCTGGTTCCAGTAGCTGTCGTCTTCACAGCTGACGTCGTCGGGGATGGGAGAGTGGCCCCGGGCACCCCCGGGCAGGCAGGCGCCGACCCACTGGCGGTCGGACGGACCCTCCCAGTCGATCAGGAAGCGGGCGGAGGTCTGTTCGTTCTTCAAGGCGCCGGTGGCCATGATCACGCCCATGGAGTTCGAGAACACGCCCACCTGGTCGTCGGCGATGTCGTCACGGGCGATGATGGCCTCGATCACGGCCTTCAGGCCGGCCTGGTGCTCGTCGCCGTACAGGTCGTCCGTGCCGCCGCTGTTGCCGCGGCCGTCCGGATCGAAGCGCACCACGGCCACGCCCAGCGAGGCGATGCGATCCCGCAGCTGCTGGCGCTTGAAGACCCCGCTGGCGTCCGACAGCCCGCCGGGGACGACCACCACGGCCTTGTGGGGCGGCGGCGTGCTGGGCAGGTCGAGGTACACCGCGATGGAGGCCCCTGAGGCGGGGTTGTTCACCCGCAGGTCGATGTCGGCCTCGCCAAGGGCACCCCTGTCGCGACCACCGCCACCCGGGGGCCCCTCCTGCCGGGCCATGACCGGCGCGGCGGCCACCGAGCCCACTGTGGGAGCGATGGGGTTGGCCTCAGGGGCCGGCTCGGCGGGGTCGGTGTCGAAGCAACCGACCATGAGCAACGGAAGCAGGGCGAAGGCGCGGGTCATGGGGGCTCCGATGAAGAAGGGCCCCGCCATGGTACAGCAGCATGCCAGCCCCGTGGGCACCGCGGGCTCAATAGACGCTGCAGTCCACCATCTCCACCTCGTAGGCGATGGCCTCGCTCACCCCACCCAGTTCGACCTCGTAGACGACCCCAGCCTGGCTGCTCCAGCCCTGGGGGATGATGGAGATCGCGTAGCTCGAGCCGTAGTTGGCCAGCAGAGAGCTCACGGCGACCGGCAGCTCCTGCCCGCCCGAGCGCACCGTCACGGTGGCGCTGTTCAGGTTGACGCTGTCGCTCTGGATGCTCCAGCCGGTGGCGTCGATGGAGCTGTAGGAGGTCGAGACGGCTTGGTACGGGAACAGCCCCGGGGGCGGCCAGGCGGTCCAGCGCTCGGTGCCGCCGCCGCTGCCGTAGAGCACCCACAGGCAGGAGGCCCCGCTGGTGGAGCCGACCCCCACCGGGCCCAGCCCGTTGGACAGCAGCCAGCGACGGTGGCCCAGGGTCGTCGAGTTGCCCGGATCCTCCATGTACATGTCCACCGCGGCCACCGACTCCGCCATGGCGAGGTTGCTCTGCCCCGCCGCGCTGGCGCCGCTGGCGGTGTAGCAAGGCGCCCCCGGCTGGGGGTAGTGGTTCAGGTAGCCCGCCGCCTGCTGCATCAAGGCGCACTCCTGAGCCGCGGCGTTGCGCTCGGCGCTGTCGCTGACCGCAGGCAGGCCCGCGAGCTCCCGGTAGAGGTTGATGGAGTCCAGCGTGCTGGAGATCCCCGCGGCGCTGTAGCTGCCGGCGTCGCAGCTGGCGGTGGAGCCCGTCCAGGAGCCTGCGGTCAGGTTGTCGCGCACCCGGTTCCACCTGCGACACAGTTGGGCCACTTCGCTGGCGGGCTCACCGGTGTCGGTGTCGGCGACCGTGTCCGTGTCCGCTTCGGCCCCCGAGTCATCGAGGGGAGGCTTGGGCGGGCGTTCCTGATCCTCAGGCTGGCCGCAAGCGAAGACGGGGACAACGACGAGCGTGAGTAGGCGGGCCACGGTTCAGCGCTCCTTGCCGGCGAAGAAGTCCACCGCCTCGAGGAACTGGTCCGTGGAGCCGTGGGTGTCCGAGCCCGGTCCGCTGTAGGGGGCGTCCGCGGGCAGCTGCCAGCCCGCCGCGCGCATCCCATCCACGATGGCGTCAGCGTCGGGCCAGTCGCCCCCGGGACCCACATTGCCCCACGGGGCGAAGCCCAGCTGGTCCGCGTGGATGGTGGGCGTGTCCTGGGCGTTGACGTCGTTGGCCCAGTAGGCGGCGAACCAGCTGGGACGCTCGTCGAAGGCCAGCTGCAGGCCCGCCCGGGTGCCCGCCGACTCCGACAACAACCAGGTGCGATCGTTGTCCACGTCGTACAGAGCGCGCAGTCCGTCGAGGACCGACGCGCCGTCCACGGCGGAGGCGGAGCGCCCGTCCAGCACCACGATCAGCGCGTCCCCGAGCCCGAAGTAGGGGGCCACCTGGGTCATGTTGCTCATCATGCCCTGGGCCCCCTCGGTGCCAGAGATGACCATCAACAGCGGCACCGTGCTGCGGCTGGACACCCCGCTGGGCGCCAGCAGCATGGTGGAGACCCCGCCGATCTGCACGCTGCTGCCGCTGGGATGATCGGACCCGCCGCTGCCGCCGGAGCTGGCGTCGAAGGGGGGCTCGACCGTGTCGGTGTCGGCGTCCGTGTCGGCGTCGGCGTCGGTGTCGGTGTGGGTGTCGGTGTCGGCGTCGGTGTCCGTGTCACCCTCGGGCCCGGTGTCATCCAGGGGTGGCTTGGGCGGACGCTCCTCGGCGTCTTCGCCGCAGGCGGTGAGCAGACACAGGGAGCCGGCGAGCAGCAGGGGCAGGCAGCGCATGGTGGGACCTCGACGCCCCAAAGGGGCTGTGAAGGTCGCCTACCTGCAGATCCCGTGCCAGCCCGCGTTCTAGCGGCTCGCCTCCCACGCCTCCCGCAGCGCGGTGGCCACCGTTCCGCGGTCGAACTCGGTGGTGGCGCGCTCACGGCCCGCGGCGCCCAGCTTCACGCGCAGCTCGCGGTCCTGGGCCAGCTGCACGATGGCGTCGGCCATGGCGGCGGGGTCGTGGGCGTCGAAGAGCAGGCCGGTCTCGCCGTGGATCACCGCGTCGGGGATCCCGGAGATGTTGGTGGCCGCCACGGGAAGCCCCGCGGTCATGGCCTCGACGATGGTGACCGGGAAGCCCTCGGAGTGGCTGGGCAGGCAGAAGATGTCGGCGTCGGCGTAGGCCCGCTGCCGCTCGGGCCCGGTGACCCAGCCCAGGACCTCGAGCTCGGGGCCGAAGCTGCGCTGAGCCAGCTCTTCCTGGAAGGCGTCCCAGTCCGCGCCGTGGCCGGCGAGCACGAAGCGCACGCCGGGCACCCGGGCGGTGACCTGGGGGATGGCGTCCAGCAGGTCCCACACACCCTTGGCGCGGATGATCCAGCCCACGTAGAGCACCGTGACCGGCGGCTCGGGATCGTGGCTGGCCTGCTCGGTCAGGTCGTCGGGGTCCACGGGGTTGTAGAGCACCCGCACGGGCACGTCCGGCCCGGCCCAGCCCTGGACCGTGGCGGCCGCGGCCTTGTTCACGACCAGCACCATGGCCGCGCCGCGCAGCAGGTGCTTCATGGTGCCCCGGGCCATGCGGGAGCCGGCCACGGCCTGCTCGAGGCCGTGGGTGCCGTGGATGTGCAGCACCGTGGGGATGCCGTGGGCCCGGGCGGCCTGGGCGTAGAGGGCCTCGCGGTACAGGGACACGGGGCCGCCGATGTGGATGTGCACCAGATCGGGGCGGTAGCCCGAGGCCAGGGCCGCGGCGAAGGTCGCCGAGCCGGTGGCCACCCGCGCGAGCTTGCGGGTGTGCGAGCCAGCGGTGGAGCTGGGGAAGTAGCGCACGTCCACGGCGTCGAGCTCCGGGGCCCGCAGCACGGTCTGCACCATGCTGGCGATGCCGCCGATGGTCTCGAGGCTGGGACCCACCATGGCCACGTGCAGGGCGTCGCCGTCGGGGTTCTCGCCCCCCCGGACCCGGCGCAGGGCCCGGCGGAAGGCTTCCTCGGCCACGTTCTTGCCGAAGACGAAGTTGTGCAGGTAGCGGGGGCCCATGCGCTTGGGCTCCTGCAGGATGCGCCAGGACCACTCCATGCCGATCTTCTGGACCCACAGGGGGGCCCGGGAGGCCACGCCGGAGAGCACGTCGAAGTAGCCGCCCACCCCCAGCACGAAGCGCAGGTTCAGCGCGGCGCGGTGGCGCTCGACGAACTCCTCCTTCTTGGGGGAGGTGATGGCGATGAGCAGGATCTCGGCGCCGGAGGCGTTGATGTCGGCCACGATCTCGGCCTCGTCATCTTCACCGAAGTAGCCGTTGCGGGAGCCCACGATGCGCACGCCGGGGTGGGCCTCGCGCACGGCAGCCACCGCGCCCACCAGGGACTCTTCCTTGGCCCCCAGCATGTACACACCCCAGCCCTTCTCGACGGACAGGGCCAGCAGGTTGGTGGCCAGATCCGGGGTGGCGACCCGCTCGGGCAGGGGCTGCTCACCGAAGACCCGGCTCAGGGCCACCGGCGGCCAGCCGTCGGGGAAGATGATGTCCACCGGGCGCACGATCTCGCCGAAGTAGGGCTCCTCGACGATCTTCTGCAGGTGCTCGAGGTTGACGCCCACCCCCTGGTAGAGGTGGCCGTCGTCGGCCTCGATGAAGCCGGTGATGCGATCGAGGGCGCCCTGCATGTCGACCACGTCGAAGGGCACCCCGAACAGCTCGATGCGCTCGGGTGCGGACATCGATCCTCCAGGTACGGTCACGGGGGAGGCGGGCCGAGGCCCGCGTGAGCGCTGCTAATCGAGGCGCAGGTCCTTGCGCATCCAGGCCACGGTGCGGGCGATGCCTTCCTCGATGTCGACTTCGGCCTTGTGGTCCAGGTCGCGGCGGATCTTCGAGAAGTCCATGTGCTTGACCATGGTGGTGTGGGCCTCGGCCTCCTTGTAGGTGACCAGGCCGGGATCGGCGCCGGTCTCCTTGACCACGACCTCGGCCAGCTGCTCGATGGAGATCTCCCAGTCCTCGTGGGAGCCCACGTTGTAGACCTCGCCCGGGATGAAGTTGTCCACGATGTTGGCGAAGGTGCGCGCGGTGTCGCCGACGTAGTCGAAGATGCGCAGGTGGCCCTTGTGGCAGGTCACGGGCAGGCCGTGCAGCAGGCGGTGGCAGTACACCGGGACCACGCCGCGGTAGCGGTTGTAGTGCTCGTGGGGGCCGTAGCAGTTCACCGGGCGCACCCGGACCACCTCGACACCGAACATGTCGTGGTGGTTGAGGCACTGCATCTCGCCCGCCCACTTGGTGATGGCGTAGTCGTTCATCTGCTTGATGGGCACCTTCTCCATCACGTCTTCGGACATCACGCCCATGTAGTCGCCGTACACCTCGGCGCTGGAGAAGAAGATCATCTTGAACTCATGCTTGGCCTGAAGGACGAGCATGTTCTTGGTCCCGACCACGTTGGTCCGCCACAGCAGGTCGTAGTGATCCTCGCCGTTCCAGCGGCCATATTCGGCGGCCAGGTGGTAGACGAAGTCGAACTTCCGGCCCTCGAACATCTGATCGAGCTGGTGCAGGTAGGTGACGTCCAGGCGCATGTGCTGCGGATCGGAGCCCGGGGTGATGTCCAGGGTCCAGACATCGTGACCGCGGGCGCGCAGGTCGTTGCGAAGGTTGGTGCCGATGAAGCCGGCGCCGCCGGTGATCAGGATCCGAGCCATGGAGTTCTCCGGGGTCCCCCGCAGGATTCAGCGTTCAACGCGGGGGATGGGGGATTGGTAAGGTGGGAGCGAAGCGTGAGGAGGGCCACCCTGTAACCCTGGCGATGTGGGGCCGCCAAGCCGCAGAG
This sequence comes from uncultured Enterobacterales bacterium, assembly GCA_964481655.1. Lineage (GTDB taxonomy): Bacteria > Myxococcota_A > UBA796 > UBA796 > JAFGLY01 > CALDOK01. Next base: position 16,181 of record CAYZVO010000079.1, on the reverse strand, counting down.
CGAGCGATCTCGACAGTCCCGACAGGTTCACAGCAGCAGCGAAGGAGCAGGCGTTCACGTGCCAGGTGGGGGCAGCGACGGCCGAAGATCCATCCATGTGGCGCAACACCTCCGGGGGCCGCCGGCTCCAAGGGGCACTGCATCGCGAGGTCCCCATGTGGAGTGTCCTGAAGATCGTGCGCGCCCGGCTCGGCTGGGCCATCACCGTGACCATGCTGCTGGGCATGGCCTGGGGCTGGTTCCTGCCCGCCGCCGGGCTGAAGCCCCTGATCCTGCCCCTGACCATGGTGATGATCCTGCCGATGATGGTGGGCATGAACGGTCGCGCCCTGTTCGGTCAGTGCACCTGGCGGCTGGCCATCGGCGTGCAGCTGGTCAACTTCGTGGCCATGCCCGCGGTGGGCTGGCTGTTGGGGCGGGTCTTCTTCCCCGACCAGCCCATGGTGGCCCTGGGCCTGCTGCTGATGGCGCTCATCCCCACCTCGGGCATGACCGTGTCCTGGACGGGCTTCGCCCGGGGCAACCTGGCCGCGGCCACCAAGATGATGGTGGCGAGCCTGCTGCTGGGGGCGGTGCTCACCCCCCTGTACACCCAGGTGTTGATGGGCCGAGCCATCGACGTGCCCATGCTGGACATGTTCACCAAGATCGGCCTGCTGATCATCGTGCCCCTGGTGCTGGGCCAGATCGCCCGCGCGGCGCTGCTTAGGCGCCTGGGGAAGCCGGGCTTCATGAAGACCGTCAAGCCCCGGATGCCCCTGCTCTCCACCATCGGCCTGCTGGGCATCGTGTTCGTGGCCATGGCCCTCAAGGCCCGCAGCATCCTGGCGGACCCGCTCAGCGTCCTGCCCCTGCTGCCCGCCATCCTGCTGTTCTACGTCGCCAGCTTCGGCCTCTCCACCGTGCTGGCCCGCCTCACCCTCGGCTGGGAGGACGCGGTGGCCATGGTCTACAGCGTGGGCGTGCGCAACCTCAGCATCGCCCTGGCCCTGGTCATGACCGCCTTCGGCGCCGAGGGTGCCGCCGGCGCCCTGATCATCGCCGTGGCCCTCATCGTCCAGGTCCAGGCCGCCGCCGCCTACCTGAAGATCGCACCCAAGCTGCTGGGGAGGGAGGGGAGCCCAGCGGTGCAGGGGGCGGCGAGCTGAAGGGGCACCCAGGAAGCGGCCACCCCGAACACAGGGTGGACTGGAGCCCATTCGTGGGCCAAGATGAGCGGGTAGCCAACCGGAGGTCGGCATGCAGAAGTCCAGGCAGAGCAGCGGTCCCCCTCGCGCCAAGAAGTCCCGCAAGGGCGGCGACGAGAGCCAGAGCGGATCCAGCAGCCAGGTGGGCTCCCCCGACTGGGCCCTCGAGCAGCAGCAAGCCGCGGGCAACCAGACCGTGCTGGGCATGATCGGCGGCACCCGAGAGAACGCCGAGATCGCCGGCGGACGCCCCATCGGCCGCATGGTCGAGTGGGTCCCCAAGCGCGGCGGCGAGATGAAGTGCCGCTGCGTCTTCCCCCCGGGCACCAAGGTCAACGTGGGCGACGTCGGCACCATCGCCGACAAGTGGGGCTACCGGGTCGAGCGCTGGGAAGAGATCAACGACAACATCCACATCGAGTTCGTCACCATGGCCCCCGAGGACCAGTTCGCCTGGGGCAACGAGGTGATCCTGGGCGCAGCCCCCCCCGAGACCGTGCTCGAGGAGGTCCAGCAGGACGAGTCCGAGGGCAAGAACCTGCTCGGCGCCGCCTCGGGCCTGCTCGCCGCCACCCTGCTGGCCCCCGCCGCCCAGGCCCCCGCCGGCGCCCTGGCCGCAGGCGCCGCCACCACCGCGCAGCAGCCCGCCATGGGCATGCCCGGTGTCGCTCCCCAGGCCGCCGCCCCCGCCGCCGCCGGCTCCACCGGCCTGGCCGCCACCATGGTGGCCGCCGCCATGGGCACCGCCGCGCCGGCCCAGACCGCACCGGGCATGGCCGCCCCCGGCATGGCCCCCACCGCCGCGACCCCGGCCGTAGCCACCACCCAGAAGGCCGGCCTGCTCGAGGCCGCCGTGGGCGGCACCGCCGCGCCCACGACCCAGGCCCAGAGCCCGGACCAGCAGGTGCAGCAGAGCGCTCAGGCCTTCGTGAAGGCCTGCGGCTCGGCCAGCCCCGACCTCGGCGCGCTCGGGCGCATCGCCACCTCGGTCCAGGGCAGCCGCCTGTTCGAGCTGGTGGGCCGGGATCTGAGCGCCGCCCAGGTCGAGAACCTGGTCCGCAGCGCCAAGGGCAGCTCCTCGGGCCAGGGCCTGCTGGGCCTGCTCGAGGACAAGCTCTACCCGATGCTCAACGGTGGGGCCCAGTCCGCCTGGGACGCCATGATGGACGAGGAGCTCGTGGAAGACGTCGCCGCCGAGGCCCCAAAGGCCGAGGCCGCGCCCCCCGCCAAGGCCCAGGCCTGATCCGAGCCCAGCCATGCACCCCCTCCCCGGCCGCGGGCCGCTGCTGATCCTGGCCCTCGCCTGCGCCGCCTGCCCGCGTCCCCAGGACAGCGCCGAGCCCATCGACACGGGCGATGGCTGGCCCGGGCTCGAGGACCTCGGCCCCGAGCAGCTGACGCCGCCCATCAGCCTGGACAAGGCCCGCTTCCTGACCGTGCCCACCGATCGGGGCCTGGTCTGGGAGCGCGACGAGGACTTCCTGCTGGACAACTTCACCGTCCCCCACGTGGTGATCCGCGATGACGGGACCTTCATGATGATGGCCACCAACATGGAGGACCCCGAAGGCCGCTGGTCCCTCGACAGCGACGACGCCCTGAGCTGGACCGCCGCCGAACAGGCGCTCTTCCTCCCCGACGAATTCCCCCAGGACTGCGGCAACCGCATCGAGGACGGCACCGTGCTGTACCTCGAGGACGGCGGCTACCGCCTGCTGCTCGAGGGCACCGAGCTGGACGAGGACACCGACCTCACCGACTGGCGTGTGTGGTGCCAGGCCCGCTCCGACGACGGCCACAGCTGGGAGGCCACCGAGGGCATCTTCTACGCTGGGGGCCCCGCCGACGGCGACCTGCCATCGGTGCCCACACCCTTCACGCTGAGCAACTGGGACGCGCTCATCTACTACATGGGCGACCTGTACGGCGAGGTCGGGGGCTTCGGAGACGGCAACGGCATGCGGATCGCGTCGGTGGACGCCGGCGCCGACCACGCCGAGCCCTGGATCGAAGAGAACATCCTGCCCGAAGGCCAGGTGGACCCCATGCCCGTCTACCTCGAGGGCGGCGGCCTGCGCCTGTACCACACCAGCACCGTGCCCTACGGCGGCGGTGGCGGACGCGCGGGCCCGGGCCCCGGCCTGACCGAGACCAGCGATGGGCAGACCTTCGGCGAGGTCACCCGGCTGATCGACACCGACGGCCACTGCTTCGAGCCCACCGGCGGCGAGTGCATCCTCGACCCGTTCTTCCTGCACCTCGACGACGGCACGATGGTGCTCTACTACACCTACCTGAACGTCGACAACAGCGGTGAGTTCCCCGACTGGCTGAGCGTGGGGATCGGCCGCGCCTTCGCGGTGGACTAGCCCGCTACCCCCCCAACGCCCCCGCCGCGGCTTCGGCCGCCTGCAGGTCCGCGATCATCGGGGTCTTCTTGTCGCCCAGGCTGTGCAGGGCGGAGCGGGGGATGCGCTTGGAGGTGGCCACGGGGCCCTGGACGTGGACCTTGCCCAGCTCGAGCCCGACCACCCGGCCGTGCTCGTCGAAGAGCAGGTCCTTGACCGTGCCGATGGGGGTCTGGTGGGCGGTGTGGATGGCGCGGCCGCGCACGTCATCGACCAGCAAGAAGGCGGCGCTGCCTTCCCAGTCGGCCAGATCGATGGCGCCGGCCTGGGCCGAGGCCAGCCAGCAGTCGAGCCCGCGGAGCTGGATGTCGCGCATGGGCATCACCAGGGTCTTGCGCTTGATCATGCCCTCTTTGCCGAGGAAGACCGCGATCATCTGGGTGAGGCCGGGGTCGAGGTAGAAGTCCTTGATCTCGCCCAGCTGGGCGCCGTCGGAGATGCGGAAGATGGGCTTCTTGCTGAGTTCCTTGGCGAGCTGCATGTCTGTGCTCCGGGGGTAGATGGAGAAGCCTATCCGCAGCGGGCTGCGGAACCAAGCCCGGTGACAGCGGGGTGTCAGGCCGAGCTCACTCCTGGGGCTCTGCTTCCTGAGTGCGCGCGAGGCGGAAGCCGTACTCCGGCCCCCGGGCGTTGAGCGGGAGGGAGTACCGAATCGCCGAACGAACCCGGAACGGCGCCTCGTCGGCGGCGCCACCACGGCGCACGTCGGCGGTGCCGGAGCCGGGGCCATCGGGGTCGGTGGTCTCCGTGGTGTTGCGCACATCGACCCACCAGTCGTTGACGAACTCCCAGAGGTTGCCGTGCATGTCGTGCACGCCCCAGGCGTTGGCGGGGAGTGTGCCCACCTCCTGCACGCGATCCGAGGTGTTGCCGCAGTAGGCAATCCAGTCCGCGAGCCACTCCCCGTTGTCCGTCTGCACGGGCTGGTCGCACTCGGACTGACTGCCTTCCAGGAGGTTGCCCCCGAAGTGGAACGCCGCCTGGGAGCCCGCCCGCGACGCGAACTCCCACTCGGCCTCGGTGGGCAGCCGATAGCCCTCGCAGCCGTAGATATCGACGGGGCGCTCGCAGCTGACCTCGTCCCCCTTGCCGTCACAGGCGTAGCAGGGCTCGAGGCCCGTCGCGACCGAGAGGGCGTTGGCGAATGCGGCCGCCTCGTTCCACCGCACCTGGTGGACCGGGTAGGTGCCACCCACCGGGCTCATGCTGTCGGGCTGGTAGCCCGCGTAGGTCTCGAACTCGAGCTGGTTCACCTCGTACACCCCCAGGCAGAACCCACGGGTCAGGGTGATCTCGAGCTGGTCCTCGGACTCGTCGTGGCGCCCCACCTCTTCCTCGGGGCTCCCCATGGTGAAGTCGCCAGGCGCGATCCAGACCATGTCGATCAGCGAGTCGGCGCAGGCCGGCACATCGACATCGGTGTCCGCGTCGGTGTCCGCATCGGCGTCGGTGTCGGCGTCCGTATCCGCGTCGGTGTCGGCGTCGGTGTCAGCGTCCGTGTCGGCGTCCGTGTCGCTGTCAGCGTCGCTGTCGGCGTCGGCGTCGCCCTCGGGCGCGGTGTCGTCCGTCGGGTCCTTCAGATCCGGCAGGCAGGCGCCGAGGGCGAAGGCGAGGGCGAGGGAGAGGTGCTGCGTCCGCAAGGGGCCCCCAGGGAGCGGGTCAGTACCGGAGCTGGACCCCGGCCTCGAGATGGTAGCCCAGGTGGATGGTGGTGGGCGAGCCCTGGCCGAAGGCTGTGGCGCCGTGGTGGAAGAAGAACCCCAGCCAGCGGCTGGTGTCGAGCTGGAAGCCGGTGGCCAGGCGCAGGCCCTTGGGTTGTTCCGGCCCCGCCACCAGGAAGGTGGTGCTGCTGTACGCCTTGATCGCGGACTGCGCGGCGACGAAGTAGCGCAGACCGAAGGCGTACTTGGTGCCCGAGGGCCCCAGCAGGGCGGCAGCCTCGAGCTCCACGCTGTTGTGGGGGGCGAAGCCCACGCCGATCTCGGTGGCCAGGCCGCTGTGGGTGTCGAAGTTCTCGGCGTAGGCGATGTCGCCTTCGTAGCCGAGGCCCACCCGGGCCAGGAACTGCCCGCCGTGGGCGGTGGGGTAGGCGTAGCGGGACTCGCGGAAGTGGGTGTCCACTTCTTCGGGATCGATGCGCAACACCGAGCCCCCCGCGATGCGGATGAACCAGACCTCGTCCTCCTGGGAGGTGAGGCTGCCCCGCAGCACCGTGCCGTCCTTCAGGGTGACGACGTCTTCCTTGAAGGGATCACCGCCCCGGCGCTGGCGACGGGCGCGGCGCTCGGCGCGCTCGTCGTAGTCGTCGTCGTCGCTGGCGCGGTGCACGGTCGGGCCGAGCACAGGGGGGCCGGAGGGGGCGTCGAGGGGGGCCGCGGAGCAGAGGCCCGCGGCGAAGAGGGCCACCAGGTGCATGGACATCTCCGGGATCAGCGGCCGGTGGCCAGGGTGATGAGGGCGGCCGGGTCGGGGGCGATGGCCTCGAGGAACACCGGCGAGCGCATGATGCGGGTCCAGCCTGCCATGGCGCGCCCGAAGCCCTCGGGGGTGGCGTCGTTCCAGGCGCAGGCGATGGCGCCCAGCACCCCGAGCACCCCGATGGCGGCGGGAGCCTTGACGCCGGGCACCAGCCGCAGGAAGACCATGCGGCGGATCATCTCGATGGCGAACGCCTCCTGGGGCGGGGCGAGGACCGGCCAGGCAGGCAGCGCGGCGGGATCGAGGGCTTCGGCGGTGGCCAGGACCGGGGCCATGACCGCGTGGAGCATGGCGCCGGAGGCCTGGGGGCTCAGCTTGGCGGACAGCCCGGCCGCGACCAGCCGTTCGGCCAGGCGACCGGCGAAGCCGGGGGGTAGGCCGCCGGGCACCGAGGCGGGCTCGTCGGCCAGGAGGCAGGCCAGCCGGCCGACGGAGAGACCCTTCAGCTCGAGCAGGTCCAGCAGCTGATCCTCGTGGCGCACGGCGCGGGGGCTGAGCTTGCGGGTCTCCACCGCGCCGGCCCGGGCCTCGAGCAGGGGGCCTGACTCCCAGGACTTCCAGCCGTCGAAGCAGCTGGGGTCCACGCCGGCCCGCAGCCCCTGCTCGGTCCGCGAGAGCACCAGCGGGTACTGCTTGCCCAGCAGGGGCTTGGCCTCGAGGCCGTGATCCTTGTGGATGCGGCACAGCTCGTCGTCCCCCTGGAACGGGCAGCGACCCTCGCTGAACGCCAGCTTCCCGTCGGCGACCGGGTCGGGCAGGCCCATCTGCTCGGCGAAGCCCCGCACCCGGGCCTGCTCGGCCTCGCTGAGGAACACGACCACCCCGTGGCAGCAGCCACCGCAGCCGGTGCATTCGTGCCGCAGGGCTCCGAGGACGTGGAAGGGCTGACTCATGACGGCTCCGCGCTGGGACCCGCCGTCCATAACCTGCACACCCCGCCTCGAGCCGCTGACCACCGAGGCCATATGCGATCGCCCGTATGCCCCGTCGTAGGCTGCATCACGCTCACAGCCCTGAGAAAACGCCGACCCTGGCCATCCGCCGACGCGCGCATATGCCAGAGCGGCAACCCTCGAACCCCTGGGATTGGTCAGCATGGACTCCGAAACCACCACCACCGCCTCCCCGACCCTGACCGCGGACAGCGGCGTCATCACGAAGGCGGAGTACGAGCGCGCCCCCTCCAGCCTCCGTGAGGACGGCATGAAGATCCGAAACCGCGTCGACCAGCTGCTGGCCTGGCTCAGCCGCCCGGACTCCAGCTGCACCGTGCATGTCAACCTCCCTCGCGCCCGCCTGATCCGCGAGGCGGTCCAGCACCGCGAGGCCCGCGTGGCCGCCTGCGGCGCCCTGGCCACCTGGGGCCCCGACGGCGAGTCGGGCCGCAGCCCCAAGGACACCGTGACCGTCTCCCGCGACACGAACGACGCGACGGTGGACTGGGACTCCCCCTACTCCAACAAGATCGCCCCCGAGACCATGGACCTGGCCATCGAGGACGCGCTGGCCGCCCTCGAGGACAAGCACGACATCTACGTGCTGGACCGGGTCATCGGCGCCGATCCCCGCTACGCCCTGCCCGTGCGCCTGGTCACCGACCGCGCCCTGACCGCCCTGTTCGCGGACAACATGTTCCGCCAGGTGCCCCACGGGATGCAGGACTCGGTCTTCGCCGACACCCCCTTCCTGCTGCTGGCGCTGCCCTACGACAAGCTGAACCCCGAGCGCTACGCGGGGCGCCTGCGCACCGATCCCAGGACCGGGGAGACCTCCACCGTGATGGTGGGCAGCGACTACGAGCGCTCGGTGGGCCTGGTCTACGGCCACGCCTACTGCGGCTCCGTGAAGAAGCTGATGTTCACCGCCATGAACTACTACCTCCCGGCGCTGGGCATCCTGCCGCTGCACTGCTCCGCCAACGAGGGCCCGGAGGCAGACGTGTCCCTGCTGCTGGGGCTGTCCGGCACGGGCAAGACCACCCTGTCCGCCGATCCCAGGCGAGCCCTGCTGGGCGACGACGAGCACGGCTGGTCCGACCACGGCGTCGCGAACTTCGAGGGCGGCTGCTACGCCAAGCTCATCGATCTGGACCCGAAGAAGGAGCCGGAGATCCACCACGCGGTGACCCACCACGCCCCCTTCGTGGCCCACGGCGCCATCGTCGAGAACGCGATGATGTACGCGGACGGCAGCTTCGACTTCGCCGACACGCGCCTGACCCAGAACTCCCGGGCCAGCTACCCGCTGTTCTTCCTGCACAACCTCAAGCGCCCGCCCTACGGTCCGCACCCTGAGACCATCCTGTTCCTCACCGCCGACGCCAACGGCGTGCTGCCCCCGGTGGCCCGGCTGAACAAGGAGCAGGCCAAGATCTGGTTCCTGATGGGCTACACCAGCAAGCTGGCCGGCACCGAGACCGGCGTGGTGGATCCCGTGACCACCTTCAGCCGCTTCTTCGGCGAGCCCTTCATGCCCCGCAACCCCAGCGAGTACATGAAGCTGCTGGGCGACAAGCTCGACGAGCACGGCACCAAGGTCTACCTGGTCAACACCGGCTGGAGCGGCGGCCCCCACGGCGTGGGGAAGCGCATGGACATCGCCCTGACCCGCGCCATCGTGGAGGCCGCCCAGAGCGGCAAGCTGTCCCACGTGCCGGTGGTCCACGACGAGCTGTTCCACCTGGACGTGCCCACGGAGTGCCCGGGCATCGAGGACGCCTCGGTCCTGCAGCCCATCAACACCTGGGACGACCCCGAGGCGTACACGCGCCGCGCCAAGAAGCTGGCGGGCGAGTTCGCCGCCCACTTCGACAAGGTCTACGGCGACAAGCCCATCGACCCGGCGATCGTGGCCTGCTGCCCGGGCAAGTAGCCCCGGCCCCAGCGTCCTTCCGGGGTTAGCGCCTCGGGTATGACCGGCGCGCTGCCCCACCGCCGCGACCTGCCCGCCCTGCTGCTGCTGGCGGTGGCCTGCGCCTTCCTGTACGCCGACCAGAACCTCATGGCGCCCAACCTGAGCGCCATCGCCGACGAGTTCGGCTTCGACGACGTGCAGCGGGACGTCATGCTCGGCGGCCGCATCGCCCTGGCCTACTGGCTGCTGGGGGGCGGCTTCACCCTGCTGGTGGGCTGGCTGACCGACCGCCTGCCCCGCCGGGGCCTGTTCGTGGCCGTGCTGCTGCTGGGGGAGATCCCCTGCCTGCTCACCGGCTTCGTTCAGAGCTACGAGCAGCTGTTCTGGTGCCGGGCGCTCACCGGCGTCGGCCTGGGCGGGGCCCTGCCCCTGGCCTTCTCCATGGTGAGCGACTGGTTCCCCGCCAAGATGCGGCCCGCCGCCTGCGCGGTGCTGGGCTTCTCCATGGGGATCGGGCTGGCCTCCGGTCAGTTCCTGGCGGGCATGATCGGCCCGGAGCACGGCTGGCGCCTGCCCTTCATCATCGTGGCCCTGCCCAACCTGGCCCTGGCGGTGGTGTTCCAGCTCACCGCCCGTGAGCCCGCCCGGGGCCGCAGCGAGGACGCCCTGAGCCAGCTGGTCCAGGCCGGCCACGCCTACGCCGGCCGCATCGACTGGGGCCGCTACCGGGAGATCTTCCGGGTGCCCACGAACCGGCTGGTGCTGGCCCAGGCCCTGCTGGGCTCCCTGCCCTGGGGCGTCTTCTTCGTGTTCATGACCGACTTCTACGCCCAGGACAAAGGCTTCGGCGTGCAGAAGGGCACCATCGTGGTCATGGCCTCGGGGCTGACGGTGCTGCTGGGCGGGCTGGCCGGGGGCTTTGTGGGCGCCAAGCTGTACCAGCGCAGGCCCCAGCTGCTGCCGCTGCTCTGCGCGGTCACCACCACCGTGGGGGTGCTGCCCACCGCGTGGCTGATCAACTACCCCTCCCAGGTCGGGGTACCCGAGCCTGGGCTGCTGCTGCCGGTGGTCGCATCCCTGTCCTGCGGGCTGTTCATCGGCGTGACCGGCCCCAACATCCGGGCGGTGCTGCTGGACTCCAACCCGCCGGAGGTGCGGGGATCGGTGATCTCCCTGTACACCCTGTGCAACGACCTGGGCATGGGCCTGGGCCCGGTCATCGTGGCGGGGCTGGTGGCCTGGCAGGGGCGCCTGGTGGCCCTGAACCTGGCCAACGGCCTGTGGCTGGTGGCCGGTGTGCTGTTGTTCGGCGTGGTCCGCACCTTTCCACGGGACGAACGCGCCATGCAGCGCCGCCTCGAGGCCGCGGCGACCCGACAGCGGGTTATCCTCGGCGACCAGCGCGAGGCCTGACGATGGAGCGAGACACCCGCGAACAGATCCTGCACGCCGCCGAGGCCATCTTCGCCGAGAAGGGCTTCGACGGCGCGAGGGTGAAGGACATCGCCGGCCGCGTGGGCGTCACCCACGCCGTCATCCACTACCACTTCCACACCAAGCGCGACCTGTACCGGGCCGTCGTGGACAGCATGGTGGGCGAGCTGGTCGAGCTGGCCACCTCCATCCCCCAGGAGCCCTACGATCCCGGCCCCAAGCTCGAGCGCTTCTTCTACGGCTTCTTCGACTTCGCCGTACGCCACCCCAGCTTCGCGCGGCTGGCCAACCTCGAGTCCGGCCGCGGCGACGAGCACTACCTGCTGGACCTGGTGCGCGAGCACCTTGCCCCCCAGTACGCCAAGGCTCGCGCCTTCGTGGTGGCCGGGACCGCCGCCGGCGTGTTCCGCCCCGTGGACCCCGAGCAGCTCCTCACCGCCATCTACGGCATGATCGTCAGCTACGTCAGCGACAAGCCCTTCATCGAGGCCATGGTGGGCGAAGAGGGCCTGATGGACGAGGCCATGCTCGAGAAGCGCCGCGACGTGCTCATGCAGATGATCCTCAGGATCGTCCTGGTGAATCCGCCGGCGTGATCAGGCCACGGCCCGGAGCCTGGAGCCAGAAACCCAAGGCGGCCAGGACAATTGTCATATGCGTTGACGGATCATTGACCTGACTAACAAGAAAGTTAGACGCTTCTGTCAGCAGGGGGAACGATCCGCCCCGCTACAGGAGTGACCCATGTCTCTTCCCAGCCTCCGCCTCGGCCTCGACGTCGGCGCCATCGCCGTCCACGCCGTGATCATCGACGATCAGGACCGCATCCTCGCCCGCCGCAGCCGCCCACACCACGGCGAGCTGCTCCCCACCGTGCGCGGGGTGATCGAGGACCTGCCCCGGGCCACCGACATCCAGGCCGTGCGCCTGGTGGGCAGCCAGGCCGAGCCCGTGGCCAAGGCCCTGGGGGTCGAGGTGGGTGACACCGTGGACGCCACCCTGCAGGCCGTGCGACGGGTCGTGCCCGGGGTCCGGCAGATCATCGACGCCGGCGGGTCCTCCCTGTCCCTCATCCGCCTCAAGGCCGACGGCAGCTTCGCCGGCTACCAGGCCAACACCCTCTGCGCCGCCGGCACGGGCTCGTTCCTGGACGAGCAGGCCGCCCGCCTGGGCTTCCAGCAGGAAGAGCTCGCCACCCTGCCCACCATGGAGTGCCCCCCGGACATCGCCGCCCGCTGCGCGGTCTTCGCCAAGTCCGACCTCATCCACCGCCAGCAGGAAGGCCACAGCAAGGAGGCCTGCTGGTCGGGGCTGTGCCACGGCCTGTCCCGCACCATGGTCATGACCCTCTTCAAGGGCCGCACCCCCGAGCCGCCCCTGGCCATCGTGGGCGGCGTGGCGCTGAACCCCGAGGTGGTCCGCGCCCTGGGCAAGGAGATGGACATCGAGCTGGCCGTGCCCGACCACCCGGACACCGTGACCGCCCTGGGCGCGGCCATGGCCGCCGAGCCCCTGTCCGCCCCCCTGGACCTCGGGCTGCTGTCCGACCGCGGCAGCGAGGCCGAGCAGGCCGCCCGGCGCTTCTCCCTGACCCTCGAGCGCACGAAGTACCCCAGCTTCGAGGTGCAGGAGGAGTGGCTGGACGACCACGGCACCGAGGTCCGCATCTCGGCCTGGCCGGCCGACGGCCAGCTGGTGGGCACCCTGGGCATCGACATCGGCTCCACCTCCACCAAGGCCACCCTGGTGGACGGCGAGGGCACCGTGATGCTCGACCTGTACCGCCGCACCGCCGGCGACCCCATCGGGGCCACCCGCCTGCTGTTGAAGGCCCTGCGCACCATCGCCGCCGAGAAGAGCGCCACCCTCGAGATCACCGGCATGGGCACCACCGGCTCCGGCCGCAAGCTGGTGGGCGCCGTCTTCGGCGCCGACGCGGTGGTCAACGAGATCTCCACCCACGTCGCCGGCGCGATGAAGACCGACCCCAGCATCGACACCATCTTCGAGATCGGTGGCCAGGACGCCAAGTACGTGCACACGGTCGACGGCCGGCTGCACGAGGCCAACATGAACTACGTCTGCGCGGCGGGCACCGGCAGCTTCGTCGAGGAGCTCTCCCGCAAGCTGGGCTTCGAGCTGCACAGCCTGGGTGATCAGCTGCTGGGCGTGGAGCCCCCCATCACCTCGGACCGCTGCACGGTGTTCATGGAGCAGGACGCCCGCCACCTGCTGCGCAAGGGCTTCTCCCCCCGCGAGGTCATGGGCGCGGTGGTCTACTCCGTCGTCCAGAACTACCTCACCAAGGTCGTGGGCCACCGCCCGCGCTCCAAGGAGAAGGTCTTCTTCCAGGGCGCCACGGCCCGCAACAAGGCCCTGGTGGCCGCCTTCGAGAACCTGCTGGACGTCGAGGTCGTGGTCTCCCCCTACGCCCACGTCATGGGCGCCTGGGGCGTGGCCCTGATCACGGCTCAGCGCCTGGCCGACCGGGGCGAGACCACCACGTTCCCGGGCCTGCACATGGCCGACCGCGAGGTGCGCCTCGAGAACGACGTCTGCACCCTGTGCGCCAACCGCTGCCACGTCACCCACGCCCACGTCGAGGGCCTCGATGAGGTCCCCAGCTGGGGCTACCTCTGCGGCCGCGATCCCGACGAGCACAAGGTCAAGGCCAACACCCACTTCCGCGCCTTCGACAAGCGCAAGAAGCTCTACCGCCAGGCCGGCGTCGTGAAGCTCCCCAAGGCCGCGCCGCAGGTGCACATGCCCAACGCGCTGCTGGCCTGGTCCTACGCGCCCTTCTGGCGTCGCTTCCTGGGCGAGCTGGGCCACCGGCTGGTGCTGTCCCGCCCCACGAACCCCGACATCGCCCGCGGCGCATCGGACTGGGTGGGCGCCGACTACTGCTTCCCCGTCAAGCTGGCCCACGGTCACCTGCGGAAGATCCTCGAAGACTCCGACGCCCACGCCCGGGTGCTGGTGCCCTTCATGATCTCCGCCGAGCCCCAGGAGAAGACCCTGGGCTCGTGGTTCTGCCCCTACAACATCGGCCTGCCCGCCATGCTCGAGGCCGCGGCCAAGCTGCGCGGCGCCGCCATGAACGGCCGCCTGCTCAAGCCCACCGTGGACCTGCGCTGGGACCCGGCCACGGCCGCCAAGCGCCTGCACGCCGAGCTGGCCGACCGCCTGGGCGGCAGCCGGGCCGACTTCGAGCGCGCCTGGACCGCCGCCATGAACACCATGCACGAGCTGGACGCCGACATGGCCGCCTACGGCCAGACTCTGATGCGCGAGGTCGAGGCCACCGGCCGGCCCGCTGTGGTCATCATGGGCCGGCCCTACAACGTCTACGACGCCGGCGCGAACCTGGCCCTGCCCGAGAAGCTCTCCCAGCTGGGCATCGACGTGATCCCCATGGACATGCTGCCCCTCGAGGGCGAACACCTGGACGCCACCTTCGAGAACATGTTCTGGAACTTCGGCCGGCGCATCCTCGAGGCCGCCCAGCTGGTGGCGCGCACCCCGTGGCTGTACGGCGTGGGCTTCACCAACTTCTCCTGCGGCCCCGACGCGTTCATCTGGACCTACGCCGAGAAGATCATCGGCTCGAAGCCCATGCTGGTGCTCGAGCTGGATGAGCACGGCGCCGACGCCGGCTACCTCACCCGCCTCGAGGCCTTCGCCGACGTGCTGGCCTCCAACAAGGTGCGCACCGTCGCGCCCTATCGGCCCAGCGAAGGCGCCGTGGGGGCGGACAAGCTGGAGGGCAAGACCCTGTGGATGCCGATGCTGCACGAGTCCGGCTCCCCCATGCTGGCGGCCTCGCTGCGTCGCAACGGCATGCCCGTCCAGCCCCTGCCCCCGGAGACCGAGGAGTCCTTCCAGCTCGGGCGCGCCAACACCCGCGGCGGTGAGTGCCTGCCCTGTCCCGCGACCCTGGGCACCTTCCTGGACACCGTGGACAAGCTGGGCGGCAAGCCCGAAGAGCACGCCCTGTTCATGCCCACCGCGTCAGGCCCCTGCCGCTTCGGTCAGTACTGCACCCTGGACCGCCTGGTGCTGGACGACAAGGGCCTCGGCCCTGTGCCCATCGTCTCCTTGAGCTCGACCAACAACTACGACGGTGTGTCCTCCGCGGCCCGCCGCGACATGTGGACCGGCGTGGTGGTGGGAGACATCCTCTACAAGCTCCGCTGCCGCGTGGTGCCCTACGAGCTCGAGCCCGGCGCTGGCGAGGCGGCCTTCGAGTACTGGCTCGATCGCCTGGTCCAGGTCTTCGCGAGCGGAGGCGCGCTCGAGCCCGAGGTGAAGGCCGCCCACGACGCCTTCGCGGCCATCCCACGGCGCGACGAGCCCAAGCCCCTGGTGGGCATCGTGGGCGAGATCTACGTGCGCTCGAACCGCTTCACCAACCAGGACGTGGTGCGCACCATCGAGGCCGCCGGAGGCGAGGCCTGGCTGGCCCCCATCTCAGAGTGGTTCCTCTACATCGGCTACCTGGACAACCAGGGCCTGGGCAACTCACCCAAGGGTGTGAAGGCCCGGATCCAGGCCTACCTGCGCAACGGCTGGCTGGTCCGGGATGAGTCCAAGTGGATGAAGCTCGCATCACCCCTGCTGGACAACCGGCACGAGCCCAGCCTGGCCACCACCGTGGCCGCCGGGCGGCGCTGGGTGCCAGAGGACTTCGTGGGCGAGACCATCCTCACCATCGGGCGCTCCATCGAGTTCATGAAGCAGGGCGCCGACCTGGTGGTCAACGCGGCGCCCTTCGGCTGCATGCCCGGCGCCCTGACCTCCGGCGTGCTGCAGGCGGTGGAGGCCGAGTACGGCGTGCCCGTGGCCAGCATGTTCTACGACGGCGAAGGCGGCGGCGTGAACGACCGCCTGGGCACCTACCTGACGGCGCTGGCGAGTCGCGACGCGGAAGCGCGAGCAAAGTAGCGCCGCACAACGCCACCAGGCCGCCCAAAGGCGGCCTGGTTCATGTCGCTGCGGTGCTGCGTGGTGCGCCCGCCGGCGGCTAGCCGAGCAGGCTGAGCACCCCCTGGTTCATCGCCTTGGCCTGGGCCAGGACCGAGACACCGGCCTGCTGGAGGATCTGGTTCTTGGCCAGCTCTGCCGTCTCGTAGGCGAAGTCCGCGTCGCGGATCTGGCTCTCGGCACCCTCCAGGTTCTCGACGTAGGTCTCCATGTTCGCCAGGGCGGAGTCCAGGCGGTTCTGGACGGCACCGAGGTCGGAGCGGTAGCTGCTGACCGAGTCCAGGGCCGTGTCGAAGACGTCGATGGCAGACTGGGCGCCGGTGGCCGAGGACAGGTCCACCGCGGCGGTGTCCACACCCAGGGTCGAGGCCGTCAGGTCCGACAGGGTGATGGTGATGCGGTCGTTGGCGGTGTTGTTGATGCCCACCTGCACGTCCAGCTGGGTGGTGGTCCCGTCCGCCAGCGCCGTGCCGTTGAAGGTGGTGGAGTTGGCGATGCGGTCGATCTCCGCGGAGAGCTGCTCGAACTCGTCCTGGATGTAGGCCCGCTCGTCGTCGGCCAGGGTCTCCGAAGAGCTCTGGACCGCCAGCTCGCGCATCCGGGAGACGATGTCGCCCACCGAGTCCATCGCGCCTTCCGCGGTCTGGATGACCGAGATGCCGTCGTTGGTGTTGCGCATGGCGACGCGGCCCGAGGCGGACTGGGCGTTGAGGCTCTCGGCGACACCGAGGCCGGCAGCGTCATCGGCGGCGCGGGCGATGCGCAGGCCGCTGGAGATGCGCTCGTAGTTGCCGCCCAGGGCGCGCTGGGTCTGGTTCAGGTTGTTGATGGCGTTCAG
>CAYZVO010000078.1:0-35779 GCA_964481655.1 uncultured Enterobacterales bacterium | reverse complement strand
GGGACGCCGTCACCGTGAGCTTCGACTGCACCAGCGGCCTGCCCAGGGCCGACTTCGACGCCACCATCACCAACCTGCCGTGGGGGGCCGAGTTCGACGCCGACTCCTGGACCATGAGCTGGACCCCGGACCTGGACCAGGGCGGGCGCTACGACCTCATGCTGTCGGTCACCCCGGCTCAGGGCTCGTCCTTCCCCGAGACCACGGTGGCCAGCCTGTGGGTCGCCGACGCCTGGGATCACCCCCAGAACATCCAGGTCATCCCCCGGACCTACACCGAGGAGTGGGGCCTGGCGGTCTTCCACCTCGACCCCGAGGGCTCGGTGGGCCAGGACCACGGCCCGGCCACCATCACCGTCTACGGCCAGGAGTACGAGGCCGAGATGAAGGTCCGCGGCGCGGTGAGCGTGAGCTACCCGAAGCAGAGCTACACCCTGCGCTTCTCCGGCGACGATCTCGACGGCTCCCCCTGGGACATGGGCAACAAGGACCACCTCTACGCCATCACGCCCTTCGACGACAACAGCTACGTCCGGCAGAAGCTCTGCTACGACCTCTGGATCGCCATGGCGGAGCACTGGGAGGTCGACCGGCTGACCCCCCGCACCTTCTTCGGCGTGATCTACCTCGAGGGCGAGTACCACGGCCTCTACCTGTTCAGCGATCGGCCCGACGACCACTTCGCCCAGGAGATGGGCCTGTCCCGCGACGGCAACCTCTACAAGTCCGTCAGCCACTACGCCAACTTCTACCGGACCTATGGCGGGGCCCCCAAGAGCTCCCTGCACGACGGCTACGAAAAGAAAGAGGGCGAGCCCCTGGACGGTGAGGCCAACGCCTACTGGGATCTCGAGCAGCTGGTGGCCTGGTCCGCGGACGCCTCCGATCAGGAGTTCTGGGACGAACACGACGCCTGGCTGCGGCTGGACGAGTTCATGGACTGGTTCCTGTTCGTGCAGTGGACCAGCTCCGACGACTCCGCCGGCAAGAACGCCTACCTCTACAACGACCCCGACACCTTCGAGTTCCGCTACTGCCCCTGGGACTTCAACCACTCCTACGGCCAGGGCTGGTACACCTACCGCATCGGGGCGACCGCCTACGCCGACTACCAGTCAAACAACGGGATCTTCGCCCACTTCCAGGACCACCCCGAGGCCGCGGACGAGCTGTGGGCCCGCAACGCCTCGGCCCGGGACGACGGCCCGCTGAACGCCGACTGGATGCTGGCGACCATGGACGCCTACTACGCCGAGATCCAGGCATCGGCCGAGCGCGACTGGTCCGCCTGGGGCCGCGCGTACCAGGACTACTGGGGCAGCTACAACAGCAACAGCTTCGAGCAGGAGAAGGCCTACCTGGCCGACTGGATCCTGGAGCGCGACGCCTACATGCGCGGCGTGAACCCCTGAACGTTCCGTCGCATCTCGCCGGACATCCCCCCGGCTCGCCCCTTATACTACGCGGACCCGCGCCCCCCCCGGGCGCGCTCAGCCGTGGAGCCATCATGACCCATCGTCCCCACCTCATCGCGCTGCTGGCCGCCGCCAGCCTGTCGGTCGCCTGCCCGAACAACCCCGACTCCGCCGACGACTCCAGCGTCCCCGAGGCCTGCACGGCCCCCGTCGATGACTGGACCGTGGGCGAGATCATCGACACCGAGGGCTGCGGTGTGCTCGCGATGATCCCCGGCGAGGAGACCGCCTGGGGGACCCCGTTCTACGTCCTGCGGGTCGAGGGCAGCTACTACGACATGGGCTACCAGCATGGCCGCCTGGTGGGCCCCTACCTGCTCGACCTGTGGTGGACCTACATGGACACCCTGGCCGAGGAAGCCGGGCTGGGCAGCGCCGAGACCATGGACACCATGCTCGGCAACATGATGGATACGGTCTGGGAGACCTGGTACGGCCCCAACACCCCCGCCATCTACCACGAGGAGATCCAGGGCTTCGCCGACGGCATGGAGGCCGCGGGCCTCGAGTACGGGGACGACGACGACGACCTGATCAAGATGCCCCAGCGCATCATCACCCTCATCGATCTGGCCATGTCCTCCCAGCTGGACTTCGACGATCTGGGCAGCCTCGCCGGCTACATCTCCTCCGGGTACACCGACGCGGTGCTGGACTACTACGGCACCGACACCAGCAACATGAGCGTCGATCCCCAGGCCCAGGAGATCCAGGACATCCTCATGGGCACCGCCGATCCCCTGAACACCCACTCCGGCGGCCTGCTGAACTGCTCCTACTTCGCCGCCTGGGGCGACCGCACCGACGACGGCGGGCAGTACATGACCCGCAACATGGACTTCACCACGGACACCGGCATCGGCGACATGGCGGCCATGGCCGTCTACGTGCCCGACGACGGCGTGCCCTACGCCTCCATCTCCTGGCTGGGCGCCAACCTCGGCGTGCTGTCGGGCGTCAGCCGCGAGGGCCTCGCGGTGGGCGCGGTGGGCGCGGAGAGCCCCTTCGAGCGCATCGCCACCGAGCCCGCCCTGCTGCGGGCCCGCGACGCCCTGGGCAACTCCCTCACCCTCGACGACGCCCTGCCCTACCTCATGAACGACGTGGACGACGGCATCAACCGGGCCCCGACCATCGGCTACAACGCCCTGGTCTCCTGGGGCGACCCGCGCAACGATGGCGCCGACGCCCAGGCGGTGATCCTCGAGTCCAACGGCCTCGAGACCGGCGTGTTCCACCACCACAACGACTGCACCGTCACCGAGTCGCTGCTGCGCTACGACCTGGACGGCAACGCCACCATGTGGACCCACGCCGACGACCCCGAGATCGTCAACACCGAGGCCGATGCCAAGGAGATCGACGGCGACGGGAACGTGCGCCTGTTCCAGGTCGATGAGCACGGCGAGTTCGTGATGGACGAGAGCAACGACTACATCGAGGTCGAGACCGACGGCCAGCCCATCCAGACCGGCTACCCGCTGCCCTGCGCCCTGTACCGGGGCGACGAGGCCATGGCCTACGGCGTGCGCGTCCACCAGTCCGCGGCCAACGGCCCCATGCGCGAACACCCGGGCCTGATGATCGAGAGCTCCTCCTGGACCAAGCGCTACTGGCCCATGTACCAGATGACCGCGGCCTACGAGCAGGGCGTCGCCATGGAGTGGAACGGCGCCGAGCTGATCCCCGACAACGGCGGCGAGCAGGTCAAGATCGGCCTGGACGAGACCGAGCTGGTCTCCCGGACCGCCGCCATGAGCAGCAACGTCTGGGACGTGGCCTTCGACACCACCGACCTGGTCATCCGGGTGGGCTTCGAGAGCGGCACCGGCGAAGACTGGCAGCCCGCCAGCGAGCAGGCCGAGTGGCTGGAGATCGACCTGAACGCCGTGTTCCTGACCGACTGAACGCCACGGGGGGCCCCCTGAGCACACCCAGCCACCCACCGCTGCTGCCCTACCTGCGCGGGCTCGGCCGGGACGCGCTGCGGCGCGGCGCGCGCGCCTACCTGGATCGGCAGCTCCCGGCCCTGCCGGACCCACCCGCAGACGCGGTGATGGCCACCTTCCTGGGTACCGCGGGCTTTCTCATCGACGACGGTGAGACCCAGCTGCTCATCGACCCCTTCGTCAGCTGCCCCAGCCTGCCGTGGCTGGCGGCAAACCGCCCGATCCAGCCCGATCGCACCGCCATCGAGCGCTGGGTGGAGCGCATCGGCGCCTCCCGGGTGGCGGCGGTCATGGTGACCCACAGCCACTACGACCACGCCATGGACGCCCCCGTGTTCGCCGAGCTGTGCGACGCCCCGCTGCTGGGCTCGTCCAGCACGATGATGATCGGCCGCGGCCTGGGCCTACCCGATGAGCGCCTCGAGCCCGTCCCTCCGAGCACAATCCGCCGCTTCGGTGCCTTCGAGGTCCACTTTCGTGGCAGCGTGCACGGCCCATGCCCCGTCGGCGATCCCCCCCACGCCGGCGAGGTCACCGAACCCCTCGTGCCCCCAGCCCCCCACGCCAGCTGGCGCCATGGCGGGGTCTACGTGCTCTGGGTGCGCCACCCCGCGGGCAGCTTCGTGCATCAGGCCACCGCCGACACACTGCCGGACACCATGGACGGCATCGAGGCCGAGCTGGCCATGGCCTGTCTGGTCTGGCGCCGCAGCACCCAGGACGTGCTGGATCGCGTCGTCGACCCGGCCGGCGCCAGCCGGCTGATCCCCCTGCACGCCGACAGCATGTTCCGCCCGCCCCACGAGCCCTTCTCCCCCATGCCGGGGGTGGACCTGGCGGGCTTCTTCGCGGACATGGCGCGGCTGCGGCCCGCGCTCGGCATCGAGACCCTGCCGCTGGGAGAGCCTCGACCCCTCTTCACCCCACGGTGACCACCATGCGCCCAGCGCTCCCCTGCGCCCTGCTCCTGACGGCGCTCGCCGCGTGCGGAGAGAAAGACGACACCGCGCCGCCCAGCGAGCCCCGCGACACCGAGGACACGGTCCCTGTGGAGACCTGCCAGTGGTACACCGACGCTGACGGGGACGGCTACGGTGACCCGAACGCCATGGCCGAGGCTCCATGCGACGCCCCGCTCAGCGGCACCGTGGCCGACGACAGCGACTGCGACGACTCCGACGCCCAGATCCACCCCACCGCCGACGAGATCTGCAACGAGCATGACGATGACTGCGACGCGCTGGTGGACGACGAGGATCCCGATCTGCAGGGCGCGACCACCTGGTTCACCGACGGCGACGGCGACGGCTTCGGTGATGGTGACAGCGCGCTCACCGCGTGCGAGGCTCCCAGCGGCACCACCGCCCAGGGAGGCGACTGCGACGACAGCGACCCGGGCATCCACCCCCTGGCGGCCGATCCCTGCGACGACGGCATCGACCAGGACTGTGACGGAGCGGACGATGCCTGCCCGGTGATGGATCAGCTCGCCCTCGCCGATCTCCCCGTGAAGATCGAGGCGGGCGCGACCCACCTCAGCTTCGGCCACCAGCCCGGCAGCCCCGGCGACCTCGACGGCGACGGCATCCCGGAGTTCGCGATCCGGGCGAGCGCGACCTCTGGCTCCAATGCCTGGGGCCTGGTTGTGTTCCAGGGCGGCACCCACTGGAGCACCGCCAGCGGCGTCACCGCCGCTGACGCCGCGTGGACCGTCGAGGGAAAGGGGGCCAGCTACACCGACGGTCTCGAGCTCTGGGGTGCGGTGGGCGATCTCGACGGCGACGGCTTCGACGATGTCGCGCTGGGGTTTCCCTGGATCGACGAAGCGGCGGAGAACTCAGGGGTCGCCTATCTGCTCCGCGGCTCGTCGGCCCCCGCTGGCGCGCTGGCCCTCGAGGATCTGGAGCTGATGCTGGTGGGTGACCAGGAGGATCGCTTGGCGGGGAGTGGGTTCGCGGCCGGTGACACCGACGGCGACGGCCAACAGGACCTCGTCGTGAGCACTCCCGGGACCAACGGCCAGACGGGCTACGCCACCACCTTCCTCGGACCGGTGACCCTCCCCCTCGACCTCGAGGCCGCCAGCGGCACGCTCGGCGGCACCGAGCCCGACGACGCCTTCGGCGGGGCACCGTCTTGGGACGACATCGACGGCGACGGCCTGGACGACCTCATGGTCGGGTCATCCAGCGACGGCCACGGCACCGCGTACCTCTTCCTGGGTCCTGTCACAGGCCACATCGCCGCGTCGAACGCGGACGCCATCTTCGGCTCCGTGATGCAGGGCAACGCCGTGAGCGCCAGCCTGGTCACCCCCGGGGACATGGACGGCGACGGCCACGGAGACATCCTGCTGGGCGCCAACGTGGGCACGATGGGGAGCTGCGCCGGCCTGGGCAAGTACGCCGCCGACGTCTACCTGATCCACGGCCCCGTCACCGGCGAACACGTGGCCTGCGAGGTCGCCGACGGCATCCTGTACCCCGAGGGCGCCTACTCGGCGGGGACCTACGTCGTGGACGCCGTGGGCGATGCGGACGACGACGGCAAGGACGACGTCCTGATCGGAGCCTACAACTACCAGTTCGACGGTGTCGCGACCGGCGGTGCGTTCCTGGTCCACGGCCCCATCGCGGGCGCCAACACCCTCGAATCGTCGGACGGCGTGCTCTTCGCCGGCGTCGACAGCCGCGACTACACCGGTCGCTTCGTCGCGGGTCCGGGAGACGTCAACGCCGATGGCACCCCGGACCTGCTGGTGAGCGCGTACAAACACAGCGCCTCCACCGGAGGCTGGGGCGCGGCCTGGCTGCTGATGCCGGGCGTGTCGTACTGATCATTCTTCGCTGACCAGCGCGTCCAGGTCCCCCGGTCGCAAGCTGCGGGCGAGCCGGAAGCCCACCGCGGGGGCGCGGTAGCCCGGTCGGCCCCAGTTGCGATCGGCCACACGGGCGTAGCGAGCCTCGTACTTCCAGGATCCACCCCGCAGGATGCGGGTCTCGCCCCGGTCCGGTCCCACGGGATCGACTTTGGGATCGGTGTCGTAGGGGCCCAAGCGATCCCAGACCCACTCCCAGACGTTGCCGCTCATGTCGTGAAGGCCGTAGGCGTTGGGGGCCAGGGAGGCCACGGCGCGGGCGCGGCCGCCGGCGTTGTCCTCGAACCAGCCGACCTCGTCCAGTGGGCGCGCCCCGGCGTAGAGGCCCTCGGTGCCTGCACGTGCCGCGTGCTCCCACTCCGCCTCGGTGGGCAGGCGATACCCGTCGGCCCCCCGATCCCAGCTCACGGTGCCGCCGTGACCGCAGACCCCGCGCATCCGGTAGGCGGGGCGCAGCCCTTCGCGCTTGGACAGGGCGTTGGCGAAGCGCAGCGCGTCGCACCAGCTGACCCCCACGACGGGGACGTGCTCGCCCCGGCTGCCCCGGGGGGCGCTGCCCATCACGGCCTTGTACTGGGCCCGGGTCACCTCGGTGGCCGCCAGCCAGTAGGGGGAGAGGCTCACATGGTGGCGCGGTCCTTCGTTGGGGAAGCGACCGGGCTCGTCGTCGGGGCTGCCCATCCAGAACTCACCGCCGCCCAGAGCCACGAAGCGCATCCCGCCCGCCGCGTCCACCACGTGGGTGCTCGGCGGGCCCGGGGGGCCCTGCGGGTTCGCGTCGCCGCTGCGGCGATCGAGGCTTCCGCTCGCCTCCGCACCGCCGCCTCCACCACCGCCGTGCAGGCGGCCGGTGCCGTGGGCCACCGTGCCCCAGGGCTGGCCGGCGCCGGGGTGCTTGGAGCCGATGAGCTCGTGCACCGGGGCCGCGGTGGTGGGGGCCGCGAGGGCGTCCTCAGCGCCCCCTCCCAGCTCCACAGGGCCGGCCTCGGGGCCGACGGGCCCGGCCTCCGCGACGGCGCTGGGCTCTTCGGGGGGCTCTGGCTCGGGATCGTCCTCGCCGGCCGCGGTCTCCACCGGCTCGTCCGGCGCGCTCTCGTCGCTGGCCGGCAGCATCACCACCGCCGCACCGTGGCCCTGGCTGCCGCCCATGCCCGCCCCGCTCCAGCGCACCAGGCGCTCACCCACGGCGTCGACGTCCACCGCGGCCGAGCTCACCGCCAGCAGCGTCACCACCGCCGCCACCGGAGACGCCAGGCCCACGCTGAGCGCCATCGCCAGCTCGAAGGCCTGCTCGAAGCGGGCCGGGGTCACGCGGTGTTCGGAGGGGTCGGTCATGGGCTCGCAGGCTGGGTCCTGGACCATGGAGTGTAGCCGCGCCCGGCCGTTGTTGCCGTCGGGCGCCCCGCGCTGGTGGCCCCGCCCACAGGTGCCACCACGCCCCCCAGAGGCTATCCACTCGAGCCCCCCTCGCTCGGTGCCCCATGACCCAGCTCCCCCGCCTCATCGGCGTCGCCCTCGTGGCCCTGTGCTGCGCCTGCGTGCAGACCCCCACCGACCAGGGCGCCTCGCCGCCCGCCGAGCCTGGCGGCGAGGCCCAGGCCCCCGGCGAGGGCGCGCCCCCCATCGGCGAGGGCCAGGAGCAGCCCGCGGTCACGGTCGAGAAAGCCTCCGAGCTGGTGAAGGGCGAGTGGGCCCTGCAGCTCTCCCCCACCCAGCAGCGGCAGTACGAGCTGCTCGAGCTGGCCTTCCGCGATCCCCTGCCCACCGAGGCCGATCTCGACGGCATGGAGCTGTCCGCCGAAGAGCGCCTCACCGTGGGCATGGTCATCATGGGCCGGGAGCAGCACCCGGACGGCGCGGCCCAGCGCGACGTGCTCCAGGGCCTCGACGAGCTGGCCTCGGCCACCCTCACCGTCACAGCCGACACCATCGACTTCGCCCACGGTGAGCACCACGATCTCGCCTCCTACAGCGTCGTGAGCGAGGAGAGCAGCTCGCTGCTGCTCGAGACCACCAGCACCACCGGCGGCGAGGCCGTGGTGGAGACGGTGCACGTCGAACTGGACGGCGCGGACCACCTGACCATCTGGGCCGACGGTGACGCGGTCTCGGCCCGCCAGAGCTTCGCCCGGCGCCGCGCCGAGGGCGAGGACGCGGCGGCCCAGGATGCCGGCGGCGACAGCGCCCCCGCCCCCGAGGCCCCGCCGGAGGGGCAGCCATGACCACCACACCCCCGTTCGAGACCTGGAAGCGCGTCTTCGACCAGCTCAAGGAGCGCACCGTCGAGGGCGCCCTGGGGGTGGAGCTGGTGAGCGTCTCTGCCGAGAGCCTGGTGCTCGAGGTCGAGATCACCGACAAGGTCCGCCAGCCCTACGGCCTGCTCCACGGCGGCGTGTCCATGCTGTTGGCCGAAGGCGCGGCGAGCATGCACGCCAGCTTCGGCGTGGACCTGTCCAAGCTGAGCCCCGTGGGCCTCGAGATCAGCGGCTCCCACCTGCGCTCCGCCAAGGAGGGCAAGGTCCAGGCCCGGGCCACGGTGCTGCGACGGGGTCGCCACGCCATCGTCCACGAGGTGCGCATCGTGCACGTGGAGACCGACCGGCTGCTCTGCATGGCTCGCGTCACCAACATGTACCGCTCCACCCGGGCCGACGGCGCGCTGGGCGCTGCCGTGGAGCGCGAGCGCAGCGGCTGACCCCCCACCCGGAGCCACCATGGATCCCCAACGCAACCAACCCGCCGTGCCCGTCGTCTGGATCCTGTGGGGCGCCTTCACCTGGGCCGCCTTCATCTACGGCGGCGTAGGGTTCTACCTGCGCAGCACCGGCGGGACCGCGGTCGACGCCGACAGCGCCGCCTCGCTGCTGCAGGTGGTCGCCCTGGTCTCGGGCCTGGTCTCGTCCATGGTCATCACCATCGGCGCCCCCTACGCGGCGAAGCTGCTGGGCAACCACCAGGCCTGGCTGATCGTGCGCTGCGCCTTCGCCGAGCTCCCAGCGCTGATGGGCTTCACGGCCTTCTACATGGGGGGCACCAGCGTCGCCTTCGTGGCCATGCTCGCCTGGGCCGTGGGCCTGATGTTGCTGTCCATGCCCACCAGCCGCGATCGCGAGGGCTGGGACGAGCACAAGAAGCAGCTCGAGCGCCAGCGAGGCCGTGGACGCTAGAAGCGCCCCCGGATCCCGACCACGGGCATCGCGCCGGCGTCCAGCTGAGACGCCCGCGCCAGCCACAGCCCGCCACCCATGACCGCCGCGCCGCCGATGGCGGTGCCGGTCCAGATCTTGGTGTACAGCGCCCGGTGGGGGCGCAGCTCGTCGGTGGTGGGCTTGCTCTCGCCCGCGGTCTGGGCGACCAGGAAGGTCAGGGACAGCCCGCAGGTGATGCCGCCGACCACCGCCATGCGCACGCCGGTCTTGCGGGCGCGGCGGTCCACCTCGAGCTCGTAGCGCACCTTGGCGAGCAGCTCCTCGCGCTGCTGGGCCTCGAGCTGTTCAGGGGTGGGCCCGGCAGGCTCCGGGGCCGGCGGAGGCGGCGCCGTGGCGGCGGGCTCCTGGCCGAGGAAGGCGGCCTTGAAGCCAGCCACGTCCGGCCCCAGCACCTGGGCCATAGCGAACAGCGGCGCCATGGGCTCGTCCAGGGGGAGCAGCGCTGGATCGGGCTGATAGCCCCCCTCGATCACCAGCAGGGCCCGCAGCGCGGCCACGGCCCGGGCGTCGTCACCGGCGTCCAGCGCTCCCCGGGCCAGCACCAGGAACAGATCGGTGTTGCGGGTCTTCAGGCCGCTGCCCGCGAGGCAGGCAACCTCGTCCACCAGCAGCTGCCAGACCTCGGCGAAGCGAGCGTCGTCGTCCGCTCGCCAGGCGGTCATGGCCCAACCGGCGTGGCTGTCCAGGGTCGTGTTGTCCACCTCCGCGCAGCTCGCCTGGGCGGGGGAGCCCACCAGCAGCAGCAGAGCGAGGAGCAGCGCGGTCATCATCACCCAGGGGTCGGGGCCTGAGGGTGTCGCCGCGCGGAGCCGCTGTCAACCCACGGGATCAGGGCGCCACGAAGCGGGCCATGATCGCGTGCATGTCGAAGCCCTCGGGGCACCCCTCGACCAGGCGCTCCGCGTCGAAGCCCTCCCGGGCCAGCTGTTCCGCCTTCTCCCGATAGATCCGGTTGCCCAGCTCCCGGTCCACCTCCGGATGGAACTGGGTGCCCGTGAGCCGAAGCTCCGGATCGTGGAAGGCCTGCACCCCGCAGCCTGCGCTGGTGGCCAGCACCCGGGCGCTGTCGGGCAGGGCGATGACCTCGTCGTAGTGGAACTGCCAGAAGGTGCAGCGCCGAGGCACGTGGAAGTGGGCCATGCCGGCGGTCGTGAAGGAGACCTCGAGGTAGCCGATCTCGGGCCCGGCGGGGTTGCGCCGCACGGCCTCACGGCCACCGAGGGCCCGCGCCAGCAGCTGGTGTCCGTAGCAGAACCCGAACTGGGACAGGCCCCGCTCGACGGCCTGCCGGACCAGAGCGAAGACCCCCGGCAGGAAGGGGTGGTCGTCGTTGATGCTCAGGGCCGACCCGGTGTGCAGCAGGTGGGTGACGCCGTCCAGCGGGGGCAGCGGCTGCTCGTCGAGCATGGTCCAGGTCTCGAGGGGCGTCCCCGTGGGCAGCCAGCGCGCCGTGGCGGGCCCGAGCACCCGATCGGTGCTGTAGTCCAGCAGCAGCACCCGGCTCATGCCTCACCTCCCTCGTCCGCGCAGCGGGCGATGAGATCCGCGTAGCCCGGCGCGTCGGGGCTGCCGCCCAGGTGCACCCGGCGAGACAGCTCGGCCCGCGCCCGCACCCCGGGCAGCTCGATGTCCGCCAAGGCCGCCTGCTGCAGCCAGGACCCGAGGCGATCGCAGACCCGGCGCAGCAGCAGGGTGTCGCCGCCGGCCAGCGCCCGCTCGAACGCGCCGCGGTCCGCATCCAGCGCCCCGGCCGGCAGCCGGGCCTCCAGCTCGGCGAAGAAGCCCCGGTGCAGCTGCAGGCGATGGGCGTCCCGCAGCACCTGCATGCGCAGGGTGTGGTGGGTGCCCTCCCAGTTCTCGAAGACCACGTTGTCCCGCAGCAGGCGCGGGATGACCGAGAAGGTCTCGATGGTGCCGTTGCCGCCGAGCACCTCGAGGCAGCGGTTGATGGCGGTGTGGGCCAGGATGGCCGTGCGCACCTTGTTGAGGTTCAGCCCCATGCGCAGGAAGGCCAGCTCGGACTCGCTGGCGTCCCCCGCGTCGGCCCGCTGCTGGAGCTGGGCCAACAGGAAGGAGCCGGCGAGGCTGGACTCCGCGTCCGCCAGGGCCAGGGCCAGGGTCTCCTGCACCAGCGGGTAGCGGGCGATGGGGCCCCCGAAGGCCTGCCGGTGCCGGGCGTAGCCGCTGGCCACCAACCAGGCCCGGTGGGCGAGCCCCGCCGAGCCGAAGGCGTTGTAGAGCCGGCTGGTGTCGATCACCAGCTCCATCAGGTTGGGGAAGGCGCGCTCCATGGGCCCCAACAGCTCGGCGTAGGCGCCGTCGAAGTCCATCTCGGCCGAGCACATGCTGCGGGTACCCAGCTTGTCCTTGAGCCGCCGCATGGCGAAGCCGTTGGGCGCACCGTCCACGGTGCGGGGCACGATGAACAGGCCCAAGCCCCGGGTGCCGGCATGGCCCCCCTCGGGACGGGCGGTCATCACGAACAGCTCCGCGTCGGCGCTGGAGCAGAACCACTTCTCCCCCGAGATGCGCCAGGACCCGTCGGGCTGCGGGGCGGCGACACAGGCGTTGGCGCCCACATCCGAGCCGCCCTGGACCTCGGTCAGGAACTGGGCCGCGGGGGCGTGCTCGCCGTAGCGGGTGTTCAGCAGTCGAGGCAGCCAGGCGCGCTGCTGCTCCGGAGTGCCCAGAGCCTGCAGGGCCCGGATGGCCCCCGCCGCGCAGGCCACCGGGCAGTTGTGGCCGGCTTCACCCGCGTGGCTCGACAGGTAGAACATCGACAGGATGAAGGGGTGGGGGTTGGGCCGCTCGTGGTAGGCGGCCAGCATCCCCGAGCCGTAGATCAGCGCGCCGGCCTGGTGGTAGCTGGGGTGGTGGGCCACCCGCTCCGCCCGGCGCCCGATGCCGTCCCAGGCCTCCAGCCGAGGCAGGTTGGCGTCCAGGTTGTTCTCGCGCACCGCGGCGTCCAGGGGGCCGGCGACCTGCGCCCCCCAGGCCCTCAGGGACGGGACGCGATCGGCGAGACCCGCCCGGGCTACCAGGGCCTGCAGCAGGGGGTCGGCGTCGTAGACGTTGGTGGGCTGGGCCTCGAGCCAGGCGGCCAGATCCCGGCGTCCTTCATGGATGGCCTGCATGTGAGCTCCCGGGAGAGGGGGGGACTTCCGCTAACGTCCCTCCCACGCCCGCGATGGTGGCTCAGCAACCGCGACAGCAGTCCTCGGCGCCGGGCTCGCTGCAGGGCAGCTCGGCGTCGGCGGTGCGCTGGTGCAGCCACAGCTCCACCCGGCGGCTGGCGTCGGCCGCTTCGAGGCGGCTGCGGTTCTCGGCGGGCACAGGCCGCGCGCTGCCGTAGCCCTTCACGCGGATGACCCAGGGGGGGATGCCCCGGTGGATGAGCGCGTCGCGCACCGCGGCCGCCCGTTGGTAGGCCAGGGTGTGCTGCTCGTCCTCGGGGCCCTCACCCCAGGCATGCCCCGCCACCTCGACGAGGCAGCTGGTGCTGAACCACGACAGGGCCACACAGATCTCGTCGAGCTGAGCCAGACCGTCTTCGTCGATGGACGCCTCGCCCTCGGTGAAGGTGACCGGCTCCATGAAGGGGCGGCTCCAGAGGCCAGGGGTCAGGGGGGCGGCGGTGCCCAGGCCAGGCACGCTGTCGGAGAGGCTGCGGCGGGTGCTGCGGGGGAGGAACATGGAGGGACTCCAGCGGGGGGTACTCCATCACCCTCGCCACGTTCCTGCCGCTCGCCACGCCTTCTGTCGTCACCCTGTGTCACCCGGTGATGGTGCTCACCAGAGGGGCTGCTCAGGCCTGGGTGTCGATGGTCCAGTCACCGAACATGGCCACGTGCAGCTCGGCCGCGGCTTCGTCTTCGTCGGTCATGGCGTCGGGCCCGGCCACACCATCTCCCAGCAGATCCACCTGGTTGCCGGCGACGAGCTCGGCGGAGCCGGTGCGGAACTGGCGACCGTCCATGGCGGTCAGCAGGGCGAGCATGATGATGGCGGTGGTCATGGTGACACCTTGGCTGGAAGAGAGAGACAAGCTGGACACGGAACCCCCGGTGGGCAAGGTGTAGTTCCCGGCATTCGCAGAGGCGCACCCTTGCCAGCCCCCGAAAAGCAGCTTTGGTCCATCAGGGTTCCCGCCGGGGCCCTGTGGGTGGCGCTGCTGTTTTTCCTGCTCTGCGGGATGATCGTGGGCAACTTCTGGCTGCTGGGCTGGGAGCCGCCTCCGCCAGAGCCGGTGGTGCTCCGCTTCCAGGCGCTGCCCATGGAGGCCGACGGCATCCCCCGACCGCTGCAGGAACGCCTGGGACCCGAGCCCCTGGCCCAGCTTGCGGCCATCGCCGAGACGCGAGCCATCGCCGAGACCGTGGCCCTCAACCCCATCAGCGGGGGCAGCCCCGCCCCCACGGCCCTGGGAGAGCTGCGCGGCGACGAGCGCCCGTCCCTGTCGCCGGCGCTGGTGACCAGGCTGTGCGCCTGGGCCGAGGTCGAGGACGGCGTCGCCCTGGGCACGCGGATGGTCCACCTGGCCGAGCAGATGGTGCGGAACGCGGACAGCGAGCTCGGGCAGCGGCCCTGGCTGCGGGAGCGGCTGCGGCACCAGGTGTTGCTCGGCGCGGCGTCGGAGCTGGAGCGCTGGGACGCCCGCCTGGTCGCCGACCCGCCCGTGGGCCCCCGCAGGACCGTGGTGATCCGCGGCCAGGCCCGCCAGGTGAGCACCTTCGTCATCGGCCACGAGCACGCCTCCGCCCGCGAGGCCGCCACCTTCGACGCCTGGGCCGACCTGACCCAGGAGGCCCTCGGCGCCGAGCGCTTCGAGCTGGGCCTCGAGCGTGGACGCATGATGCCCACCGACGATCCCCTGAGCCGCTCGGTGGGGGTGAGCGAGACCTGGGTCGAGGGCTGGTTCGACTGGCCCGGCTGGCTCGCCACCGTCGAAGCCGGCGAGGAACCCGAGGCGCGGCCCTTCTATGAGCTGGGGCGGCTGCAGGCGCTGCAGCTGCTCAACGCCGCGGGGCTCATCGAGCTGGTGTTCCTGGGCCACGGCATCGAGGTGAAGAAGGAACTGGCCGGCGACGGCCGCTACCAGCGCTTCGCCGTGAACCCCAGCTGGCATGGCGACGAGCACCAGGAGGTGCTCATCCTGCGCAAGGAGCGGGGCGGCTTCTCCCTGACCTACGGCCTGACCATCAGCGGACGGGCCCCGTTCTGGGCCGCCAGCTGCTCCAACCGCCACGGCGGCGAGACCCGCCCCGACCAGAGCACCACCGCCGTCGCCTTCCTGCTGGCCAATGGCTACTACCCCGACGCCGCGTCCCTCGATCCCTTCGTGTTCGCCGCCTTCCGGGCCCTGCAGGCGGCCCTGCTCGAGGCCGAGGCTCCCCTCCAGGCCGGAGACGCCATCGAGGCCGCGGTGCGGTCGCAGGTCGAGCGCCTCACCGCCCCCGGCGAGCTGCGGGGCGTGCTGTCCCTCGGCCCCGAGCTGTGGCTGCTGCAGGTGGGCGGCCAGGAGACCCCGGATGTGCTGCTGATCGGCGATCTCGAGTGGAGCTTCAGCGACCAGGACGCCCACCGCATCACCCTGGCGAGCAGCAGCTGGCGGGAGCTCGAGCCCCTGCCCGGCAGCCGGGAGCTCACCCTCGGCCCCCCCTGGCATCCCTGCGCCGACGCCGATGACTGCCCCGACGCCCTGGACGATCTGCTGGCCCAGGCCAAGCGCTTCCGCTCGGGAGGGCTGCCCTCGGGGGACGCCACCGCCCGCTACCGCCTGAAGCACCTGATCGGGGAGACCTGGGTGGAGCCCCAGCCCGACGCCACCAACCGCTTCCTGCGGCTGGCGACGCTCGAGCCCGTCGAGATCCGCCAGATGGTGGCCCTCGAGGACAGCCTGCGGGCTGCGCTCGAGACGGCCCGGGTGCGCAAGCGGATCCAGGGCTGGGTGCTGACCGACGACGATCTTGGAGATGAATGATGAGCGAGCCCCACCCCGCCCGCACCACCACCATCAGCGACTGGGGCCTCTCCCTCGCCCTGCTCGCGTTCGTGTGGTCCGCTGTGTTCTACATCCTGAAGGCCCCCTTCGGTCACATCGTCTGGCTGTCCGCCCTCGTCCTGGTGGTGCGCTACGGCCTGCTGACCTTCGCGGCCCTGTGCCTGCGCCCCTGGCCCATGAAGCTGATCGTCGCGCCCTCGGTGCTGCTGTGGGGCCTGCTGGACCTGTTGGCGACCATGGGCTGGTTCGATGTGTACGCCCTGCTGCGGCCGGCGGAGGACTTCATCTACTTCCAGTTCTGATCGGGTCTCTCCAACGTGCGATACTGGGTCGCGACGGTTCCCCGATAGCGAGGCGACCATGGAGACCATCTCCCAGCGCACCTTCCACTTCGAGCGCTGCCTCGGCGCTGGCGGCTTCGGCGAGGTCTACCTGGCCACCGCCCAGGGCGCCTCGGGCCTGCGGCGGCGCGTCGCCGTGAAGCTGCTGCACGCCCACGCCGGCGTGGGGCTGGACGCCGCCCAGCGCCTGCGGGACGAAGGCCGCCTGCTGGCCGCCCTGAACCACCCCAACATCCTTGCGGTGGACGACCTGGTGATGCTCGACGGCCGCTGGGGCCTGGTCACGGAGTACGTCGAGGGCGAGGACCTCGCCGAGCTGCTGGTCAAGGGCGAGCGCCTGCCGGTCAAGGTGGCCCTGAACATCGCCCACGAGGTGGCCGAGGCCCTCGAGGCCGGCTGGTACACCCCCAACCCCGAGACGGGCCAGCCCCTGCACCTGGTCCACCGGGACATCAAGCCGGCCAACATCCGGCTGTCCCGCGCCGGGACCACCAAGCTGCTGGACTTCGGCATCGCCCTGGGCGACGCCGGCCGCGAGGCCCACACCCAGGCCGGGGTGATCGTGGGGACCATGGCCTACATGGCACCCGAGCGCTTCGTCGGCGGCGCCGACGATCCCGCGGGGGACGTCTACTCGCTGGGCTGCGTGCTGTACGAGATGCTCACCGGCGAGGCCCTGGTGGCCCAGCTGGGCAGGGTCCACATGGTCGCGGTGATGACCGACCCCGAGGCCCACCGGGAGTACATCCAGCGCTGCCTGGCCCGCTTCGGGCCCGGCTTCCCCCCGGGGACCGTCTCGCTGCTGGGCGCGATGCTCGCCACCGATCCCGAGTCTCGGCCCACCGGGGCCCAGCTGGTGTCCATGGTCCAGCAGGTCTTCCTCGCCGGCGAGGGCGGCTGCCTGCGGGTCTGGGCTCGCCCGAGGCTGTGGCCCATGCCCCAGGGCTCCGAGGGCCACTTCGTGGGCAAGAGCCTGGCCACCGAGACCCCGACCCTGGATCAGCGCCCCACCACCGAGCTCGAGGCGCCGGAACCCAAGAAGGGCAAGGGCAAGCTCATCGCCATCACCGCCCTGGTCCTGGTGCTGCTCGTCGGCGCCGGCTTGGCCCTGCTCTGCACAGGCATGGCCGGCGGCATCCTCATCGCGCGCTAGACGCCCTACTCCTCCGCCACCTCGGTCGCGGCGTCGGACTCGCTGCTGTCGGTGATGAGGATCTCCTCGCCCGCCTGCACGAAGAGCATGTCCTGGATGCCCTCGAAGGACTGCAGGAAGGCGCCGCCGTCGCGGGTCATGCGGGCCACCGAGAAGCCGGTGATGACCAGGTCCGCCTGCTCCGACTGGGAGCAGACCAGCTCCGAGAAGGTGACGTCACCCCGCATGGGCACCGGGATCACGTTGGCGCGGGAGATGGGGATGCGGCCGTCGGCGATCAGGGTGTTGAAGGTCTCGAGCCCCTCGTCGAGGGAGGCGTGCTCGAAGGCCGCGAACAGCCGGATCTCGGCGTTCCGCCACTCGGGGTGGCCGGCCAGGATGTAGGCCAGCAGGATCATCAGGTTGGCGTTGCGGAAGTCGCCGTGGGTCAACCAGATGTGGATCACCCGGCGGTAGCCGAAGTGGTGGTCCGAGCTGCGCAGCACGCAGATGTTGAGCCCCGCCACCTCGGCGAAGTTGGTGCCCACCAGGATGTCCATCAGCTCGTCGTTGCTGCCCTTGCGGAACTCGAAGAGGATGGAGTTGTTGTCCATGCCCGAGATGCCCGGGATCTGGACCATCTGGGCCACGGCGGTGTGGAAGCTGGGGGAGACGATGGTGTCCACGTACAGGCTGGCGTGGCTGGCCTGGCTCTGCCGGACCAGGCGCTCGAGCACGTCCTTGGCCTCCTGGCTGGTCTCCGGGGTCAGCCGGCCTTCGATGAAGTGGAAGAAGGTGCCGAAGCCGTAGTGCTGGGACATCCAGCGCAGCAGATCGAAGGGCGCGAGCCGGGTGAAGGAGTTGCGGGAGATGGCCAGGAAGCTGGGCCGCCACTGGGTCTGACCGCTGCCTGCGCGCTGCTTCTGCAGCAGCACGTGCAGGCTGCGGACCAGCTGCTGCACTGCGCCCTGGACCATCACCGAGACATCCTGCTCCCCCTGGCGGCTGGTGCGCAGCCACACGTAGATGGCGGCCATGGTGGTCCAGGCCAGCACCGTGTACAGGGGCGACATCTCCCACATCATGACGACGCAAGCCACCGCGCCCAGGCCGGAGAGGTACCAGCGGGAGCGGAAGGTGGGCCGGTAGCTGGGGTTGCCCGAGAAGTGCTGCAGGAAGCTGATGGCGCACAGGGCGCCGTAGGTCACCATGAAGAACATGGAGATGATCTGGGCGACGAAGTCCACCGAGCCCGCCGAGACGAAGACCAGCACGATGGCGGCGGTGATCAGGGTGGCGTTGAAGGGCTCGTTGGCGCCGCCCCGGCCCCGGGCCAGGAAGCGGTTGACCCCCGCCACCGGCAGGATGTCGTCGCCAGCCAGGGCCTGCAGGGTGCGGGGGGCCACCAGGATGGAGCCGATGGCCGAGGACAGGGTGGCCGCCGCCAGGCCGATGGGGATGGCCGGGCCCCACAGGGCGATGTGGGACATCACGAAGGTGTCGCTGTCCAGCCGCTCGGGGCTGGCGCTGATGCCCATCTTGAGGATGATGAGCAGGTAGACCACCATGCCCGTGACGGTGGCGGCGATGGTGCCCAGGGGGATGGAGCGGCGGGGGTTGCGCAGGTCGCCGGAGAGCCCGACGCCGGCGGTCATGCCGGTGAACGCCGGGAAGACGATGGCGAAGACCCGGGAGAACCGATCGGGCTCATCCACCTTGGCCAGCAGGTCCAGGGTTCCCGGGGCGTCGGCGGGCTGGCCCAGGAAGAACAGCGCCAGGGCCAGCGCCAGGATGCCCACCACGATCCACAGGGCGTTCACGCCCAGATCCGCGCCCTTGCGCAGGATGAGGATCAGCAGCAGCCCCGCCGCCGGCAGCCCGATCATGCGGGTGTCCATGGTGAAGCCGGTGTGCTCCAGGATCCAGCCGAACAGGGGCCGGAAGGCCTCGGAGAAGGCGATCATGTAGAACGCCACCGAGATCGCCTGGGACAGGTAGAGCGACAGCCCGATGGCCCCGCCCACCGTGGTGCCGAAGGAGCGGCTGACGATGTAGTACTCGCCGCCGCCCTCGACCTTGAGGTTGGTGGCGATCTCGGCCACCGCCAGCCCGGTGGGGATGGTGATCAGGTGTGCCACCAGCACGATGCCCACGGCCCCCAGCACGCCCACGTTGCCCACGGCGTAGCCGAAGCGCAGGAACAGGATCGCGCCGAGGATGGTGCTGATGCCGGCCAGGAACACCGGCGCGGTGCCGAAGCCGTGGCCGCGGGATGGCGAAGCGGAGGGGGGCTGCATGGTGCGCTCCGTTGAGCGGAACGGGATGGGGCGAGGGTACCGCAGATGGCCGGGGGTGTGCTGCGGGTGGCCTCACCGAGGGGCGACTACCAGGCGCTGATCAGCTCGTCCTCCCGCTGGATGATGCGGTGCTGGATGACCAGGGCGTCGCGGATCCAGTCCTCGAGGATGGGCCAGGTGGCGTTGTTGCCGTGCTGCGCACCGCTGACCATGCCGTTGACGATCTCGACCACAGAGTTCGAGGTCTGGGCGAGCATCGACAGGATCGCGCTGCGCACCGCCGGGTCCTGCAGCAGCAGCTCCACCGTGGCTTTCTGGAACTCCTCGACCTCGATGAGCACCGCGTCGTCGAACTCGGCCACGCCGATCTCCATGTCGCCACCGCCGAGCTTGGACAGCAGGCGGCTGGTGAAGCCCTCGCGCCGGAACTTCACCTGGAGGTCCAGGCGCGTCTCGCGGCTGACGTGGGCGGCGAAGACCGAGCCGCCGCGGTTGCGGTGGGTGGTCACCCGCTGGAACGAGAAGCCCAGCTCGCCGAGGCGCTGGTCGTTGTCGCCGTTGGCGCAGGGGGAGCAGAGGCGCACGCCGTGGGCGGTCGCTCCCGCGCCCTCGGGGGCCGGGGCGCCGCAGATGGTGCAGGTCGTCTGGGCGGGCTCGGTCATGGTCACCTCGGGGTGGGCTCCCCCACCCTACCGCGGACCGTCGGGTTCATTCCCCGTGCACCCCCGTGTCCACGCCCTCGAGCAGCACATCCAGGCAGGCGATGTCGGCCCCGCGCAGGTCCTGATCGTAGGGCGGGAACAGCCCGTCGGCCCGGTAGTCGGAGCCCTCGATCAGCTCGAGCTCGTCGGCGTCCACGTCCACGAACTGGGAGCGCAGCGCTGGCCAGGAGGGGTAGTCGTTGGCGCCCGCTGGGTAGAGGTAGCTCGCGCAGTCCGCGGCGACGTTGTGGTCGAAGGTGTAGGCCCCGGCGCCGAAGGTGGTGTCCAGGGACTGGGTGCCCTCGACCTGGCCGTCGGTCTTGACGCCGTAGGCCCCGTGGGGGTGGATGTTGTCGTGGATGCTGATCCGGCTGGTGGGGCTCGCGGCGCCCGTGCCATCCCGACCCACGATGTTCCAGCCACCGGGAGAGTTGGTCAGGTGGTTGAAGCGGAAGGTGACGTCCTGGCAGGTGCCGCCGGTGGACAAGGAACACGTTGCGCATGACGCCCTCCGGGGG
Source organism: uncultured Enterobacterales bacterium (assembly GCA_964481655.1). Taxonomy (GTDB): domain Bacteria; phylum Myxococcota_A; class UBA796; order UBA796; family JAFGLY01; genus CALDOK01. Next base: position 15,278 of record CAYZVO010000078.1, on the reverse strand, counting down.
AGCGCGTCCAGGGTCGCCCGGTGGCGAAGCTGGGGTCAAGAGGGATGGCGGGTGCGCAGCCGGTGGTGCGCAATAGAGTCCAGCACGGACCCTCACCCGGAGCGCGCGTGCGAACCCGAGCCCTCGCCCTGATCCTCGCGAGCACGGCCGCCTCGACCGCCTGCCCGGCCACGAGCGACGACACCGGCCTGCCCCCCGAGGCCGACGCCGACGCCGACGCCGACGCGGACACCGACACCGACGCGGACACCGACGTCTTCCGCTTCGAGGGCGAGCTGCCGCTGGCCGAGGCCCACACCCGGCTGTACGCCGAGCAGGAGCAGCAGCACAGCGGGCGGGTGTTGGGGCTGGGGGATCTGGACGGTGACGGGGACGAGGACCTGGTGGTCACCACCGTGCGCGACGACGAGTACCAGGGCGGCGCCTGGTTGATCACCGACTTGCCCGAGGGCGAAGCCAGCTACCCGGAGATCGGGGTGCGCCTCGAAGGCAGCGACGAGACCCTGGGGGCCGGACGGGCTGTGGGCGTGGCCGACGTCGACGGCGACGAGCTGGCCGACGTGCTGCTCGGCGCGCCCTACCCGGGCAGCAGCTCCGTGTTCCTGTTCCGCTCTCCGGTGACCGCGGACGCCGAGGTGGCCGACGCAGATGTCTGGTTCGAGGGCCAGCACGACGACTACGCCGGCCACGGCGCGGACCTGATGGATCTGAACGGCGACGGCCTGGCCGACCTGGTGGTGGGGGCCTACGGCGCCGACCACGGCGGGGCGGGCAGCGGGGCCGTGTTCGTGCTGCAGGCCCCCTTCGAGGACGGCGTGCACAGCATCGCCGGCTCCGCGGTGGCCACGCTGACGGGCGTGGAGCCCGAGGACGGCGCCGGGCGCGTGGTCGAAGGAGGGGCCGACGTCGACGGCGACGGCATCGGCGATCTCGTCATCGGCGCGGCCTTCTCCGACCGACACGGCAGCGATCGGGGCCTGGCCCACCTGGCCCTGGGTCCCTTCGAGGGCACCATGGCCCTGGCCTCGGAGCAGGCCACCCTGCTGGGCGAAGGCGCCGGACACTGGGCCGGCATGGACGTGGCCCTTGCCGACATCGACGGCGACGGGCTGGCGGACCCCATCGTGGGTTCGTCGGGGGACAGCGCGCAGTTCGTCGGATCGGTGCACGTCTTCACCACCCTGCCGTCGGGGATCGTGTCCCTGGACGACAGCGAGATCGCCGTGCGGGGCGACGCCCCCGGCTGGGTCGTGGGCTGGTCCACCACCGCGCGGGACATCGACGGCGACGAACGCGCCGAGCTGCTCATCGGCGGCATCGCCGCGGGCGAGGGCAGCTCCGGCGCCGCCTACCTGTTCTACGACCTGGACGCGGGGAGCTGGACCACAAGCGACGCCGATGCGTGGCTGCCCGGGGAGTCCCCGGCCTCCTACACCGGCCTGGGCCTGGCCATGGGCGACCTGGACGGCGACGGTTGGTGCGACCTGGTGATCGGCGCCCCGCTCGAGGGCAGCGCCGGCGAGGCCGGCGGCGCCACCTACGTCTGGACCAGCGCGCTGCCGGGGCTGCCGGACTGACGACGACGGCTCACCAACCCCAGCGCCAACAGCGCGAGCGACCCACCGGCGCCCACGCCGCCGCCGCAGCCGCAGCCGCCCGGATCGGGCTGGCCCGTGTCCTCGGGCGGGGTGGCGGAGTCGTCGGGCAGCCCCGTGTCCGACTGGCCGGTGTCCATGGTCACATCGGTCACCCGGACCTCGAAGCCTGTGGCCAGAAAGCCCGTGCTGTCAGCGCTGCCCGTGTCGTAGGGGGCGTTGAGGTAGTCCGCACCCTCAGAGACCATGGCGACCCGGGCCGAGACCTGCCAGGTGCCGAGCTCGCGGCCGCGCAGGGTGAGCTCGAGGCTGGCGCTGGCGTGCTCGCCGATCGGGCCATGGACGACCGTGAACCGGGTGCCGTCGGGGACCTCCACGGGGCCCGCGTCGGGCAGCTCGACGGTCTCCCCTGGGCCGTGCCGGGTGACGATCCAGGCCTGGTCGGTGGTGGTGTCCAGCGCCTCGGCCACGGCGACCGCCTCGGGGTGCTCGAGCACCAGCCAGGCCTCGCCGGGGTCGGCGGCGTTGTCGATGTCGATGGTCGCGCTCCCCTCCCCGTCGATGGCCACATCGGCCACAGCGTCGAGCCGGGGCACCGCGGTGGTCATGGCGGCGGCCAGGTCGAGCCGGCCGTCGGAGCGCACCTTGCCTTCCCAGGCGGGCAGATCCTCGGCCGAGGCCCGCAGCACCCGGGCCAGCTCGGTGGTGCTCAGGTCCGGGTGGGCCTCGAGCAACAGGGCCGCCGAGGCCGCGACCAGGGGCGTGGCGTAGCTGGTGCCGCCGGCCGTGTAGAAGTCGTCGGTGGCGTAGGCTCCGCAGCTACAAAGGTCCTCGCCCGGGGCGGCCAGGTCCACCGACCAGGCGCCGTAGTGGCTGTAGGGGTTGAAGCCGTCGTCCCGGGTGGAGCTGGCCACGCTCACCACGTGCTCCAGATCGAAGCTGGCCGGGTACATCGGGTTCGCGTCGTTGTCGGCGTCGGAGCAGTGGGCCGAGCCGCAGTTGCCCGCAGCCGCGACCATCAGGATGCCCACGTCCTCGAGGGCGGCCACCGCGTCGTACAGCCCCTGGTTCCAACCCGAGCTGCCGATGCTGTAGTTGAGCACCCGCACGCCAAGGTCGCCGTCGGCCAGATCCCCCAGCGCATAGACCGCGTAGGAGTAGAAGAGCGCGCCGTCATCGTCGGCGATCTTCTGCAGGTTGAGCTGGCCATAGGGGGCCACGCCCGAGCGGCCGCGGCCGTTGTCGGGATCGCCCGCGATGACCCCGGCGATGAAGGTGCCGTGGGCGGGCACGGAGGAGCTCCACTCGAGCTCGGGGTCGGCGTCGTCGTTGCCATAGTCCCACTGCCCCGAGATCCGTCCGGCGAGCTCCACGTGATCCACCAGGAAGCCGCTGTCCTGAACGGCGACGACGGGGGCCCAGGTGCCGTCCACCCGCTCCCAGGCTTCCGGGGCGCGGATGGTCGCCAGCTCCCACTGATCCGGGCAGTCGTCGGTGCCCTCCGCGTCCGTCGGGACCGGGGGGAGGGTGGAGGCGAGGGGCCGTGAGGGCTCCATGAGCCCATCCCGCTCGGCGTAGCGCACGCCGGGGATGGCCTGCAGCTGGTCCAGCGGAGGCTGGGCCTGGCCGGGGAAGTGGACGATGCAGACCCGGGCGCGCTCGAAGCAGCGCTCGACCTGGCCGCCGAGCACAGAGGTATGGGCAGCGAGGACCGGCTCGAGATCCGCGGACAGCACGCCCACGATCGCGGTGTCGTCAGCGGCGTGGGCCGCGAGGCTGATCAGGGCCAGGGTGATGAGCATCGGACGCTCCGGCTCGGGGTGCTCGAGCTACGCTATGCCCAGTCTCGGGAGGATGCCATGGGCACGCGGTTGTGGAAGGGCTTGTCGGTACTGATCGGCGCGTTGGTGGGCTGTGGCGAGGGTGACAGCGGCACCTTCGACTGCCCCGAGTACGGCTGCTCGAGCTTCTGCACCATCAACGGCACCGTGGTGGACGCGGTCACCGGCGAACCCATCGAGGGCATCGCCGTGGACTCCAGCTACTACGGCTACGCCAACCGCTCCGGGGCCGACGGGTCGTTCTCCATCGACATCGGCTGCTGCGGTGAGCTGGTGACCCTCGAGATGGCCGATGTCGACGGCGAGGACAACGGCGGCCCCTACGCCTCCACCACGGTGGAGGTCGAGACGGAGGTCACGCAGCAGGGTGCCTGCACCACCACGCTGGAACAGACGGCGCCGCTGACGGTGGAGCTGGAGCTGGCGGAGGAGACGACGGAGTGAACCGCAGACTGTGGAGGGGGTTGTCGGTGCTGGTGGGGGCACTGATGGGGTGTGACGGGACCGACACCGCCGGTAACGCCTGTCCGGAGTACGGCGTTGGGTCCATCTGCACCATCGAGGGCACCGTCGTCGATGCAGCAACGGGTGATCCCATCGAGGGGATCGAGGTCGCGGCACCCGCCTACGGTGACGAGACTCCGACCGACGTCGAGGGTGCCTTCGAGCTCTGGCTGTACGGCTGCGGGCACAAGGTCCGTCTCACCACACGGGACCACGATGGGGCCGCCAATGGCGGCCACTACGCTCCGGAGACGATCGACGTCTACACCCGCTTTGTCGAGTACGGACCTTGCGTTGACCAGAAGAAGCAGGTCGGAAGACCGACCTTGGAGCTCCGCCCGCTCCACACCGAGCCCGTGGACGATCTGCCATGAGCCACCGCCTGCTGAAGGGGTTGTCGGTCCTGCTGGGCGCCCTGACCTCCTGCTCCGACCAGGACACCGGCTACCTGGCCTGCCCCGAGTACGGCTGCAACGACGCCTGCACCATCACCGGCCGGGTGGTGGACGCCGCCACACAGCAGCCCATCATGGGCATCGCCATCGGCGACTCGGAGCACCAGCCCGGGCACGAGCGCAGCGACCCCCAGGGCCTCTTCGAGATCGAGGTGTTCGACTGCTGTCACACGCCGACCCTCTACTTCCAGGACATCGACGGCGAGGACCACGGCGGCTGCTACGAGAAGCGCAAGCGCAAGGTGCACGTCTACAGCGTGGGCCCCGGCGAACCCTGCTCCGACCACGGGGAGCAGGTGGGCGAGGCCTTCGTGCAGCTGGACGGCGAGCCGCCTCCCTGCGAAGTGCTGGAGGATTCTGGGTGGTGAGTCGCGTCAACGGTCCAGCCAGGAGGACGTGAAGTCCTCCCCTAGGTCCCATCCTCCGCCACAAACACCCGCACCTCGTCACCCGGCGCGATCAACTGGTGCACGTTCCGCAGGGTGAACACCGGCGGCGCCCCCGGGACCGCGGGGAGCAGCAGGGGCAGGGGCGATCCCCACATCCCATCCAGCCACAGGGCGCAGGTCTTCGCCTCTGGCGCGCACAGCCCGTCGAGCCGGTCTGCGAGCCCCACACCCATGGTGGTGTCGTCGACCTTGATCAGCAGCGCACCCTCCGGGGGCTCGGGCAGCACGCCGATCCAGGCGCGGGTCACGCCCAGGGCCGCACCCTGTGCCAGCTCGACCACCACCGGCAGCCGCAGCATGGGCGCGGGGTCCTTGGCCCCCTGCTCGTCGAGCCAGCCGCGCAGGGCGTCGGTGGGGGTGAGCTCCGGGCCGGGCGCGTAGCTGTAGACCGGGGTGGGCTGCATGGTGCGGACCTCCGCGCGCTGGACGATGGGCGGCTCGTGGGGGTGGGCGGCGACGACGGCCGTGACGGCGAGGGCTTGGAACAACATCGGGGACGTCCTCTGGGGAGCACCCTGACATGGTAGCCTGTCACGGAACCGCAGAGTCCCCATGCGCACGCTGTTCCTCACCACCCTGCTGCTGCTGGGCTGCCCTGGGAAGCCCTCGGACGAGACCGCCGACACCGGCGCGCCGCAGGACGCCGACGAGGACGGCTGGCGAGCCGCCGAGGACTGCAACGACCGCGACGCCTCCATCCACCCCGACCGACCCGAGGAGTGCGACGGCGTAGACAACGACTGCGACGACCTCATCGACGAGGACGTGAAGATCGAGTTGTGGGTGGACAGCGACGGCGACGGCTTCGGCGACCCCGCACAGTCCACCACCGGCTGTGCCCCCGGCGACGGGCTGGTCGACGACGCCACCGACTGCGACGACGGCGACGCCCGCATCCACCCCGAGGCCCCAGAGCGCTGCAACGAGATCGACGACGACTGCGACGGCAGCACCGACGAGGACCCCATCGACGGGGACAGCTTCCAGGTGGATGGCGACGGCGACGGCTTCGGCGATCCCCACCTCACCGGCGTCGCCTGCCGCCCCGAGCCGGGGCTGGTGGCCGACGGCAGCGACTGCGACGACGACGACGCCACGGTCTACCCGGGCTCCGACGCCTGGGAGCACCCCGAGGACGGCGTGGACCAGGACTGCGACGGCTTCGACGGCACCCGGGATCTCGACGGCGACGGCCTCGCCGACCTGTTCATCGCCAACTACTACGACTACGGCGACTACATCCAGCAAAGCGGCGTCTACTACGGCACCGCCGACGGCTTCTCGGCCGACGACGCGACCTTCTTCGAGACCTGGGGGACCCTGGGCACCCTGGCCCAGGATCTGGACGGCGACGGCCGGGTCGAGCTGGTGGTCGCGAACTACCACGACGGCGACAACCGGGCCCTGGACTCCTGGGTCTTCTGGGGGCGGGACGGCGGCCCATCGACCGAGGACCGCCTGGCCCTGCCCACCCGGGGCGCGGTGGACGTGCTGGCCGAGGATCTCGACCTCGACGGCTACCCCGAGCTCATCTTCGCCGGCTACTACGAGAGCGGGTACCAGGGCGTCTCCCGCATCCACTGGAGCGACGGCGGGACCTGGGACCCGGAGAGCTACACCGAGCTGGACACCACCGGCGCCTGGCGGGTGGAGGCCCCGGACCTGGACGACGACGGCTACCCCGAGCTCGTCTTCACCGGCTACTACAGCAGCGGCGGCTTCGTGAGCGAGGCCTATGTCTTCTCGAACCAGGCCGGCAGCTTCGAGGCGCGGCCGGCCACCGCGCTCCCCAGCATCGGCAGCACAGACCTGGCCATCGCCGACTACGACGGGGACGGCTTCGACGACATCGCCCTGGGCACCTTCCGCATCGAGGACGGCGAGGGCTACGACCACAGCCACGCCGGCCCGGTCTACTGGGGCTCGGCGGAGGGCTACGACGAGGCCGACGTCACCTGGCTCCCCACCACCGGCGTGCGGGACATCGAGACCGCGGACCTGAACGACGACGGCTTCCCGGATCTCGTGGCCGCCTGCTACCGCGACAACGACTCGGTGCAGACCTCGAGCTACGTGTTCTGGGGATCACCCGACGGCCTGTCCGGCGACGACGCCACCGCCCTGGACACCTCCGGCACCCGGGACGTCGAGGTCGCCGACCTGGACGGTGATGGCTGGCTCGATCTGACCTTCGCCAGCTACTACGGCAGCGCCGGGTACGAGGCCGAGTCCATCATCTACTGGGGCTCCGCCGACGGCTACAGCGCCGACGCCAGCAGCAGCCTGCCGTCACCCGGGGGCTGGCGAGTGGCCGCCGGGGACCTGGACCACGACGGCTGGCAGGACCTGGTGATCACCTCGTACTACAACGGCGAGGACTACCAGACCGAGAGCCTGGTCTACTACGGCTCCAAGGGCGGCTTCTCCGTCGAGCACCGCGACGTGCTGGCCACCGTGGGCCCCTGGGAGCGCCCGATCCTGGCGGGTGCCGACTGAGCCTCAATACCGCTCGGGCTTCAACACATAGGTCCGGCCGCCGTAGCTGGCGGCGAACATGGCGCCGTCGCCGTCGTAGCCGACGATGTCGCCGTAGTGCATGGGCACCACCACCCGCGGACAGAACTCCGTGGCGGCACGGACCGCCTCGTCGACGGTCATCACGTAGGTGCCGCTCACCGGCAGCAGGGCCACGTCACAGAGGATGTGCTTCATCTCGGGGATGAAGTCGGTGTCTCCGGCGAAGTAGATGGTGAAGCCGTCGACCTGCACCAGGTAGCCCAGGTGGCCGGCGCTCTTGGGGTGGAAGACCTGGCCTGGCGCCCGGTACTTGTTCACGTTGTAGGCGGGCAGCGCCTGGACCGTGACGCCCCGGGTCTGCAGGGTGTCCCCCGGCGCCATGATGCGAGCCATGCCCAGCTTGGTCGCCGCGGCCTGGGGAGCGATGACCACGGTGCGCGGGCCCCGCAGCTTGTCCACATCGTCCGGGGAGCAGTGGTCGTGGTGGTCGTGGCTCACCAGGATGACGTCGGCGGCGGGCGGGCGGCCCTGGACCTTCCACGGATCGAACCAGATCGAGGGGGTCCCATCGAGGCGGAAGGTGTCATGGCCGTGCCAGTGGAGACGTGAGAGCAGGCTTTCGAGGTCCTGGTTCATGGCTTCGCTCCGGATCGGTGGTCGCGCTCCGCGCTCAGTCTACCAGAGACGTCTGGGATCCCCACGGCGACGCGACGTTCCATAACAGATGTTCCGTCGTGTAACTTTTTTGCTTATGGTTGGACTCGACACCTCATCTCACCGATCAGCGAGACAGAGCTGATGGTCGAACGAAGACAGCGAGCACGAGCGACGACGGCCCGGCGCGCCACCCTGGCGGGCCTGGTCCTGGGAGCCGTGGGCGTCCCGCTGCTGGCCCTGTGGAGCAACGCGCTGCTGTTCCACTGTCTGGTGGAGCTGTACGCGATGGTGGTGGCGGCCTGCATCGCCATGATCGCCTGGAACACGAGGGCCCTGCGCCGGGACGACTACATGATGGCGCTGGGGGTGGCCATGGTCCCCATCGCCGCCATCCTGGCGTTCCACGTGCTGAGCGATCCCGGCATGAGGGTCTTCGTGGACATCAAGCCAGCTGCATCAGCCCAGCTGGGTCTGCTCGCCCGCATGGCGCTGGCGGGCGCGCTGCTCATCGCCCCCCGCTTCCTGGACCGGGAGCTCGAGCTCGGCTTCGTCTTCCCTGCCGTGATGGTGCTGGGGGTCGCGTTCATGGGTGCGGTGCTGCACACCGGGCTGCTGCCCACCGCCATGGGCGAAGGCCTGCACCACAGCCCCCTGCTGCACGGCGCCCACGCCCTGGTGGTGGTGCTGTACCTGGGCGCGCTGGGGAGCCACCTGCGGGCGCGGAGCCGCTTCGATCCGCGAGTCCTGCTCACCATCGTCGGCGCCATCGTGCTGGCCGTCGCGGCCGAGCTGTGCTTCGCCTCCACCACCGCCAGCACCGGACGCCTGGTCGCGGCCGGCCACATCACCCAGCTGCTCTGCTTCGTGCTGCTGTACTGGGCCCTGATCCACTCGAACCTCGCCGAGCCCTACACGGTCCTGTTCCGCCAGCTCACCGAGAGCCTGCAGAGCCTGCAGCACGAAGCCAACCGGGATCAGCTCACCGGCCTGTACAACCGCCGCGGATTGATGGTGCTGGGGGACGCCCAGCTGGCCCTGGCCCAGCGCCTGGGCCTGAAGGTGACCGTGATCTTCGCGGACCTCAACGGCCTCAAGCGCATCAACGACCAGCACGGGCACGCCGCGGGGGACCAGGCCCTGGTGGACGCCGCCGAGCTGCTGCGATCCACCTTCCGGGACGCGGACGTGCTGGCCCGGGTCGGGGGCGACGAGTTCGTGGTGCTGCTCGTGCACGGCAACGGGCTGCAGCCCTTGGGCCGGCTGCGGGAGGCCATCGCCCGCTTCGTCGCCGAGGCGCGGCGCCCCTACACGCTCTCCATCGCCGTGGGCGCCACGGTGGTGGCCCCCGGGCAGCCCGGCAGCCTCGACGACATCCTGGCCTCCGCCGACGCCGAGATGTACACCGACAAGCAGCGCCACTACGCGGATCGGGGTGACGAAGCTCGCCGCTGATGCCCTCCAGCCTTGACGACGGAGGTCCCACCAGCTAGCCTCTCGACCGATCGGTCGAAGTCCGACCATATAGTCGAGAAGGCATGAGCATCGAAGACCGCAGAGCACGGGAGCGGGCCCAGCGCCGCGGCGCCATCCTGGCGGCCGCCACCCGCGTGTTCGGCAGCGCCGGCATCGACGGCGCCTCCATGGGCGCCATCGCCCGGGAGGCCGAGCTGGGCAAGGCCACGCTGTACTACTACTTCCCCACCAAGGACGCCCTGCACCAGGCGGTCCTCGACGAAGGCACCGAGGCCTTCTTCTCGAGCCTGCCCTCCCCGCCCGCGGCGGGCGAGGACCTGGCCGCCGCGGTCGAGGCTCTGCTGCGGGGCTACCTGGCGTTCTTCGAGCAGCAGCCGGACCTGCACCGGGTCATGGCGCCCGGGCTGGTGCACGCCATGGGCGCCGCCTGGGCCCCGGGCGCCCCCCACGCCGTCCAGCCCGATCAGCCCCAGCCCCCCGCGCACCTGGCCTTCATGCGCCGCATCGCCGCCCTGGTGATGGCCTCGCCCTGGCGGGCCGATCCCGCAGCCTTCCACGCCTTCCTGGCCGACGTGCTCATCGCCCTGTCCCAGCGGGTGCTGGCCCACCAGCATCAGCTCGACGACGCCATCGCCTTCTACCTGCGCGTGGTGCGCCACCCCCCCTTCCCCACCGTGGACTCCCCATGAAGCTCGATCCGTTCAAGTGGACCAGCGACTTCAGCATTCGTCACCCCTGGCTGGCGCTGCTGGTGATGCTCCTGCTCACCGTGGCCATGTCCACCGGGCTGAAGAACCTCGAGGTCGACCCCGACGTCCTGCGGGACCTGCCCGACGACATGCCCGAGAAGGTCCTCTACGACCGCGTCGGCGAGATGTTCCCCTCGAAGGAGCTGATCTTCGTCGGGCTCGAGCACCCGGAGCTGTGGACCCCGGAGACCCTGCGCCAGGTGGAGCAGCTGACCACCGCGGTCGAGGATCTCGCGGTGGTCCAGCAGGTGGTCTCACCCACCAACGCCACGGTGGTGGTGGGCACCATGGAGGGCATGGAGATCCGCGACGCCGCGGACCCCTTCCCCGAGACGGCGGCCGAGGCCGAAGACTTCCGCGACTTCCTCACCGAGCAGGACGCCCTGAGCGGCCTGGTGGTGAGCGAGGATGGCGCGGTGGCCTCGATGATGATCTTCCTCGAGGCCAACCTGCAGACCACCGAGGCCAAGGCCGCCGGCCAGGTCCTCGAGGCCCTGGAGACCACCCTCGAGGGCATCGCCGCGCAGCCGGACACCACGGCGCTGACCATGTACCCGGCGGGCCGCCCGGTCACGACCTGGGTGTCCTCCAAGACCATCGGCAAGGAGACGGGGATGCTCACCTCCTCGGCCCTGCTGCTGATGATCGTGCTGCTGGGTGCGCTGTTCGTGAACTTCCGCGGCATCTTCCTGCCCATCGGCGTGGTGGTGGGCGCCACCCTGTGGACCATGGGCGGCATGGGCTGGGCCGGCCTGGCCATGACCCACAGCACCGAAGCCCTGCCCATCATGCTCATCGCCATCGGTGTCGCCGACGGCGTACACATCGTGCAGGCCTTCATGGTCCGCATCCGCAGCATGGAGCGCAAGGCCGCGGTCATCGCCACCATGGACGATCTGCGCTGGCCCGTGATCATGACCTCGGTGACCTCCGCGGCGGGCTTTTTGGCCCTGAACACCTCCGGGGTCCGCAGCATCATGATCCTGGGCGGGCTGACCGCCTTCGGCATCTTCGTGGCGCTGCTGTTCTCCCTCTCCTTCGTGCCCGCGCTGCTGGTGCTGCTGCCCACCCCCAAGAAGAGCCGGGTCAAGCAGGAGACGCCCAAGGCCTCCGTGCTGCAGCGCCTGCTGCGGGCCTGGGGCGACCTGCTGGTGCGCCACAAGGCCATCGCCACCGCCGGCATCCTGGCCCTGGTGGGGCTGTCCGTCTGGGGCGCCACCATGGTGCAGGTGGAGACCTCGGTCAACGAGAACTTCCCGAAGGACAACCCCATCCGCATCGCCGGGGAGTTCTTCAACGACAACTTCGCCGGGGTCACCAACCTGCAGGTGGTCTTCGAGGGCGAACCCGACACGGTCAAGGACCCGGAGTTCCTGGCCCTGGTGCAAGACTTCCAGACCTGGGCCGAGGAGCTGGATCAGGTGGGCGGCTCGTCCAGCATCGTGCCCATGCTCACCAGCATGAACCGGGTGATGCACGCCGGCGATCCCGCCTACGACCGCCTGCCCCTGCCCCTGGAGACCGAGCAGGGCATCGACTACCAGCTCGACGAGGAAGGGAACGAGATCGAGGTGCCCATCACCCGCGAGGTGGCCGGCGCCGATGTCATCTCGGGCTACTTCTCACTGCTCGAGATGAGCGGTGAGCCCGGGGACCTGGCCAACTTCGTCACCGACGACTTCGGCTCCGCCAAGGTCACCGTGTTCCTGAAGTCCGACCGCAAGAAGGACATGGACCGCATCGTGGCCGAGGTGGGCACCTGGCTCGACGATCACCAGGCCGAGGCCGAGGTCGAGATGACCGGCATGGCCGTGCTCATGCTGGCGGTCAACGACCTGATCACCAAGGGCCAGAGCGTCTCCATCCTGGTCTCCCTGCTGCTGGTCTTCATCCTCACCTCGGTGCAGTTCCGCTCGGCCTCCCTGGGCCTGTGCAACACCCTGCCCCTGTTCGTGGCCCTGTTCTTCAACTTCGGCCTCATGGGCCTGTTCGGCCTGGACATCAACCTCATGACCATGGGGGTGGCCTCCATGGCCATCGGCGTGGGCGTGGACTACGGCATCCACTTCGTACACCGCTACCGCGAGGACTTCGGGCGCGAGGGGGAGCCGGTGGCCGCCCTGCGGCACACCATGGGCGAGGCGGGTGTCGCCATCTTCATGAACGCGCTGGCCGTGGCCGGGGGCTTCCTCGTGCTGCTGCTGGCCTCCTTCCGCGGAGTGCAGACCATGGGCCTGCTCATCAGCCTCATCATGGCCTTCTCGGCGCTGGGCGCCCTGACCATCCTGCCCCTCATCTTCACCGGCGTCCGCCCCAAGGCCGCCGAGAGCTTCGGTCGTGGCACCATCGTGGCCATCGTCCTGCTGGCCCTGCTGCCCGCCATGGCGTCCACGGCCCAGGCGGCCGACGGGGACGGCCGTGAGTTCATGCAGTCCGTGCTCGACCGCTCCGGCTTCGAGGACATGCAGGGGGACGTCACCCTCGAGCTCATCTCGAAGAGCGGCACGGTCAAGAAGCGGGTCTTCCGCATGGCCTCGCGGGACAACGACGAGGGCGAGAGCGACATGATCCTCTACATGCAGGAGCCCGCCGACATGCGCGGCAACGCCTTTTTGATGCTGGGCCACGCCAGCATGGAGGACGAGCGCTGGATCTACATCCCGGCCCTGCACCGGGCGAACAAGATCGTGGGCTCCGGCCGTCGTGGCAACTTCATGTCGTCGGACTTCACCTACGACGACATCGGCAGCCCCGACATCGACGAGTGGGTCTGGACCCTGGGCGCCACCACCGAGGTGGACGGCCACGCCTGCCAGGAGGTCATCGCCACCCCCGCGTCGGACAAGATCAAGAAGGACACGGGCCTGGCCAAGGTCCACTGGTTCATCGACACCGAGCTGAAGACCACCCGTCGTGCCGAGTTCTACGACCGCCAGGGGGCCCTGACCCGCCGGATGGAGGTCCAGAAGGTCGAGCTGTTCGGCGACGTCCCCTTCGGCACCGACATGCTGATGACCGACCTGGGCACCGGCCACTCGAGCCGGATGACGATGACGGATCTGAAGGTCGATCAGGGCGTCGATCCGAGCTGGTTCACCAAGCGGGCGCTGCAGAATGGGTTCTAGGAGCTATCAGCTGTCAGCTGTCAGCTGTCAGCTCCTCGCTGGCGGACTGGCGTGGCTGGTTGCGTCGCCGGTGGCGGCAAGCGACGCCATCGAGCTGCACGGCTATGCCAAGGCCACCGGGTCGGTGGGGTTCACCGATCCGGTGCTGGTCGAGGGGCTGTCTCGGCTGCAGCTGGACGCCTCGGGGCGGCAGGGGCCGGCGGACTTCCGGGCGACCTTCGACCTGGACCTCGAGACCAGCGCCGCGGATCCCGCCAACCCTGGCGACCGCGACGCCGAGCTGTCCCTGCTGCCGGTGGAGCTGAAGGTCGGGCTGCATCCCCAGCACGTCGATCTGGTCCTGGGCAAGCAGTACGTCTTCTGGGGCCAGACCGACTGGGCCAACCCCACCGACCTGTTCACGCCCTGGGACTACGTGAACATCTCGAACGAGCTCGAGGACTACCGCATCGCCCCCTGGGCCGCGCGGGCCACCGGCTACCTCGGCGATGTGAGCCTGGATGTGGTCTGGGTCCCATCACCCCAGCCCCACGCCATGGGCCTGGACGCCATGGCCACCGACGAGATCGGGGTGGGTGAGCCCGTGCTGCCCCCCCGGGATCTGGCCCACAGCGACGTGGGCGCCCGGCTGTCGGCCCTGTTCTGGGGCTTCGACGCCTCGGTGATGGCCTTCCGGGGCATGGACAAGCGCCCGGGCATGTCCATGACCGTGGACTTCAGCCAGGACCCCTTCCTGATCCTCGAGCCCCAGTACGGCATGATGAGCGCCGTGGGTGGCGACATGAGCCGCGCCATCGGCTCCCAGCTGCTCTTGAAGGTCGAGGCGGCCCAGTACTGGACCGAGGACAGCGAGGGCACCGACCCCGTGGTGCGCAACCCCGAGCTGTACTCGGTGGCCGGCCTGACCTGGGTGCCGCACCCCAGCTTCAACATCACGGTCCAGGGCACCTCGAACCACCTGTGGGCCTACGACCCAGACGACGAGATCGCCGCCCTGCAGGCCCTGGGCGACCCCGATCCCCAGGTGGACCCGGTGGACTCCTGGGGCATGGTGGAGCGCCTGTCCTACACCTGGAAGGACCTGATCTCCTTGAGCGTGGTCGGCGTGCAGGGCCTGCCCGACGGCGACCACATGGAGCTGGCCTACGTCAGCTGGCGCGCGGCCGACGGCCTGAACGTGCTGGCCGGGGCGCTGATCTTCGGCGGCCCGGATGACACCCGCTTCGGCGCCATGAAGGACGAGCGCCGGGCGTTCACCGAGGTGAAGTACTCGTTCTAGCGCCTAGTCGGTGGCGTCGCTGCCCGTGTCCTCGAGGGTCTCGGGCAGGTAGGCCCAGACCACGGTGAAGCGCCGCTCGGTGGCGACCGCTTCGTTGAGGGAGACCAGCCGGGTCTCGATGCCGCTGGCGGTGGTCCAGGAGATGGTCTCACCCTCGCCCTCGCCGGCCTCGTCGGAGCAGTCCAGCTCGGAGGGGCTGCCGCAGGACGACGCGTTGTGGACCGTGAGGATGTGGTCCGAGCCCTTCTCACCGCTGGTGGTGATCTGGATCTCGGCCACCCGGTCGGTGGTCACCCGGTAGATGATGTCCCGCTCGGTGTTGTTGCCCTTGCCCTCGGCGCAGGAGCTGTAGCAGTCCTTCTGGTCCTCGTACACGCCGGTGGTGCGGTGGTTGAGGGTGAAGGCCTTGCTCTGGCCCGTGAAGTCCAGCTCGATGGGCCGGGCGCAGGAGCCCTCGTAGTCGGTGTCCGTGTCCGCGTCGGTGTCCGCGTCGGCGTCGGCGTCGGCGTCGGCGTCGGCGTCGGTGTCCGCGTCGGTGTCCGCGTCGGTGTCACCGTCGGCGTCGGCGTCCGTGTCGGCGTCGGTGTCGGTGTCCGTGTCGGTGTCACCCTCGACCGCGGTGTCCTCGTCGGGC
>CAYZVO010000077.1:0-35899 GCA_964481655.1 uncultured Enterobacterales bacterium | reverse complement strand
CACCCGGCGAGAGCCACAACCAGGGTGCGAGCATCGAGGACCGGCCCGACCGGCAGGCCGCAGCGAGCGCCCGCCGACGCTGCACCGCCCCTGCACCAACGCCACGGGAGCCCAGCGCTGGTCAGGCCTCCGCCGCCCGCGCGGTCGGGTCCCGCCGCCAGACCAGGTGCCAGACCCAGGCCAGGCCCAGGGCCACCGACGCCACGCCCCCGAGGATGAAGCTGATCCAGACCCAGTCGATGGGGGCGTCGAAGAGGTAGACCAGGGCGTAGGCCACCGGGATGCCGACCACCATGGTGCGGACCGCCGTGATCGCCAGGGCGGGCATGCCGTAGCCCAGGCCCTGCAGGATGCGTCCCGAGGTCATGCCCAGGGCCATCAGCGGGTACGCGAAGACCATGTAGCCCAGGTAGGTGCGCCCCACCTCGATGGCCTCGGCACTGTCGGTGAACATGCCCATGAGCGGACCCGAGGCCGCGAAGGCGCCCAGGCCCAGCACCACGCCCAGGGTGAGCGCCCAGCGGTAGGTGTACAGGGCCGTCGATCGCACCAGGTCGGCCCGGCGCGCGCCCGCGAACATGCCGATGACGGCGATGGAGCCGGAGGCCAGGCCCAGGATGGGCATGGAGACGATCATGTCCACGCGGGTGCCCGCGCCGAAGCCAGCCACCGTGAGCTGCCCGAAGTGGGCCAGGAGCTTGTTGCCCAGGATCATGGCCGCGGACATCACCAGCTGGGCGAAGGTGGTCGGCACGCCCACCCGCAGGATGCGCACCAGGACGGTCCAGTCTGGCGCCATGTCCCGCAGCCGCAGCCGGGTGGCCGTGCGGCCCTTCACCAGCACCCACCAGACGAAGACGCCGGTGGCCAGGACCTGGGAGATGGCGGTGGCCACCGCCGCGCCCTGGATGCCCATGCCCAGGGTGAAGATGAACAGCGGGTCCAGGGCCAGGTTGATGGCGGTGGCGATGCCCATCACGATCATGGGGGTCTTGGCGTCGCCCTCGCCGTTGAGCATGGCCCGGAGCACCGACGAGAAGAAGAACATCGGGATCATGAAGGCGATGATCCGGAAGTAGGCCCAGGCCTCGGTGACCGTGGCGCCCTCGGCCCCGGCCGCCTCGATCATCGCCGGCCCCATGAACAGGCCGCCGATGGCGAAGAGCACGCCCATGAGCAGGGCCAGGCTCATGCCGTTGGACGCGGCGAGATCGGCGCCCCGCTCGTCCTGCCGCCCGACCGCCTGGGCGATGGCGGCGGTGACGCCGGTGAACAGGCCCGAGGTCAATGCGATGGCCACGAAGAAGAAGGGCCCCACGAAGGTGATCGCGGCGAGGGCCTCGGGCCCCACCTGGCCCACGAAGGCGGTGTCCACCACCGCGTAGAGCGTGTGGAACAGCATCCCGGCCATCATGGGCAGGGCGAGCACCCACACGGCCCGCCGGGGACGCTCGATGAACTCCTCGAGGCGGCTCTCGCGGGGCTGGGCCATGGGCCTCCGGTGCCGCGACACGGGCGCCGGGGCAGTCAGCCTATGTGCTCGCCCGCGCACACAGCGTCAACGTCGAGGCCACCTGCGGTGACCGGGCGCACCCTGCTGGACGGTGGTTCAGCGCTTGGCGCCGCCGCCCTTCTTGCCGCCGCCTCCGCGCTGTCCCTTGGGCGGGCGCTGGCCCTGGGGCCGCTGCTGCCCCGCCGGACGCTGCTTGGCGCCCTTGCCTCCACCGGCGTTGTCGAGCCGGGGCTGCCCCGCGGCCGCGCCGATGGCGTTGCCCTTGCCGTCGCAGGTGAAGTCGGCGGGGTCGAACTGGTCCCAGCGGAACAGGTTGGGCTCGCCGCCGTACTGGCTCTGCCAGATGCCGGGCAGCTCCTGGTAGTGGGCGTAGACGACCTTGCCGCTCTGCACCAGGGGCTGGAGAGCCTCGAGCTGGTGCTCGAGGAAGCCCATCCAGCTGTCCGGGTCCGCGAAGTGCTTCTGGTTCATGGCGATGGTCGCGGTGTACATGCGTCCCGATGGCGCCCTGCCGTCCTCGAGGTAGCCAGCCAGGACGGTCACATAGTCCGAGGCCCACCAGAACGACCCGCGGGGATAGCGCCCCGCGCAGGAGTGCAGGTAGCCCGACCCGATCATGGCGTAGGCGCCGTTGGGATCGTGCTCGTAGTAGCCGTCGCCCATGCGGCCGGAGGCCGGCTCCCAGTCGAAGGCCGTGGGCCGCCAGATGCCCGAGGTGAAGTCCTCGCCGTCGGGGTCGTGGTCGTGCACCGCCGGGAAGGTGAAGGCGGCGGGGGTCCAGCGGGTCGAGGCGAAGGCGTTGCCCTCGTAGCCATCGGCGAACTGGCCCCACTGGTAGTCCGAACCCACGATGCAGCCGCCCACCACCGACATGCTGTCGGCGGGGACGCCGGCGTCCGCCAGCAGCTGGTAGACGTCGGCGTAGTTGTTGCGGGTCTCGTAGCGCTCGGTCTGGTTCTCGTGGGCGTGGGGGTCGATCATCGCGCCCAGATCGTCCATCAGGTAGACGAGCAGGTGCTTCCCGTTGGTGGTGGCCTGCCGGGTGGCGTCGTCGACGCAGGCGTCCTCGAGCTGAGGCAGGTGGTAGTTGGTCTGCACGTTGTAGGCGGCGCCGTAGCGGTCCATCAGCCGGGCGTACTGGATGATGTTGTCCCGGAACTGCAGGTAGGCGTCCTTGCAGTGACCGGCGCAGCCGCTGTCGCCGCAAGGCAGCGGCAGCTTGTTCTCGAGGTGGGCCCCCACGGTCACGTAGATGGGGGTGACGCCGGAGGGCGCGGCCGCCTGGGCGGCGGGCACCGGGGCGACGGGTGCGGGGGTGGTGGTGGTCTCGGCGGCGGGCTCGCTGTCGAAGCAGCCGAGGGCCAGCAGAGGAAGGAGGGCGACGAGGGACATGGGGGCTCCTGCCTAGTGGCTGGCTTCGTAGTCGGCGATGATGTCCTTGCTGGTCACCACCCGGAGGTTCTCTGCGGCGTAGGCCACGAAGCCCTCCCAGTTGGCCCAGGTCTGGGCGACGTGATCGTCGGGGTAGCGCTGCTCGGGCTTGGCCCGCACGGTGAGATCGAAGGGGGGCTTGTGCTGCTTGCCGTCGGCGAAGTAGATCTCGCCCCAGCCGGGGGACTGGGCGTAGAAGTCGTGCTCGTGGATGAGCACCACACCGTAGCCGTGGGCGCCGGCGAACATCTCCGCCGGGTCGTAGGCCACGTTGGACTTCCACCAGTGCTCGCCGTCGACCTTGGAGATCGAGAACTGGGAGGGCCGGGCGTACATGGAGTGCTCGGTGGGCTCCATGACGTCGCCGGTGTGCTTGCGGACCCACATCTTGGCCCCCAAGCTGGAGAGCACCTCGAGCTCGAGCTGCTTCAAGGTGTCGCCCTTGGGGTTGAAGCCCACCGCCGGGGGCCCGTAGCCCAGGGCGTCCTTCAGCAGCTGGTAGCCGCCGACCTGGCCGGCATCGAGCTGCCCGGTGGAGAGATCGAGCCGCTGGGTCTCGTACTGGGTCATCAGCGCCACGGCCTGGTCGTGGGGCATGTTCTGCAGGCGGTTGGCGGTCGGGCCCCTGAAGGTGACCGGGTGGGGCGCGCGCACGTGGTAGCCGATGCCCATGCCGGTGTCCTGCAGGCGCTGCAACAACTCGGGGTGGTGCTCCTGGTAGACCCGGAACAGGGCCGAGGTGAAGTAGAACTCTCCCTTGACGCCGTGCTTGTCGAGGATGTCCATGCAGCGGCTCAGGGTCGCCGCGCTGTCGTCGTGGAAGTACCAGTCGTGGGTGTTGATCACGAAGGTCACCGCGGCGGTCCCGCCCGTGGTCGCGGCGGCCTGGGAGGCGCCCACGGCGGCCCTGCGGCCCTTGCCCTTGCGGCCCTTGCCGCCCTGGCCCTGGCGCGGCGTGGGGGTCTGCTGCACCGGCGCCTCGGCCTGGGTGGTGGTGGTCTCGGCGGGGGCCTCGTCTCCGCAGCCGATGAGGCCGAAGCAGGCGATGGCGAGGGCGAACAGGGTGGCGCGCATGGGGTGGCTCCTTACTCGTAGATCTTCTCGTCGGGGGCGAAGGCCTCTTCGGCGTCGTCTTCGGGATCCCGGGTCTCTCCGCGAGCGTACGCTGCCTCGACCTCGCGGGTCCACTCGTGGGCCACGATCATGGACATGACCTCGGAGGTGCCCGTCCAGATGCTGGCCAAGCGCAGATCGCGGACGGTGCGCTCCACGGGGAAGACGTTGGTGTAGCCGATGCCGCCCATGACCTGCATGGCGTGGTGGGCCGCCTGCTGGCAGGACTCGGTGACGAACTTCTTGGTCTCGCTGACGTAGCGCCGGATGCGGTTCGGGTGCTCCCCGGCCTCGACCGCCAGCGCGGTGTTCCAGCACATGGTGCGGGAGGCGTCCAGCAGGGTTGCGGCCTCGGCCAGCTGGAAGCCTACACCCTGGAAGCGGTTGATGCGCTTGCCGAAGGCCTTGCGCCGCTGGGCGTAGCGGGTGGCCAGCTCGACGGCCGGTCGGGCCGCGCCCACGGTCATGGCGGCCGTGCCCAGGCGCTCGGGGATCATCATGGTCTCGAAGACCGCCGCCCCGGCGTTCACCCGCCCCAGCACGTTGGCCTTGGGCACCTTCACGTCGCGGAACACCACCCGGCTGGCGCCGCCACCGCGGCAGCCCATCAGCCCGTAGACGTAGGGGGTCTCCACCCCCTCCCCTCGCTCCACGATGAAGCAGGTGATGCCCTGGTGGGGCTTCGCATCGGGGTCGGTGCGGGCGTAGACCAGGAACCAGTCGGCAGCGGTGCCGCCCACGATGAAGCGCTTCTGCCCGTTGAGCACAAAGTGATCGCCCCGGTCCTCGGCGACGGTGCGGGTGTCGAAGAAGTCGGAGCCGCCGGTGGGCTCGGTGAGGCACTCCGCCGCGAAGGCCTCGCCCCGCAGCAGGGGGGCGACGAAGCGCGCCTTCTGCTCGTCGGTGCCATGCAGCACGATGGCGTCGCAGCACAGCTCGGCGCCCACGCCGAAGGTGCAGGCGACGATGTACCCGAGCACCCCCACCTCTTCCATGACCATGCAGGTGGAGGTCCAGTCCATGCCCCGGCCGCCCACCTCCACCGGGTAGCGGACCCCCATGAGGTTCCGCCGGCCCGCTTCCTGGAGCAGCTCGGTGGGGAAGTCGACCTCGTCCCGGTCCATGGCCAGGAGCAGCTCCCGGGGGCAGTCCTTGGCGAAGGCGCGGACCTCGGCGCGGAGGGCCTTCTGAGCGTCGTTCAGCAGATGGTCGAACATCGTGGCTCCTACTTCACCACCACCGACTCGGCGGCGTACAGATCCAGGGCGGCTTCGTCCAGCTCGATGCCCAGCCCCGGGGCGTCGGGCACCCGTGCCACGGCGTCGTTCACCAGGGAGCGGAAGCTGGTGACGTCGTCAACCAGGCGCAGGGTCGACATGAAGCAGTGGCCGCCGGCCACGAGGTTGGGCAGGGTGGCGGCGATGTTCAGGGCCGCGGCCTGGGTGATGCCCAGCTCGATCATCGAGTTGCAGAGGCAGCCCAGCCCCGACATGCGGGCCACACCGGCGATGTCCATGGAGCGGGAGATGCCGCCGTTCTTGGTGACCTTGAGGGAGAAGACGTCCACCAGGCCCGCGTGGGCCAGCTGAAGGGCCTCGCCGGCCGTCTGCACGCCCTCGTCCGCCGAGATGGGGTGGGTGGCCCGACCCCGCAGGATGCGCAGCTGCTCGAGCTGGCCCCGGGGCACGGGCTGCTCCACGAAGTCCATGCGGCAGCCGGCGGTCCCGTCCATGAACTTCAGGGCCATGGTCAGGTCCCAGCCCTGGTTGGCGTCCACGTTCCAGTGGATGCTGTCGCCGTAGCGGTCCTCGATGGCCCGGGCGCGGGCGATCTCGGTCTCGATGGGCAGGGCGCCCATCTTGATCATGAAGGTCCCGTAGCCCTCGGCCCGCTTGGCCTCGATGCGCTCGAGGTCCTGCTCCGGTGTGCCGGAACCGAAGGGCCACAGCAGAGGCACGCCGTCGCGCAGCTTGCCGCCCAGCAGGCGCCACACCGGCACCCCCAGGGACTTGCCGAGCAGGTCCCACAGGGCCATGTCCAGGGCCCCCTTGGCCAGGTTGTTGCCGTGGAGGATGCCGTCGAAGAGCTTGTTGTTGCGGACGATGTCCCGGGGGTCCTCGCCGATGAGCAGGGGCGCCAGCACGTGCTCGAGGGTGCCCATCACCCCGGCCCAGCTCTCCTCGGTGAACGGGGGCAGCGGATCCGCCTCGCCCAGGCCCACCAGGCCGCACTCGGTGAAGACCCGGACCACCACCGCCTGAGAGTGGGTCACCGTGCCGTACTTACGCGACAGCACGTAGGGGGTGACCAGGGGAATGGTGACGTGGTGGGCCTCGATCCGCTCGACCTTCATGCTCTCTCCGGGGGTTCGGCACCCCCTTGCCGTACCTGCGCGCGCCCCAGGGGGCAAACCGCGACACCGGGTCGCACCGTGACTCCGGGCGGAGAGCCGCCCGACATGATCCCGATCATGCCGTCCAGCACGGCACCTCAGCCACACACACGCGGGCCTGTAGTCGAGCTTTCTTTGGAGCAAGCGCCGCTTTCGGTACACTGCTCGCGCTCGACCCCATCCCCCAGGAGCCCCACCCATGAAGATCGCCATCATCGGCGCCGGAAACCTCGGCCAGGCCCAGGCCGCCCACCTCGTCATGCTCGGCCACGAGGTCCGCATCTGGAACCGCACCGCGGCGCGCATCGACGAGATCGTCGAGCGAGGCGGCATCGAGGTCCACGGCGTGTTGGAGGGGCTGTACCCCATGGCGGTGGCGTCCAAGGATCTGGGCGAGGTGATCCCCGGCGCGGACGCCGTGATCCTGACCGTCCCGGCCCAGAGCCACGAAGCGGTCACCGAGGCCGCCGCGCCCTACCTCGAGGACGGCCAGGTCTACGCCCTGCACCCGGGCCACACCTTCGGCGCCCTGGCCTGCGAGCAGGTGCTGCGCGAGGCAGGCGTGAGCGTCGATCTCACCTACTGCGAGATCATGACCTCGCTGATCACCTGCCGCCGCACGGGGCCGGCCCAGGTCAACGCCTCGGCCATCAAGAAGGCCCTGCCCATCGCCGTCTACCCCGCCAACCGGGGCTTCGACGCGGTGGAGTTCCTCTTCGAGGCCTACCCCGACTGCGTGCGGGCCCGGGACACCCTGGTCACGAGCCTGGACAACCTCAACGCCCCGGTGCACCCGGTGGTGGTGCTGGCCAACATGGCCCGCATCGACCGCGGCGACGACTTCCGCTTCTACTGGGACGGGGTCAGCCCGGCGGTCTCGAAGCTCATGGACGCCGTAGACGCCGAGCGCTACGCCATCGGCCGCACCCTGGACATCGACGTGATGACCCTCAAGGAGTTCTACGACAACTCCTACGACGTCCAGGGCGAAGAGATCTACGAGAAGATGTTGAGCTGCGAGCCCTACGCCGAGATCACGGCGCCCAAGCGCCTGGACACCCGCCTGATCCTCGAGGACATGCCCACCGGCATCGTGCCCTACGCCAGCCTGGGGAAGGTCTGCGGCGTGCCCACCCCGGCCTGCGACGCGCTCATCTCGCTGTGGAACATCGTCTTCGAGCGCGACTTCCGTGTGGGCGCGAGAACCCTCGAGAGCATGGGGCTGGATCACCTGGATGCCGAAGGGCTGCGCCAGGTCGTATGGACCGGCCGTGACTAGCTCGATATTCCCGCCGGCCTCCCCCTCAGCAGGACGTCGGCTCATGCCCTCGAAGACCAAGGCCAAGTACACCCTCCCCGAGCTGCGCACCGCGTGCATCATCGGCGCGGGCCCCATCGGCTGCGCCTCCGCCGCCTGGCTGGCGCGCCAGGGCCTCGAGGTCCGCATCTGCGACGTGGACGCGAGCAAGATCGCGCCCCTCTCCAGCGGCGGCACCAACGGCGGCAAGGTCGTGATCCGCGGCGGCGTGATGGACGGCGAGGACGCCATCGCCTGCGCCAGCACCGATCTGGCCGACGTGGTCCCTGGCGCCGATCTCATCGTGATGGCCGTCCCCGGCGACGCCTGCGAGCCGGTGGCCCGAGCCGCGGCCCCCTACCTGAAGGACGGGGTCGTCGTGCTGTTCCAGCCCGGCCAGACCTTCTCGTCCATGGCCTTCCTCAACGCCGCCCGCTGGTCGGGCTTCGAGGGCGAGCTCACCCCGGTCGAGACCGTCTCCACCATCTTCACCGGGCGCCTGGCCGAGCCGGGCATCGCGGAGATCTACGCCATCAAGCGCTGGATCGCCTTCGCCGCCTTCCCCGCCCACCGCACCTCGGTGCTCGCGCCCAGCCTGATGAAGCTGCTGCCCTCCCTGCAGCCGGTGGGCTCGGTGCTCGAGACCAGCCTGTGCAACTTCAACGCGGTGGTCCACCCGCCCATCGTCATGCTCAACGCCGGCCCCATCGACAGCCACCGCCCCTTCCTGTTCTACCGGGAGGGTGTGACCCCGGCGGTGGTGCGGCTGGTGGAGGCCTTCGACTTCGAGCGCATGTCCCTGATGCGGGCCCTGGGCGTGCCCAGCGAGCCCCTGCTGACCTGGTTCAACAAGGTCTACGGGCTCGAGTCCCCCAGCCTGGTCCACTCGTTCCGCTCGAACGGCCCCTACGCCACCATCCACGCCCCCAACTCCCTGCACACCCGCCTGCTGCTCGAGGACCTCCCCACCGGCCTGGTCCCCCTGATCGATCTCGCGGACCGTGTGGGGGTCCCCGTGCCCGCCATGAAGGGCACCCTGGCCCTGGCGAACACCATCCTGGACACCGACTTCACCGCCAAGGGTCGCACGCTCGCCACCATCGGCCTGGGGCACCTGGACAGGAAGGGCTTGAGCCGGCTGCTGGGGCCGAACAACTAGCTCGACCGCCTGCCCGTACGGGACGGGCGGGCGTCGGCACCGCTCGCTGTGACGGCCCGGGCCCTACCGGTCCCTGAGCATCACCGGCGAGTTCACGATGTGGATGAAGTCGATCAAAAGGTCGCCGTCGTCCAGCCCGGCGTCGGTCAGGCTGACCTTCCGGAGCTGATGCCGCGCGATGGACAGCTCGGCCCAGGTGCCCTCGAGGTCGCCCACGTAGGTGAAGCCGTTCAGGGCGATGGGGAGCTTCTGCAGCTCTTCGGCGGGGATGGTGAAGGTGCCGGCCTCGTCGTCGGCCTGGGCGACCAGGCGGTACAGCTCGGTCATCCAGTAGGGGTCGTCGATGTCGGCGTCGTAGACCCGCAGCTCGATCATCAGGAAGTCGATGCCGTCGGTGGGGGGCTCCCCGGGCTGCCAGCCGATGATGAGGTCGCTGCCGCGCTGGACGATCACGTCGCCAGCCAGCAGCGCCGAGCCGGAGCCCATGCCGCCGCCGGCGGGGCGCAGGGTGACCGGGCGGAGGTCCTGCAGGGCCTCGACCCGTCCGAGATCGTGGAACTCGCCCAGGCGGGTGAGGTCCACGTCCCACGCGGCGCCCTCGGGCAGGTCCGTGGGGCCCAGGGTCCCGGCCACGCCCTGGTGGAAGTACCAGCCGGAGTAGCCGTCGTAGAGCAGCTCCACGCCGGTGGGATCGCCGACGAAGTCGCCGCCCTGGCTCACGCCGGTGGCGGAGCCCATGATGCCCACGGAGTCGAAGACGTGGCCGCCGCCGTAGTCCTCGTGGACCCATGAGCCCAGGATGACGCCGGAGGCGTCCGCGGCCTGGCCGTCGAGCTCGAGGCTCTGGCCGACACCGTCGGTGATGCCCAGCTCCTTCTCGTAGCAGCCGTCGGGCCCGTAGACCCAGGCCACCGGCCCCTCGAAGCTCACCGCGTCGGGGTACTCGCTGTACCAGTAGTAGTACTGGCGCAGTAGCTGATCGCGCTCCTCGATGATCGCCAGATCGCGCTCGAAGTCCCGGGCCGTGGTCACCCCGATGGCCTCGTCCTCGGCGTGCACGCCGTAGATGTAGGGCACCATGGGCGGGCGACGCTCGCCGGGCTCCCAGACGCGGATCTCGCCCTCGGGCGGCAGGGTGGACAGCTCGACCATGTCGGCCTGATCGCCGGAGAAGCCTGGCTGGGGGCCGGTGCCGTCGAAGGCGTAGGCCGCGGCGTAGCCCAGCTCGGTGCCGCACCAATAGGCGTAGTCCCAGTCGGCCTTGGGGCCGGCCTGGCTCCAGACCTCGACCGGGCAGTCGATCTTGTAGAGGGTGGCCGAGGCGACCTCGTCGGTCCAGTAGGCCTGGCCGCGGATGTCGTAGCTGAACGCGCCCTCGGCGTAGCCGACGCCGTCGGGGGTCACCACGGCCACGTCCACCACGCCTCCACCGGGGGCGCCGGCTGGGAGCGTGACGTCCACGGCGCCGTCGCGGGCCTCGACGATGGTGGCGTTGCGGCTGCCCACCACGACGGTCGTGGCGGCGCCAAGGCCGCTGCCCTGGATGGTGACGGTGTCGCCGCCGCCCAGGCCGGCGACCGAGGCGGGAGAGACGCCGCTGATGACGGGCCCCGACCCCTCGTCGAAGTAGTCCGGGTAGGGGTCGGGGGCACAGGACAGGAAGATGGCTGCGAGGATGATCATGGCGTGCTCAACCTCGTCCAGACGATGTCCGAGATGCGTGTTCGGACCGGGGTGATGGACACCCGCTTGCCGTTGAAGGTGAGCACGTCGGGCACGGTGACCGTGCCCTCGCTCATGCGGGCCACGGCCAGCACCACGCCGGCGCGCTCGTTGGCGTCGATGTTGTCGTGCAGGGTCGAGAGCATGGCCGGGGTGATGGCGAAGTCGCCGTCGTCGGCCACGGTGCAGGCCAGCTCGCCCAGCACGCGCCAGCCGGCGCCGTCTTCGCCCACGCACAGGCCGTCCTTGCAGTCGAAGCCCGGGCCGCAGCCCGTGTTGCAGTCGCAGGAGCCCTCGTCACCCCAGCCGATCATGCGCAGCACCACCGTGAGCTGCTCGGGCTGCGCGGCCGGGGTCCAGGACAGCTCCATGGGTCCCGTCCAGGGGCCCGGGTAGCGCAGGTCCTCCCCTGCCCCGGGTGCCCGGACCGCCTCGCCCCCGATGGCCAGATCGGCCACCGCCGTGGGGAAGGCGATGGGGACGCCCTCGAGGGGGTACGGGATGGCCCCCAGGGTCGAGTCCGGTGCGGCCACGGTCCCCGGGAAGCTCAGGCTGTACTCGGCGCCGCTGCGCCAGCTGTCCGGCAGGCTCTCGTGGTCCTGGACGACCGGGTGCAGGCGCCCGCCGTAGCCGGCGTACCAGCTCTCACCGGCGGGCCGGTGGTGGGCGGAGGGGTCGCGCTCGAGCACGACGCGCCCGCCGTCGGCATCGGTCAGCGCGATGTGGTCGCCCACATCGACGTACTCCATGAACGAGAAGTAGCCGCTGATGGTCAGCCGGGTGGTGCAGGCGTCCGCGCCCTGCTGCAGGGACGGCCCGGGGGAGAGGAAGGTCGAGTTGCGGTCGAAGCCCGTGTCCACCGGGTAGCCGAAGTAGGCGTAGCCCACGGTGGCCGAGGTCCCGTCGGCCCGGGGGGCGTCGCCGTACAGGCCGGTGAGTCCGTGACCCAGGTTGGTACCCAGAAACTGGAAGCGGGCGTACTCGATCATGCCGCCCATGGGTTCGGGGGCCGGCTCGATGGCGTCCAGGTCGGTGCCGCCGCCGTAGACGTGCACGTCGTAGGAGTCCGACGGACGGTAGCAGGC
Organism: uncultured Enterobacterales bacterium; assembly: GCA_964481655.1. Taxonomy (GTDB): domain Bacteria; phylum Myxococcota_A; class UBA796; order UBA796; family JAFGLY01; genus CALDOK01. The sequence continues at coordinate 24,187 of CAYZVO010000077.1, read as the reverse complement.
CACGGCCAGGATGGAGAGTGTGATCAGGTGTCTCATGGCTACCACCCCGTTCCGATGCCCAGGTAGACCCGCAGCGTGGGCGGCTCGATCTCGTCGGACAGCTCGCTGGCGGAGTCCCGCGCCACCGAGCTCTGGATGAGATCGGCGTTGACGTCGCCGTAGCCGGCGGTGGGCTGGAAGCCGTAGGCGACGCGCAGGAAGGAGTCCCAGTCCCAGTCGTTGAACATGAAGGCCCGCACCCGCAGCTCCACACCGGCGTCGGTGAGCCAGTAGTTGGGGTGATCCGCGGGGCTGTTCTTGTAGGCGTAGTCCTGGAACGGGACCTCGCGGCGGATGTCGTCGGGGTCGTCGGCCACCAGGGACCAGCCCTCGACGTGGTGCTCCTCGGGGATGCGGTAGGACCAGAGGTTGCCCACCGTGCCGAAGACCTGCAGGTACATGGCCTCGGTGTAGATGGGACCGATCTTGGTGTTGATGTCCCGCCACAGGGGGAAGCGGTAGGCCACGTTCCCGATGAGCATGGTCTCGCCGGTCAGCGACCAGCCTTCGTAGCCGGAGAACTGGACGTTGTTGCCGATGGTGCCCGAGCCCCAGTGGTAGGGGTGGCGACCGCCGGCGATGAACTCGTCCCAGCTCATCACGTTGCGGTCGATCCAGCCGAGCTCGAAGTCCAGCTGCAGGGTGTGGTGCTCGGCGAGCCCGAACCAGCCGATGGGCACGAACTCGGTGTAGGCGGCCATCACCTGGTGGTAGCCGTAGCCCTCGAGCAGCTCGCCGTCGTCGTAGACCGCGCCGGCGACCTCGGGGTCCAGCAGCTTGGTCAGCCGGTACTGGTAGTCCACATACAGCCGACGGTGGCCCCGGGGGTTGATCCACTGATCGCCCCAGTACCAGCCGCCGCTCTGGTTCCACTCGAAGAAGGCCCCGAAGCCAGCGTGGCCGGTGTACGGCACCCACTCGCGGCCGTCGCCGGCGTCCCGGAACGAGTAGCGCGACGCGTCGGCGCCCAGCCCGATCCACAGGGCGTCTGAGGGGTAGTAGGTGATGTAGGTCCAGACATCGTCGCTGGCCTGCTCGAACTTCAGGTCCACCACCGTGATGTCGTCGGTGGTCTCGACGACGCCGTCCTCATCGACACCGTAGCCGTAGGTGCCCTTGTAGGTGTAGCGCATGTAGCCGGCCATGATGCTCGGCCAGAGCATGTCGCCCCAGTAGGAGAACCACAGGAAGCTGTCCTTGCCGACGGTGGCCTCGCCCTCGAACCAGTGGCCCTCGGTGTAGTCGCCGAAGAAGAAGCCGGAGCCCGCCTCGACGTTGCGGTCCGTGGTGCGCAGCACCGGCCAGCCGGACATGGGGAAGAGCGCCTTGCGGGCCTTGTAGGGGGTCGACAGCTCCACCGCGTCCACGGACTTGCCAGGGGCCCAGCGCGAGCCCAGCTCGGAGCTGTGGGTCCAGCTGGGGGGGGCCTCGTGGATGCCCGGGTAGGTCACCGGCAGCTCCTTGAGCTCGCTGGCGTTCAGCCCCTTGATGCGGAAGCCGTGGCCGGTGACGTCGGTGTAGAACAGGTGGCCGCCCACCGTGGGGAACACGCCGTAGGCCCCGCCCACCATCTCGGTCTGCTTGCGGACCTCGCCGCTCTCCAGATCGAGGGTGTAGACGTTGAGCACGCCGTCGAGATCCGAGCTGAACCAGGCGCGGCCATCAGGGCCGATGACCGGATCGGTCTCGTCCGCCTTGGTGTCGCACAGCTGCTCGAGGCCGCCGGTGCTGGCGTCCACCAGCCAGAGATCCTGGGCGTGGTCCCGGAACAGGGAGACCAGCAGCTTGGTGCCGTCCGGCGTGTAGCTCACACCCTGGACCTGGGTGCCGTCCTCGAAGAAGGTCAGCTGGGTCAGATCACTGCCGTCGGGCTTGACCGTCCACAGGTTGTGGGTGCCGTTGCCGTAGCGGGAGAACGCCACGGTGGAGCCATCCGGGGACCAGGCGGCCTCGCGGGCGCGCAGGGTGCCGGGGATGGGCTCGAAGTCCACCTCGAGGGTCTTGCCCTCGGCGTCGATGGTGCCCACCAGCAGCTGGGCCCAGTTGTAGCCGTCGGCGTTGAACATCAGCCCCTGCTCCATCCGGAAGGGGCTGGCGAGGTCTTCGGGCCCGGCGGCCACGAAGCGGGTGGAGTCGGGGGACCAGGCGGTGCGGTAGTAGTCGAAGAAGGTGAAGTTGGCCGTGCGCTTCGAGAAGTGCTTCAGCCGCTCCTTGTCCTCTTCGTCCACGTACTCGCCGCCCACCGCGCCCCACTCATCCGGGCGGATCTCGCGGATGTTCAGGCCGCGGTCGAACCAGGCGAGGTAGCGCCCATCGGGCGAGTAGCTGGGCATCTCCTGGTAGGCGCTCGAGCCGTCCATGGCCTCGATCTGGGCGTGGCGGGACAGCTCGTCCCACTCGCTCGAGTCCTCGCGCTCCCACAGGGGCTGCACCAGGGCCAGCTCGCGGCCCTCGACCCGCCCGCGGGCCTCGATGGCCTCGACCTGCTCGGCGAAGTCCAGCTGGAGCTTGGCCTCCCAGTGCTCGTACAGCTCGGGGGTGGTGAAGCCGGTGACGTCGTAGACGATGGAGTCCCAGGAGGCGTGCCAGCGCTCGCCGGAGTGCTGCGCCAGCTCGGCGTAGATGTCCTCGCCGAAGCTCTCGTGCAGGTACAGCCCGAAGGAGTAGCCGCACTGGTAGTTGCGCTCGGGCTCGAAGCCCCACTTGTCGGCCTGGGTGGTCCACTCGTCCAGGCTGGGCAGGCGATCCTCGAGCACCTGCTGGCGCATGAACGCTTCTCGCGAGGTGCCCCAGAAGTTGTAGTCGGACAGGTGGGACCACAGCTCGGCGGTGCCCTCGACCCACCAGATGGGGGCGTCGGTGACGAAGATGCCCGACACGCCGACATCGGCGTTGGTGTGTGTGCGGGGCTCCGCGCCCCAGCGCTTCAGCCACTCCTCGTCCTCGACCAGGCCGCCCACCGAGAAGCCTGTGCTGCCCTCGGACAGGGGCTGGTAGGCCTTGAGGCTGACGATGTGGCCGAACTCGTGGGCCATCACGTCGCTGATGAACTCCATGCGCCCGCGGGGGCGGTAGGTTGAGGCCCAGTCCGCGGCGATGCCGATCCAGTCCCACTCGGCCAGGGCGAAGCCGTTGCCCTCCCAGCCCCGGTCCTGGTCGTAGATGACCACGTGGGTCTTCTCCTCGAGGAAGTAGCCGATGCGACCGCAGACCAGGGGGTAGACCTCTTCACCGATGGCCGCGACCTGGGCCGCGGTGAACTCGGAGGTGAAGTAGTGGGGATCGTCCTGATCGTGCTTGGACTCCGGCCAGTGGATGACGAAGTGCTCGGTCTCCAGCGTGTGCCACTGAACGTCGGGATAGTTGTGCCAGTAGCCGGCGCGGGCGTCGGCGCCGGGCGACGAGAGCATCATGGCGAGCAGGGCGGCGGCTACCATCGGTACGCCCCCTTTAGATCGATCGTCAGACCCGGCTGCGGTGAGTACTCCTCGAGCCCCAGGTGGGCGAAGATGCGGGTGTCGGAGCCGAGCAGCTGCGCGCTGGCCCCCAGGCCCCACTCCCAGTTGGCCGACGGCGAGAAGGCCAGCTCGAGGCCGGCGTCCACGAAGTCTCCTGCGGAGTTGGGGATGTCTTCGAGCTCGAGGCTGGCGGCGCCTTGGCCTGAGACCCCCATGCGGTAGACGGCCCGGTGGCTGTAGCGAGCCTGGCCCGCCACGGCCCAGGCGTCGGCGAGCTGCACAGCGGCCTCGAGGCCGAGCTGCAGCTCGTCTCCGGCGTTGAGCCAGCCGTTGCCGAAGCCCCCGTCCTCGATGATGTAGCCGACGATGGCCGGGAACTTGCGCACGTAGCCCAGCTGCGCCCGCAGGGCGGCGGCGCCGCCGATGGTGCGGCGCACATGCGCATGGGCGCCCAGGTTGGTGATGCCCGTGCCCGTGAGGAATCCGCCCGTGTTGCTGGAGCCGCCGATGAAGTCCGACGGCCACTCGACCCCGCTGGGGGCCTTGAGATCCAGCTGCAGGGCCCCGGTCCAGGCGCCCTCGAGCCAGGGCTGGACCCACACGCCCGTGTGCACGTCACCGATGGCGACCGTGTCGGTCTCGGCCCCGGCGGTGGAGCGCAGCGACGCGTGCACCACGGGGATCCGCGCGTAGAGGCTCACCCGGTGGGAGAAGCCCTGGTCGATGTTCAGCCACAGGCGGGAGTAGCGCCAGCGGGTGCCCTCGTCCCAGGGCACCACGGCGCCGCTGGCGTCGCGGGTGCCGCTGGAGCTCTTGGTGTCGGCCGCCAGCTGGATCTGGAGCCATCCCTTGGGCAGGACGTAGTCGCGCTCGACCTGGCGCTGCGTCCACTCGCCCTGGGAGGCGCGGTGTGTGAAGGGCCCCGCGTGGGCCACCGAGCCCAGCAGAGCGAGGAGAGCGAGCGTGTGCATGATGGCCGCGTGGAAAGGCAGGTTGGCAGGGAACGAAACCCCGCGATCCTACCAGAAGACGCGGCCGTGAAGCCAGGGAATCAGGAGCTGCGCTTGAGCACGTCGAAGAAGCCGAGGGTGTAGTCCAGATAGGACCACGCGGTGACCGCGGTCACGGCGAACAGCACCCCCCAGATGGCCTGGTCGCTGTACGGGATCTCCCACTTGGTGACCCACATCGCGATGGTCAGGATCGCGGAGCCTCCGCCGACCGCGGAGATGGTGGCGACCACCGGGCCCCAGATGCGGAAGATGGCGAGGAAGGCCACAGTGGCGATGATGGCGGCCGCGAACACGCCGTAGAACACCGCGTCCGAGAAGGGCTGCGGGTCCACCTGCAGGTGCTGGGAGAACATGATGATGCAGACCAGCAGCACGCCCACACCCTGGACCACCGCCTTGACCTTGCCGGAGACCCGGGCCGCCATGGTGACGTTCCGCTGGGCGGAGAAGGCGCGGTAGTAGGACACCGACACGTCGCGGTAGAAGAAGATCAGGAGCATCCACAGGGGCAGGATGTCCATCTTCAGCAAGGTGGCGAACACCGTGAAGCGGCAGAGGGAGTCGAACATGGGATCGAGCAGCTTGCCCACGTCGGTGACCTGGTTCCACTTACGCGCGATGTAGCCATCGCAGGCGTCGGTGAGCTCGAGGTAGTTGAGCAACACGATGGCGATCAGCAGCGTGAGAGGGCCGCGATCGAGCAACAGCAGCACCACCGGGATGGTCAGAGCCATCCGCGAGACGGAGAGCGTATTGGGGACGTTGAAGAGGTCCTTCATGGATGCTCCGGGGGCGGGCTCCGCCTAACGCGTCCACCGCCCCGGGTCGCTCTCCCCTGTCCAGCTATTGTCCCGGTTGCTCCGTGGGCTGATCCCCGCTCTGATCCATGGTCCCGTCCTCGACCGCCTGCTGGTTCTCCCGCCAGGTGCGACGCTGGCGGTACTCCTTGATGCGGGTGGCGCCGCCGAAGCGGTAGGAGAAGTCCAGGCACTGGGTGAGCCAGGCGCCCGGCGTGGAGCTGTGGCCGATGCCGAGCCGCAGCTGAGCGTGCTTCCACTGGATCTGCCAGGCGATGCTGGCGGTGTAGGACTGGGTCACGGGGATGGCCCCGTTCAAGGCCAGCAGCTCGTCGAGGCCGAAGATGGGGGGGATGTTCTCGGGCACCGGATCCGTCTGGACCGTGGCCTGAGGGATGGTGCTGAACTGCAGCACGATGCTGTCCCGGCGGTTGAAGCGGATGTCGGTGGCCGCGCGGATGGAGAGCAGCTCGGCGGCGAGGCGGGCGTCGGCCAGCTCGTCACCGACGTCGATGACCTCGGAGTCTCCGGTGATCCAGCTGGACAGGGTGCTGACGTCGGGGAAGCCCCTGGTGTCGATCCAGGCGTAGCTGGCGCCGCCGTGGATGGACCAGGCGTCGATGATCTTCAAGGACACCATGCCGCCGCCGCTCAAGAAGCGGCCCTCGAAGCCCTCCCGGGGCACCGAGTACCAGGAGCCGGTGGCCGCCACGTCCAGGGGCCCGAGGCGTAGGAAGTCGAGCTTGAGGTTCGCGTTGGGCACCCGCAGGGCCAGCAGGGGCACAGAGGTGCCGGCCTGCAGACCGGGGAGCACGCCCAGCTGGATGGTGTTCACGCCGATCTTCACCTCGCCCCACTCGAGCACGTAGGCGGTGAAGTCGGTCTGGGCCTTGGTGTTGGGGGGCAGCAGGTTGAGCTTGGGCTTCAGCCACTCGGCCTGCTCTTCGGTGAGGTCCTCGAGCTGCTGAGCCCCGCTGGTGTCGATCACCAGGGGGACGCCGTCCTCCCCCGCCGTGGGGGCCGCTGCGGGCTCGGCGGGCTCCGGCTCGGGGGCGGGCTCCGGCTCCGGCTCGGGGGCGGGCTCCGGCTCGGGGGCGGGCTCCGGCTCGGGGGCGGGCTCCGTGTCCTCGTCGGCCGGGACCTCTTCGGCGGGGGCGTCTTCGGCGGGCTCGGCGTCGTCCTGGGCCTGCCAGGCCAGCGCGGGGGCGGCGGCCAGCAGGAGGGCGAGGAACGTGGTGCTCATGGGCGGGCTCCTAGGGAGTGGGGGCCGCCTCCGAGTCTACCGCAGGCGGAGGCGACGCAGGAGGCTCACCGTCGACGGGCGCCTGCTCATCGAGGTTTCCAGAGGCTCCTTGCTCGGCCGCGATCCGCTCGAGGCGGGTCAGGGACTCGGCCAGGGCGTCGAGGGCCTCGCCGTAGCCCGCCCAGTCACCGTCGACCTGCCGCTGCCGCGCCCGCTCGAACCAGGCGCTCGCGTCGTGGGCCAGATCCACCCAGCCCTGGGCGACCCGAGGCAGGGCGTCGGGGTCCGAATCGTCCTGCTCGAGCCCGGGCTCCGCGGTCTCCTGGGCCATCCCGCCAGGGGCGAACACCGACCGCAGGGCGCGCTCGAGGTTGTCCTCCATGGCGATGCGGTTCTCGTAGGAGACGATCACCCGCTTGAGCTCCGGCAGCTTGCTGGACTCGGCCTGCAGGTACACCGGCTCGACATACATCAGCGAGTCGCCGATGGGGATGACCAGCAGGTTGCCACGGATGACCTTCGAGCCCGCCTGGGACCACAGGGTCATCATCTCGGAGATGGCCGGGTCCTGGTCGATGCGGGCCTCGATCTGCATCGGGCCGTAGATCAGCTTCTGCTTGGGGAACTGGTAGAGCAGCAGGCGGCCGTAGACCTCGGGATCGCAGCGCGCCGCCATCCAGGAGATCATGTTGTCGCGCTCGGTGGGCACGAAGGGCACCAGCAGGATGAACTCCGCCTTCTCCTCGCCGGGCAGCTTGGTGACCAGGTAGTAGCTCTGCATGGTCTTGGGCTGGCCGCCGTACAGCTCCCGCGGCAGGGCCCACATGTCTTCCTTGTTGTAGAAGACCGTGGGATCCGTCATGTGGTAGGCCCGGTACATCGAGCCCTGGACGTCGAAGAAGTCCACGGGGTAGCGGATGTGCTCGCGCAGGCCCTCGGGCATGGCGTCCAGGGGCTGGAAGCTGTTGGGGAAGATGGCCGAGTAGGCCAGCACCAGCGGATCCTCGGGATCGGAGACGTACAGCTCCACCGAGCCGTGGTAGGCGTCCACGACCACCTTGACCGCGTTGCGGATGTAGTTGAACGACGGCCCGTGCTCGAGGTTCAGGGGCTCGGCGTAGGGGTAGAACGGCGAGGTCGTGTAGGCGTCGATGACCCAGTACAGGCGGCCTTCGTCGACCACCATGTAGGGGTCGCTGTCGTAGCCGAGGAAGGGCGCGAGCTTGGCGACGCGCTCCTGCAGCGTGCGGCGGAACATCACCCGGCTGTCGGCCTCGAGGTAGTTGGACAGCAGGATGTCGAGGCTCTGGAAGTGGATGGCCAGGGCGGTCTTGCGCAGCAGGCCGCCGGTGGGCACCCCACCTTCGCCCGCGTAGCGGGTGTAGGCGTTCTGATCGCCGTCGGGGTAGTCGAACTCGTCGATGCCCGTGTTGACGAACACGTAGTTGTCCGTGAGCTCCCCGTAGTAGATCTCGGGGCGCTCGATGGCGGGCCCGGCGTTGATCACGGGGGGGATGTCCTGGATGAACAGCTCCGGCAGGCCTTCGTCCGTGACCTTGTTGACCGGGCTCATGGTGAGCCCGTAGCCGTGGGTGTACTGGAAGTGCTCGTTGACCCAGGAGCGGGCCTGGGCGGGCACGTTCGAGTAGTTCAGCTCGCGGCCGGCGAGCATCACCTGGCGCAGGCGGCCGTCGATCTCGTAGCGGTCCACATCGACGTCCACGAAGTCGTAGTACAGCCGGATCTCCTGGATCTGGGCGTAGGTGGTCAGCAGGGGGCGGTCGTCCCAGACCCGCACGTTCTCGATGGTCAGAGGGTTGGCGCGGATGTCGCCCATGTCCAAGCCCTCGGCGGCCTCGAAGGGCTCCACCTCGATGCGGTCCAGGGCGTAGGCCAGCCGGGTGGACTGGATGTTGCGCTCCAGGTACTCGGTCTCGAGCCCCAGCTCGTTGGGCTTGACCCGGTAGTCCTGCACGATGGCCGGGTAGGCCTCGACCATCAGCAGGCGAGCCACGATGTAGAAGCCTGCGGCGCCCGCGGGGATGCGCCAGCCCGGACGGCGCAGGGAGACCAGCAGGGCCACGGCCACCAGCAGCGCCAGCGCGCCCATCACCCAGAACGCCGGGAGCCGGGCGTGCAGATCGGTGTAGCCCGCACCCCAGACCACCCCTTCGCGGCTGAAGAGCAGCTCGAAGCGCTCGAGCCACCAGCCGGCCGCCACCAGGGCGAACAGCACCGCGCCCAGCAGGGTCAGCTGCTTGCGGGCGGCCTCGCTCACCCCCTGGGGGTGGCGGTTGACCAGGGAATCACGGGCGATGGAGAAGCCCGCCACCAGCATGACGGTCAGCGACACCGTGGCCGTGGCCCAGGTCTGCGCGAAGAGCAGCAGCGGCAGGCGGAAGACGTAGAAGCCCACGTCGAGCTGGAAGACGGGATCGGCGACGCCGAAGTCCTGGGGCTCGAGGAAGCAGAGCAGCTGGAACCACTCGCCGGTGGCGGCGGCGGCCAGCACCAGCGAGGGCGCGATCACCGCGGCGACCATCAGCCCGCGCACCAGCTGCAGGACCCGACGAGGATCCAGGGGTGCCTCGGGGATGAGCATGGCCAGCCGGAAGGCGTCCAGGGAGGCCTGGCGCTCGCAGTACCAGACGTTCACGCCCAGGAAGCCCGCGCAGATGGCGAAGCCAGCGATGAAGAGGCCGGCCTTGGAGGCCAGGCTGGTGACGAAGATCTCGTCGTATCCGAGGGCCTGGAACCACCACCAGTCCACCAGCAGCGAGGCGATGGGCCGATAGAGCATCCAGACCAGGAACATGGCGATGACGATCGCCTGGAGCCAGCGTGGGAAGCTACGCATGGAGGGCACCTCCGAAGGGGGCCACATAGCACACGCCACACCCTGTGGCGCCGTTCACACGCTTTCTGAGTCGGGTGTGGATCTTCTCGGCGACTTGGCTCCATTATGGGTGTGTGGACACCGCGTCGGTGCCCATCGCCCCCCGAGCATCCATGCGCCGCACCCGGGACACCCAACGGCAGACTCGAGGCGAGGCCGCCAAGGCCGGGCCACGCCTGCCGGCGCTGCGCCAGATCGTGGGGGACCGCCAGAGGGCCAACGACCGCCTGCGCCGATCCCTGTGGATCTCCATCCTGGCTCACAGCCTGGTCTTCGTGGCGCTCATGCCCCTGGCCCTGCCCCGGGCCGAGCTGCCCACCGATGACGCCCCTCCCCCAGCCCCGGTGGAGCTGCTGGCCCTGGACCCCGACGCCCTGCAGGCCATGGCGCCCCCCGAGATCAGCGTACCCGAGCGTCGCCTCGCCGAGGACGAGGACGAGCCGGAGCAGATCGCCGAGCGCAGCGAGCCCCTCGAGCAGCCCGAGGACGAGCCTGAGCCCACGCCCCCTCCCCCCGAGCGCCTCGAGTTTGTGCGCGCCCATGGCGACGCCCTGCCCGGCGACGCGCCGGACACCCACCGCATCTCGACCCGGGACCAGCGCTTCGACCAGGAGCTCTCCGCCCCCGCGCGGGCCCGGGTGGCCGAAGGCATGTCCGATCGCGGGGTCATGGCGGGCAGCCCCCAGGACGCGGTGCAGGCCGGCGCCGAGGCCCAGCTCCCCGCCCCCTCCACCCCCCTCGAGCGCGAGGCCCAGGTCCAGGCTCGCCAGGCGGCCAGCAAGCCCCTGCCCCCCCGGGCCGATCGCGAGCGCGACGACGAGCAGCCCTGCTCCGCGTCCGCGGAGGCCGGCGGCCCATGCGACGCCCTGGCCGACGCCAGCGGCGCCCGACGCGCACGCTTCGACGAAGGCGAGCCCCGCTGGTCCGAGGCCTTCGCCGTGCAGAGCGCGGCGGCCCACCAGGCGGGCGCGGCCGGCGAACGCGCTGGCTGGGACCCAGTGGCTGTGCGCCTCCCCGGGCTGGTCCCCGACGCCCAGATCTTCCCGGAGGCGCCCGAACCCGACCGTGCCTCCACCCCCAGCGCCATCGCCCAGGAGCGCGCCGAGCGCCAGCACAGCGCCAGCGAGCGCCAGCGGGACAAGGAGCGCGCCGATCCCGTGGAGCAGCGCCAGGAGCAGGCCCAGTCCCGCCGGGAGGCCCGCGCTCAGGGTTCGAGTCGACCCGCCGAGCCCACCCAGCCCTCGGAGCTGGCCGAGCGGCGCGTCACCCCTCCCGAGCCCGAGCTGCAGTTCCTCGTCGAACCCCTCGAGCTGATGCGCCAGGAGCAGGAGCGGGAGCGCCGGTCCAAGGCCGACGAGCGCAACGACCACAAGCGCCGCCGCCGGGTGGCCCAGGGCAGCGCCCGCCCCAGCGTGGCGAGCCCCACCGGCAGCCAGGCGGCCGCTGGCGGTTCGGTGGTCAGCCCCATCGACCCGCCCCCCACCCTGGACGTCCGCACCGTGCTCTCGGCCCGATCCCACCCCCTGGCCGGGGTGCTGCAGGCCCTGGACGATCAGCTCCGCTCCAGCTGGGAGATCCCCTTCGAGATCCGGGTGTCCGGCATCGTCGGCACCACCGGCATCGAGCTGCTCCTCGACCGCCACGGCCGCGTCCGCGAGGTCACCACCACCCGACCCAGCGGTCACCCCCAGCTCGACGCCCTGGCCCGCGACGCCATCCCCAAGCGCATCGAGGAGTTCGGGACCCTGCTCGTGGGAGAAGCCCGCGATGAGTTCCCCCACGACGGGCTGAAGGTCTACTACGAGTTCGAGTACAGGGACAGCCCGGTGGCGGGCGTGTTGTAGGACTCACAGACGTCCATTGACCCTCATCTCGGCGTCGCCAGCCGCTCCAGGGCCACATCCAGCGCCCCTCGGTCCACCGTCGCACCGTCCTCCTCCCAGATCGACTCCAGGACCACCCGCCCCTCGACCGTCCGCCCCTCGATGCGTCCCACCAGCTCACCACGGTGCAACAGGGGACAGACGTAGTACCCCCAGCGGCGCTTGGCGGCGGGCTTGTAGACCTCCCAGACATACTCGAAGCCGAAGCTGTGCTGCACCAGCTTGCGGTCCCAGATCAGCGGGTCGAGGGGGGCGAGGACGCGCAGCTGCCCGTCGTCGTCGGGGAAGCGGCGCTGGCGGAAGCCCGCGGGGGCCAGGTAGCCGCGCCTGGAGCCCCTCACGACCACCCGCTGGAGCAGGCCCTCGGCCACAAGCTGGTCGGGGAGCGACGAGGTCCTCACTGGACCCAGCATGGACCACCAGGGTCCACCGGCGGTGGCCAACAGGCCCGCGGCCTCCACCCGCTCGAGCAGGGCCCAGCGGGCGAAGTCCCGACCTGGTGTGGCGTCCGCGTGGGCGGGCAGGGCCCGCGAGGGGATGTCGTAGACCTTCTCCCGGCCCCGGCGCCCGCAGACCACGACATCACAGCGCAGCCAGAGCACCTCGAGGGCCATGGTGCCCGCCTTGGCGGTCCCCTTCCAGCCGTTCCAGTCGATGGCATCGACCCGCCCCCGATCGGCGAGCTCAGCGGCTGTGAGGGGTCCCCGCGCGGTCAGCTCGGCCAGCACCTCGTCGAGCAAGGCCGGAGGCAGGCGCTTCAGACGGTCCGTGAGCCGCCACCAGGGCGTCTCCGCCGCTTGATCCCGGTAGTACGGGAAGGCCGAGGCCGGCAGCAGGCAGCGCTCCTTGGCGAAGTGCTCGAAGGCGTGGCCGGGCAGCAACCGCTGGTACACCTCACCCCGCCGCAGGCCGGGGATGCGCGCGATGGCGACCAGATCGGCGTTGGTGCCGATGCGATCCAGGGGATCGAGCTGGATGCAGCGCAGGCGGGACAGCAGCGCCGGCACAGCCTCGGGGCCTGGAGCCGCCATGGCCCGAAGGCCCAGCTGCCCCACCAGGTAGTCCCGGGCCTGCGCTGGCGTGATCTCGATGGGGGTGTTCGTTGCCATGACCAGGGAATAATGCGGCCCCCCTGGGCCTCCAAGCATCCCCACGCCGGAGCCTTCCCATGCCCCGCCCCTCCCGTCGCACCATCGCCGCGCTCATCCTCGCCGCGGGGCTCTGCCCCTGGGCCGCCGCCGCCGGCCTGCTCGATCAGATCGGCCAGCAGGACCCCGCCCCCGGACCCTACGACGCCATCGTCGTGGCCGGCTGCCGGGTGGACCCCGGCGGCGTCGCCTCCCCTGCCCTGCGGGCCCGCACAGAGCTGGGGGTGGCGCTGTTCGAGCGGGGGCTCGCGCCCGAGCTGGCCTTCACCGGCGGCGTGGGCGAGCACCCACCCTCGGAGGCCGAGGTGGGCGCGGCCCTGGCCGAACAGCTGGGGGTCCCCGGCGCGGCCCTGGTGCGGGAGCAGCGCTCCACCTCCACCGAGGAGAACGCCCGCTACCTGGCCGAGGAGCGAGGCTACCAGCGCATCCTGCTGGTCACCGACGCCTACCACGTGTTCCGGGCCCAGCAGGTCTTCGCCCGCCACTTCGACGAGGTCGAGGGCACCGGCGCCCTCTCCCCCGCCTGGGAGCGCACCCGGGGCTCCCTCCGGGAGGTGCTGGCGGTGAGCCTGTACCGCGCCCAGGGGCGCATCGCGCTGTTCCCGTAGGGCCGAATCCCGTTACGGGGATCGCAGCCAGGAGCGTGCGATGTCCCCCGAACTCCAGACCCTGATCGGCTTCCTCGAGCCCCGCCGCGAGCGCCTGCTCGACGAGCTCATCAACGCCATCGTCAAGCGGCTGCCGGTGTACTCGTCCCTCGACCCGCGGGAGCTCGGCCCCGGGGTCAAGCTGCTGCTGGACGATCTGTTCTCCCTGCTCCAGAAGGGCGAGGCCCGGGGCATGGGCCTGCACATGCACGCCGCCGCCGGCCGGCGCATCGCCCAGAACATCCCCCTGGCCGACTACATCGAGGCCCACCTGCAGGTGCTGCCCGCCATCCGCCTGCTGCTGGGGGCCGAAGGCCTGCTGCACGAGCCCGCCTACCAGCGGGCTCTGGGCGAGTTGTCGGAGATCCTGCTGACCCTGGTCCCCAAGGTCGCCCGGGCCTACAGCGTGCACGTGGATCAGCGCATCTCCCGCAAGAACCAGGAGGTGCAGCGCCTGAGCCAGCAGCTGGCGGCCCACGCCGCGGCCGGCGAGGACGCCGGCATGGCCAAGGCCCTCGAGCAGGCCAACGAGTTCAACCGACGAGTCATCGAGAGCCTGTCCTCGGGCCTGATGGTCATCGACAGCACCAAGAGCGCCACCATCCGGCTGGTCAGCACCCGGATGGAGGAGATCCTGGGCGTGCCCGCCGAGGACCTGCAAGGCCGGCCCCTGGTCGACGTGCTCCACCTCTTCTCGGGCATGGACGTCCTGGGCGCCGTCCGCACGGTCCGCCAGGTCGGCCGGCTGCCCCTGACCAAGCTCGTGGTGCGCCGCCCGGACGGCCGCCAACGGGCCATCCTGGTCAAGGCCTCACGCATGTTCGACGCCGAGGGCAGGCCCGAGGGCACCGTCGTGGTGGCCGACGACGTCACCGAGCGCGAGCTGCTGGTGGACTCCTTCTCCCGCTACGTCTCCGGTGACCTGGTCAAGCGCCTGCTGGCCCGGGGCGAGCGCATCGGCCTCGAGGGCGAACGCCAGGTCTGCACCATCCTCTTCGCGGACATCCGCGGCTTCACCGGGCTGGCCGAGCGCAACACCCCCGAAGCCCTGCACAAGCTCATCAACACCTACTTCCGGGTGATGATCGACTCCATCACCACCCACCACGGCTTCATCGACAAGTTCGTGGGCGACCAGGTCATGGCCATCTTCAACGCCGCCCGCGACCCCGCCCGCGACGCCCTGGCGGCCTGCAACGCCGCCCTCGAGATCCAGGCCCGCATCGGCATGATCAACAAGCGGCGCCAGGCCGTGGGGCTCGCTCCGCTGAACGTGGGCATCGGCCTGAACACCGGCGAGGTGCTGCTGGGCAACGTGGGCAGCGAGGACCGGATGGACTTCACCGCCATCGGCGACGCGGTCAACGTGGCCGCCCGGCTGCAGGGCATGGCGCGCCAGCACCCCATCCTCATCGGCGAGCAGACCGCCCAGGCCCAGGGTGAGCACGCGGTCCAGGATCTCGGGGTCAAGGAGCTCAAGGGCCGGCAGGCCCAGGCCAGGGTCTTCGCCCTCGAGCCGCGCAAGGCGGGCTGACCCCGAGACCCGTGGGGGAGGTTCCGGGCCTCCGGACTGAAACATCGGGTTGACACACATCTCACAAGCCGGGGCGAACCGGGTGTGTCGTGGCGTGGTCTTTCACGACCGCGACACCACGGAGGCACCCCATGCTGCTCCCCACCATCGCCCTGGCGGCGGCCGTCTCGGCCCAGCAGATCCCCCATGATCTGGACTTTTTGCGCGACCCCATCGTCTATCCACCGGAGGTGATGGAGGACGACCCCATCGGCGGCGGCGAGATCCGGGTGACACATGGTGAGGGGCTCGGGGCCCTGGTGCTCGAGCACACATCGGTCGTCGCCGAGGTCCACGCGGGCCTGGCGCGGGTGACCATGATCCAGTGGTTCCACAACCCCTACGACGAGACCCTCGAGGCCACCTACCTCTTTCCCCTGCCCTCCACCGCGGCCGTGGACCGCATGGATCTGACCTGCGGTGACCGGCTCATCGAGGGCCGGGTCATGGAGCGCGGCGAGGCCCGGGAGGCCTACGAGCAGGCCAAGAAGGACGGCCGCATGGCGGCCCTGCTGGAGCAGGAGCGGGACAACCTCTTCACTCAGAGCATCGCCAGCCTCTGCCCAGGCGAAGAGGTGCAGATCACCCTGCAGTACGTGGAGCAGCTGGCCCTCGAGGACGGCAGCTACGAGCTGGTCTTCCCCATGACGCCGGGCCCCCGCTTCTCCCCGCCCTGGGTCGAGGATCGCGCCCGGCTGGACACCCCCTACACCACCCAGCCCTTCAACGGGGTGGACATCACCGTCTACATCGACGAGGGCCTGCCCGTGCGCTCCCTGTGGAGCGACAGCCACGACATCGCCGTGATGGACGAGGGCGCCTGGGGCGCCGAGGTGACCACCGCCGACGAGGTGATCGTCCCCGACCGCGACTTCGTGCTCGAGTGGAGCCTCGAGGGTGAGCGGCCCGGCGTGTCGGTGCTGACCCACCGCCCGTGGGCCGACGAACCCGGCACCATCGCCGTGAGCTTCGAGCCCCCCGAGCTGGGCGAGCACTTCGTGGCCCGGCCCCGGGAGCTGCTGTTCGTCATCGACAGCTCCGGCTCCATGAGCGGATGGCCCTACGAGAGCGCCCGCGCGGCCGTGCTGCTGGCCCTCGAGGAGATGGGCCCGGAGGACAGCTTCAACCTGGTGCGCTTCAGCGGCGCGGCCACCTCGCTGTTCGAGCGCCCCCAGCCGTCCACGCCCAGCACCCGGGCCCGCGCCCGCGCCTGGCTCTCACGCTTCGAGGGCGGCGGCACCAACATGGACCAGGGCATCCTCCACTCCCTGCGCATGCCGGGCAACCCGGACGCCATGCGGCTCGTGCTCATGCTCACCGACGGCTATGTCGGGGGCGAGCAGCGCATGTTCGAGCTGGTGCGAGACAACATCGGCAACGCACGCATGTTCTCCCTGGGGGTGGGCTCCAGCGTCAACCGCTACCTGCTCGAGGGGCTCGCGGGGCAAGGCCGGGGCGACGTCATCTACCACTACGGCTCGAAGCCCCTCGACGAGGCCGTGGGGGAGTTCTACGACCGCATCGCCCACCCGGCCCTGAGCGACCTGCGCATCGACTGGGGCGGGCTCGAGGTCAGCGAGCAGTACCCCTCCAGGATCCCCGACCTGTGGGCGGGTCAGCCCCTGCGGGTCGTGGCCCGCTACGAGCCCGGCGAGGCCGCCGATGACGGCATCGTGGACACGGTCATCACCGTCAGGGGCGTGCTGGGCACCGAGCCGGTGGCCTGGGAGCTGCCCCTCGAGGTCCCCGTGGTGGACAGCGACCACGAGGCCCTGCCGACCCTGTGGGCCCGCCGGAAGATCCGGGACATCGAGTGGCACCCCCGGGGGCGCAGCGCGGCTGAGGCCCGTGACGACATCATCGACGTGGCCCTCGAGCACGGCCTGGTGTCCAAGTACACCAGCCTCGTGGCCATCGACGACGAACCCTCCCCCTGCGGCCCCACCAGCCTGCACATCAGCGTGCCCAACGCGGCACCCGCGGGCGTGGAGATGGTGGGCGGCGCCACGATGGCGCTGGGCAAGGGCGGGCTGGGCTCCCGGGGCAGCGGCCTCGGCGGCGGTGGCACCGCCATGGGCCTGGCCGGGCTGGGGACCAAGGGCCGCGGCAGCGGACATTCAGGCTACGGAATCGGAGGTGGCACCTTTGGCGCAAACGCGGCGGACGCTGCGGGTGCCATCTCCGGTTCCCCAATCATCCTGGGGTCCATCGACAGGACCCTCATCGACTCCGTGATCAAGCGTCACATCAACGCCATCCGGTACTGCTACCAGAAGGAGTTGCAGAAGAATCCCTCGCTGGCCGGCAAGGTCGTGGTCAAGTTCGTCATCGCCAAGGACGGCTCCGTGGCCACCGCCTCCATCAAGTCCAGCACCATGAACGACCCAGCGGTCGAGGCCTGCCTGACCTCCCGCTTCCTGAGGATGAACTTCCCGACGTCTCCGGGCGGAGGGATCGTGGTGGTGAGCTACCCATTCCTGTTCTCCGCCACCGAGTGAGAGTGCCATAGAACCCGGCCCCGGGGCTCGTCGATGGGCGGCGGGCTCCGGGGTCTACGGCGTCGACCCTGCGCATTCCCGACCTAGACGGAATCTGATACCCTTGGGGCCCCACAAGGAGGGTCCCGTGCTCACCTGCGTGCGCGTGCGCGAGTTCGCCATCATCGAGCAGCAAGAGGTCGTCTTCGAGCCCGGCCTCAACATCGTCACCGGCGAGACCGGAGCAGGCAAGTCCATCCTGGTGGACGCCCTGCAGCTGGTGCTCGGGGCCCGAGGCCGGGCGGATCTGGTCCGCACCGGCGCGAGGCAGGCCGACGTCGAGGCGCTGTTCGACGTCAGCGACGATCCCGTGGCCCGCGGACGCCTCGAAGGCGTCGGCATCGAGGTCGAGGACGAGATCGTGCTGCACCGGGTCAACCAGGCCAGCGGCCGCACCCGGGCCTACGTCAACGGCAAGCTCGCCACCGCGGCCCAGCTGCGCCGCCTCTCAGCCGGGCTGGTCGATATCTCCTCCCAGCACGAGCACCACACCCTCGCCAGCCCTGCCTCCCACCTGGCATACCTGGACGCCTACGCTGGCCTCGAGGGGCTCGAGCAGGGCATGCGCCAGGCCTGGGCCCTGCTGCTGGACGCCCGCGCCTCGGTGCAGGAGCTCGAAGACCAGGCCCGCAACCGCGTCGATCGCGAAGGCTACCTGCGCTACCAGCTCTCCGAGCTCGAGGGGCTCGATCTGAAGCCCGGCGAGGACACCGCGCTGGCCGACGAGGCCAAGCGCCTGCGCCACGCCGAGCGTCTCTCCCGCGCCACCCAGGGCGCCGAGGCCGTGCTGTACGAGCAGGAGAACGCCCTCACCGCCCAGCTGGCCCGGGTGGTCGGGGGCCTGCAGGAGCTGGCCGCCATCGACCCGCGGCTGTCCGAGGTCACCCAGCAGCTGGAGGGTGCCCGCGTCGAGCTCGAGGAGGCCGCGCGGGTGCTCGGTGCCTACGGGCGCAACGTGCACGCCGATCCCGAGCGGCAGGCCGAGGTCGAGGCCCGGCTGGCCCACATCCGGCGCCTCGAGCGCAAGTACGGCGGCAGCCTCGAGGCCGTGCTCGGCTACCGCGACACCATCACCGCCCAGCTCGAAGAACTCGCCGCCGTCGAGGTCAACCTCGAGGAGCGCCAGGCGACCATGGACAGCGCCCTCGAGCAGGCCAGCGAGCTGGCCAAGGAGCTGTCCGAACGCCGCAAAGACGCCGCCGAGCGCCTGGCCGAGGCCATCACCGCCGAGCTGAACGAGCTGGGGATGGGCGACGCCCTGGTCCAGGTGGATGTGGCCCCCTTCGAGCAGGTGAGCCACGACTTCGTCGTGGGCGAAGCCCCCCTCACCTCCACCGGCATCGACCGGGTGGAGTTCCTCATCGCCCCCAACCCCGGCGAAGACCCCAAGCCCCTGGCCAAGGTCGCCAGCGGCGGCGAGATCTCCCGGGCCCTGCTGGCGCTGAAGGCCGTGCTGGCCGGCAACGGTCCGGCGGGCACGTACGTCTTCGACGAGGTGGACGCGGGCGTGGGGGGCGCTGTGGCCGAGGTCATCGGGCGCAAGCTGCAGGAGATCGCCCGGCACCACCAGGTCGTCTGCATCACCCACCTGCCCCAGATCGCGGCGTTTGGCGAGGCACACTTCTTCGTCTCGAAGACCGTGCGCGACGGCCGCACCCGATCGAAGATCAAGTCCCTGGACGACGCCGAGCGCATCCGCGAGCTGGCCAACATGATGGCCGGCAAGCAGCACGGGCGATCCACGCGCAAGGCCGCCGAGGACATGCTGGCGCGGGCGCAGACCAGCGATGGTGTCGACAGCGTGGAAGAGGAAGGCTGAGCCCTACAGCTCGCTGCCCAGCGCGATCCAGACCGCGCCCTCGTCCAGGTTGAAGACGTTGGTGCCCGGCGCGCCCATGGCCAGCTCGTCGCGCCCATCCCCCGTGAGGTCGACCCCCGCGAGGGTGAAGCCCAGGTTCGCCAGCGTGCCGTCGCCGACGAACACCCGATCCGCACTGCTGTCCTCCATCGCCCCCTCGATGGGGCCGCTCCAGAGGAACACCGCGTTGGTCTCGTAGTCGCAGGGCTCTCGCACGCCGGAAGCAGCGCTCACGGCCAGGTCGGGGTGACCATCGCCGTCCACGTCCAGATCCGCCGCGATGGCGCTGCCGAACTCGCCGTCCTCCGCGGTACCGGACACGATCCCGTCCGCGTCGTCACAGGTCGCCGGGCTGTCCCACGGGCCGTGGAAGAGGTACACCTTTCCCGCCTCCGAGGTCGGTGCACCCACCACGAAGTCGTCGTAGCCATCCCCGTTGGTGTCGCCGGCCCAGCCCATGGACGAGGCGAACAGGGCGTGGGTCTCGCAGTTGCTGACGAAGGCGCCCACATCGGTGATGGAGACGTTCCCCTCGGCCGGCCCGTCGAGCACCATGACCTTGCCGCCAAAGTCGAAGGTGTCGTAGCTGATGAGCAGGTCCGCCTGGCCGTCGCCGTTGTGGTCACCGCCGGCGTCCAGCAGGGTGCCCAGGGGGGCGAGGTCGCGGGTCCCGGAGATCAGCAGATCCGCGTCGTCGGGGACCAGCGTGCCCTCGAGGGGGCCCGAAAACACCCCGACCATGCCGGCGTCCCCAGCCTGGTGATCGTAGACATGGTAGGGCGCGCTGATGGCAAGATCGTCGAGCCCGTCACCGGTGAGGTCTGAAGACCCAGCCACAGCCTCGCCCCAGTAGGCGTCGAGCTGTCGGCCAAGGATGGTGACACCGCCCCAGTCATCGCCCGAGGTGTCGCTCACCGGACCGTAGGCGAGGTAGACCGCACCAAGGACATCGGCCCCCTGCGCCTTGTGCGGCGCCCCAATGGCGAGGTCGCCGTACCCATCTCCATCGAGGTCCATCCCACCCGCCAGCGACGCGCCCAGGGTCGCGCCCAGGTCCCAGTAGAGGGAGGACTCGTCCAGGAGCACCAGCTCCTGTCCAGACTCGAGGTCGGACCGGCCGTAGACCACGTAGACCCGTCCGTCCGCGTTGACTCCTCCGCTGTCGGCCTCGGGCGCACCGACCGCCAGATCTTCGAGGCCGTCACCGTCGAGATCTCCCACCCTCGCCAACACCTCTCCGGCGAAGGCGTCGGTGGTCTCACCCAGCAGGACCAGATCGCCGCTGCAGCCGTTGTCGAAGTCGCCATCGCAGTCCTGGTCCACCTCGTCGCAGCACAGCTCGGTGGCGCCGGGGTGGATGTCCGGGTCGCTCTCATGGCAGTCGCCGCCCTCGGCGACGTAGCCACTGGGGGGCTCGCAGCTCTCCTCCCCCTTCACCCCACCCCAGCCGTCGTCGTCCAGATCCTGCATCCAGATCACGGCGTCCACCGCCTCTTCGTCGACCTCGCCGTCGCAGTCTTCGTCCACACCGTCGCAGTGTTCCTCGGCGCTGGGGTGGACGTTCGGATCAGCGTCGTCACAGTCGATGGTGGCGCCGTAGCCGTCGCCGTCGCCATCCATCACCGTGCCCGTACCTGGGTCGCAGCCGCAGCCGAGGGACTGGCTGTCGCCGGCGCCGAGGGCGGCGGGGGCGGTGAGCAGCAGGATGGCGAATGCGCGCTGCACGATCACTCCAGCCCGCCGAAGGCGATCCAGACGGCGCCTTCGTCCTGCTCGTCGAGGTCCGTGCCCGGGGCGCCCATCGCCAGGTCGTCGAGGCCGTCGTTGTTCAGGTCGAGGGCCGCCAGCGTGGCCCCGAGGTTGGTGGTGCGGGTGGTCGCGAGGAAGCTGAGGTCGGCGCTGTCGTCCTCCAGGGTGCCCTCCTCCGCGTCGAGCCAGATCCAGGTCGTGCCGGGTCGATACTCCGAGGGGCTCTCGAGCGCGCTGGGGGCACCGACGGCGATGTCGAGCGCACCGTCGCCGTCGAGGTCGAAGTCACCCAGGACGGCGTGCCCCAGTCGGGCTCCGTTGGTGGTGCCTTCGAAGGTCGTGGCAGGAGACCAGGGCTCGCCATCCGCGAGTGGGCCCAGCACCAGGTAGGCCAGGCCGTAGAAGTCCCAGGTGTCCCCGATGAGGATGTCGTCGTAGCCGTCGCCGTTCCAGTCGCCCGCCCACGAGATTGAGCACCCGAACTTGTCACTGAGGTCGATGGTCGACTCGAGGACCAGCAGATCCACCACGCTCTGGCTACCGTTCACCGGGCCGCTGACGACCACGACGCCCGGAGAGGAGGACCCATACATCCCGGAGGAGGCTAGCAGGTCGTCCTGACCGTCACCGTCGTGGTCCCCGCCACCGGCGAGCACCCATCCGAGGTTGTTCCTGTCCGGCGAGCCGTACAACGTGAACGCCGCATCATCCAGGCTCACTTCACCCTCGATCGGGCCGGAGTACACCGTCAGGAGCCCGTCATCGTTCCCGATCCTGGCGAAGAACGGTGATCCCACCGCCAGGTCCAGCTGACCGTCGCCGGTCAGATCGCCTGCAGAGGCCAGGGCATAGCCGTGGTAGGCGCCACCCTGCCCCGCACTGATGAGACCACCGTCCCAACCCGGGCCGCAGACATCGTCGAGGGGGCCGTAGCCGATGAGGACGTGGCGCTCGTCCTCTTCCGAGGCTTGGGGCGCGCCGATGGCGAGGTCATCGAAGCCGTCCCCGTCGAGGTCGCCTATACCGGCGAGCGCAAAGCCAGTCGAATCGCCCAGCTCCTCGAGCACCACAGCGACCTCGCGGACATCGACCTCCGACCCTCCACTCCACGTCGTCGATCCCGAGACCAGGTAGACCCGCCCAGTACGCTCACTGTCGCCTCGTCCGTCCGGGGCCCCGATGAGCAGGTCATCGATGCCGTCGCCGTCCACATCGCCGGCGACCGCAAGCGCGTCGCCCACCTCACCGTCTGCGATCTCCCCGAGGAACGCAAGATCGCCGCTGCAGCCGTTCTCGGGGTCGCCGTCGCAGTCCGAATCCACCTCGTCTTCGCACTCTTCGACGGCTCCGGGGTGGATCGCGGGATCGGTCTCGTCGCAGTCGCCCCGTTCGGCGACGTACCCATCGGGTGCCTCGCAGGCCTCGAACGTCGTGATTCCCCCCCAGCCATCGCCGTCCAGATCCTCACTCCATCGGGGCGCGTCCACCGCCTCCTCGTCCACCTCGCCATCGCAGTCCTCGTCCACCCCATCGCAGTGTTCCTCGGCGCCCGGGTGCACCGAGGGCTCGCCATCATCGCAGTCGATCGTGGCGCCGTAGCCGTCCCCATCGACGTCGATCACCGATCCCGCGCCCGGGTCGCAGCCGCAGCCCAAGCCCCCACCGTCCCGCGCCCCGAACGCTACGGGAGCCACCAACACCAGGGCGTGGAGAGCTCGGGCCATGCTCACCACTCCCCGCCGAAGAGGACCCACACCACACCCTCGTCACCTTCGTCCAGGTCGCTGCTCGGCGCCCCGACCATGAGATCGTCCACGCCGTCGGCGTCGAGGTCGATGGAGGCCAGCGAGGCGCCCAGGTTGTCCCAGCTGCCCGTGCCGTAGCGGGTGATGTCGGCGGTCGAGGCGTCGACTGCGCCCTCCGGCGGCTGCAGCCACACGGATACGGTCCCGGCCTGGTTGACCACCAGGCTGTCCATGCCGCTGGGCGCGCCCGCGGCGAGATCCGGCTGCTCGTCACCGTCCAGATCGAAGCCTCCCAGAACCGCGGTCCCGAAGCCGTCGCCGGCCTCGACCCCGCTGATGGTTGCTGTGGCGTCGGTGACACAGTCGTCCTGGACCGGGCCGAGGAAGAGCAGCACGCGGCCTGTGGACTCGTCTCCCCAGGACCCGACGAGGATGTCGTCGTGCCCGTCCTGGTCCAGGTCCCCCGCCCAGGCGAGGCTCATGGCGCCGTCCTGCCAGGACCCGGTGCAGACGCGCTGGGGTAGATCCTCGATGCTCACGCTCCCGGACAGGGGGCCACCGAGCACCGTGGCGCCGGCCTGGGCGCCGCCTTCGTCGGTGGCGATCAGCAGATCCGACAGCCCGTCGCCGTCGTGGTCCCCACCGGCGGCCAGGCTGGTCCCGATCCGCGCCCGCTCGGGCGAGCCGTGCACCATCAAGGCCGCCGCGTGCAGCGAGACCTGACCGTCGATGGGACCCGAGTAGATCGTGACGAGGCCATCGTCGTTGTCGATGCGATCGAACCAGGGCGAGGCCACCGCGAGGTCCGGTAGCCCGTCCCCAGTGAGATCGCCGAGCCCCGCCAACGCATCGCCGTGCACCGCGTCCACCTGCCCCGCACGGATGGTGCCCCCGAGCCAGTCGCCACCGTCGCTGTAGGGGCCCGGCCCGTAGGCCACGTAGACCACGACCTCGTCGTTGGGGGCGTGCGGCGCGCTGACGGCCAGGTCGTCGTAGCCGTCTCCGTCGAGGTCCCCCAGCCCGGTGACCGCGCTGCCGAAGGCCCCGTCGAGCCCCTCGAGCATGGTGGCGTGGTCCTCGAACGACAGCTCCGCCACCACGGGGCGGTCCCTCCCGCCTGACATCACCCAGGCCGCGCCCACCGGTTCGTCCGTGACCCGGCCCGGGGCCCCGACGGCCAGATCGTCGTAGCCGTCACCGTCGTGGTCACCGATGTTGGCGATGGCCAAGCCGAGCTGCGCGTCGGGAGTGCGTCCCTGCAGCGCGAGGTCACCGTGGCAGCCGTTGGTGGCCTCTCCATCGCAGTCCTGGTCCGTGCGGTCGTTGCAATGCTCCACGGCCCCCGGGAAGGCCAAGGGATCGTCGTCGTCGCAGTCGCCGCCCTCCGCCACATGGCCGGAGGGGGCCTCGCAGCCCGTGGCGGTCCCCTCCCCGCCCCAGCCGTCGCCGTCCAGGTCCTCGACCCAAGAGGGCGCGTCCATGCCGTCGTTGTCCACCACGCCGTCGCAGTCCTCGTCCACCCCGTCGCAGTGCTCGTCGGCGCCGGGGTGGATGGCCGGGTCACCCTCGGCGCCGACGATTCCCGCCCCCTACCCCGCCCC